>DATHSI010000097.1:0-8583 GCA_035464315.1 Candidatus Sulfomarinibacteraceae bacterium
GCCACTCAGGGGCGCGGCCGCCGCAACGATAGCGGAGCAACGGCATCCGGCTTGGCTTCCGTGGCCATAAACAATACGGACGTAACGGCGCCCCGGTTAATGACACACAGCCTCATAGTGGCTACCTGCGTTGGGTTGGAGGAAGAAAGGCCACCAGTCACCTCCCGGGAAGAGGCGGCAAGTTGTAAAGGTAATTCCCAAAATTGTGAAACTGCCCCGGCCGGCCGGTCAAGCCTTCGACCGGGGCATTAGAACACCCGTACCTTAAAAATTGCATACAACAGGTTTTGGCACAGGAGTAGGTGGGCCATGAGGGATTCGAACCCCCGACCAAGTGATTAAAAGTCACCTGCTCTGCCAGACTGAGCTAATGGCCCAAAGCACAGAGAATTATAGCTTTCGCCCTGTGCCCCTGCAACTTTTCTAGCGTAATGTAAACGACTGCAAAGGACCGGCATCGTCCGGCGTCGGCGTGGGAGTATCCGTCGGCATCGGTGTCGCCGTGGCGTTGGAGGATGGTTGCCGCGTTGGCGTTGGCGAGGGAGTGTTGTCGGGGGTTGGCGTGGGCGTTCTGGTTGGCGTGGACGTTGCCGTCGGCGTGGGCGTGTTCGTGGGCGTGTTCGTCGGCGTCGCTGTGGGAGTGTTGGTCGGCGTGTTTGTTGGCGTCGCCGTGGGCGTATTCGTGGGCGTTGCTGTGGGCGTGTTCGTCGGCGTGTTCGACGGCGTGTTTGTTGGCGTCGCTGTGGGCGTGTTGGTGGGGGTTGGCGTGAACGTTGGCGTTGCTGTCGCCGTGGGGGTATTGGTCGGCGTTGCTGTGGGTGTGTCTGTTGACGTGGGCGGCGGCGTGACCGTTGGCGTTTCCGTCAGTATGGGCGTCGCCGTGACTGTGACAGTGGCGGCGGGAGCGGGCACGCGTGTGGCGGTAGGCGCCGGTGTGCGGCTGGGAAGCGGGGAAGCAATGGCCGGCGGTGTGCGCGATGGGGGTGGCGTTGCCGTCAGAGTGGGTTCAGCGGGGAAAACGGGCCCGCCGACGTCCGGCCCATCTGTCTCCTGTCGCGTGACGACTGATCGGGGTGTTCTCGTCGGCGACTGCGCACTTTGGGTTGCCGATGCCTCGGCGATGGCCTGTTCATCCAGAGTCTGCCAGACCATGGTCCAACTGCCCATGTCCCTTTTCAACCTCAGCAACCGGCCAGGGCGTATGCCACGCTCATCGGACGTGGCCATCGCGACCATAATTTCGCCGAAACTGCTCCCGTTACAGTACCATCTCATGACGTCACTGTAACTACGCTCATACTGAGCCGAGATTGACTCTGCAACCGGGTGGCGCTGCCCATCCTCTGGTTGATCGCATAGATCGTCCCGAAAAGCCAGAGTAGGTAGGGCCTCTAGCGAGATGACGTTCAGGCGGCTCTCCTGAGCTGCCAGCGTTACGCTCAACAATTCCCCAAGCGAGTCGCCGGCGTTATTCCCGCTCAGCTCCACAATTTCACTTACCTGGGCCGCGTAACCGACCAGCGCTACCTGCAGGTTTTCGTAATCTCTGACCTGCACAAGTTTTTCCGCTTCCTCAAGACGCCTTTCGGCAAACGTCAGCCGCAGACGTGTGCTGACGTCGGGCGATGGGGCCATCCGCAATTGGCTCTGCTCCATCGCGAGCTTCAGATTGTAGAGGGAATCGCCGGGCAGGGCAGCGTTGGCTGCAAAACCGGTAACGCCCATCGTGAGCACGACAAAGGCTATCAGAAGCAGCAGGGGCGCCAGTGCGAACTGTCGTTGGCGGAAAAAGTCAAGCCACGACGAGCGGCGCGGTTCTGGCTCCGCCACTGTGCGCGGCGGGCGCTTGCTCTGGGCCAGGCGCGCCTGCAGGCGCGAGGGCGAGCGCTGGCGAAACGTGAGGGAGGGACGCACGTTCTGTGCATGCTGCAAAGAGCTGACCGTGTGCAGAATGGGCGCCAGCTCATTCCAGTATTCAGGGAATTGCTCGCGGCAATCCTCCACCGTCCACTCATCGGTGCGTACGCGGTCCAGACAGAGGAAGAGAATCTCTTCCGGTACAGACATCGGTAGTTCGTTCATTGTTCGTCGTCGTCCAACGGCTGATACCTGAGAAACTGCACAAGCGTTAACAAAACCCGCTTCTGAATCTGGCGACAGGCCTCGACATCACGGTCGATGATGGAGCCTACGGTTCGCATAGGAAGCTTCTCAACGAAGGCCAGGATGGCAACATCCTGTTCCATGTCATTTAACTCGCGTAGGGCTTCAAGGAGCGTGGTGAGCAAGGGTGCGCCAGGCGTGGGCAGGCTGAAGAGGCTCAGGTCGGAGGGCAGGACAACCGGCGCGTCCGGCGTTCCGTTTGGGCTGACCAACGGCTCGATGTCGCCGAACGATTCGGATTCGCCCAACGAACTCACTTCCCTGTTTTCATACAGGTAATCGACGACGACGCTGCGCGCCAGACGATACAGCCAGATAGAAAAAGATTCTGCTGATCGATGCCGGTAGTCGACCAGCTTCTCCCATGCCTCGACAAAGGTGTCTTCTGTGAGCATTTCGGCCGCCGACCGTTGACCCACGCGCAGCAGGATGTAGCGATAAATCGGCTCCATGTAAGCCCCGTAAAGCTTCTCAAAGGCTTCCATGTCGCCGTCAACTGCCCGGCTGATCAGCCGCCGCACGTCAAGCCCATTTGAGTCGCTGTTACGATGTACCATCGCGTGAATAATGCCTTATATAAGGTATTGCTATTTATTCTTTGCGGGCTGTAGTGACGGCTTCCCTGATAATGTTTTATCGCCGCATCGCGGGTCGGCGGCGGCGACACTCTCCATTATACCCCGAAAACAGCGTGGTGTAACCATCCCACAGGCAGATGGCAAGAATGGAGATGATACCCCAGGAGGGAATCGAACCCCCAACCTACGGATTAGAAGTCCGTTGCTCTATCCGTTGAGCTACTGGGGCTTACTACACATAATTCTAGACTTTAGGGGTCCCCCCGTCAACTATGGGCAACTTTTGTTGACACAATGCTTACCACCGCTCAGCCGCCGGCAGCCGGCGGGAAAAAATGGACCGTGTCGCCATCGGCCAATGCCGTGCGCCCCTCGGCGTGTTCTCCGTTAACAGCTGCGGTGGTGAGGCTGCCGGCAGGGATGCCCAGGCGGCGGCCAAGATCGGCGACGGTTTCACCCGCCGGCACTGTGATGTTGAACGGTTGGTGAGCGGCTCCCTCTGCTTCTGCGGATCGATAGCGGCGCAGAGCGCCGTAGAGTCTGACAGTGACCCTCAAGGCCTCACTTATCGCCGTCGTCGTCCTGGAAGACGGGCCGGATGCCCTGGTAGACGCGCGGGCCGCCCAGGGTACGCAGCACCACGTTGCTGGGCCGGTCCAGCCGGTCGGCGATCTCGCGCGCGGTCATGGGCTGATTGGCGTTGGCCAGCAGCACACAGAACACAGCATCGACCAGCGAGCTGCGCGCCGTAAAATCCTGAGGTAGTTTGTTGAAGTAGGCCTGAAGTACGTATTGAAAGCCATCTACCTGGCGCACCTCGCCGGTCTGAGCATCGATCAGGTCTACCTGTTCCATGTCAGCGTCTAGCTGCAACTCATCGTCAATATTCAGGCGCGAATAAAGGTAGGTTTTCAGATCCAGGTCGGAACGTTCCCACCAATCATAGTCGATGTAGAAACGAGTATCCTCGGTGGCGCGTTTCAACGCCGGCGCTTTGACTTTCGGGCGTGGACGCTTCGTCAACGTTTCTCCTTTCTTCCTAATTATATCGCCGCGGACGCCGGCAATGGGCTCGACGCGGCGATCTGGGGTGATTTAACCTTTTGATGAATCGTATTGCCAGTAGTGATCGCCCATGGGCACGAAGACGGGATTGCTGACCAGTTCGGCAAACACCGGTTCCGGCGGCATGCGCCGCAGCATGTTGATGGCGCTGTATAAGGTCTTGGCGTGAACGGTGCGCTGCGGGTTGAGGTCTGCCAGCTCGGGGAAAAGCTCGCGCAACAGAGACGCGACAGAGCGATCTTGCGACTCCGCGCGCCGCCAGGCTGCGTCGACGGCAGCAATGTAATCTGTGCCCACGATTAACTGATCGTCATAGCCGCACGATATCGTGCGCCGCTCCAGCTCAAACTGAATGCGATTGTCTTCAACCGTAGCCAGGCGCACCCACTCCCGTTGGCCACGCCGGCGGTCGTAATCTAAGAGAACGACGCCCGGTTCCTCGCCGGGCCGGAGGCTGATAAAACCGCCAATTGGAATTTCGTGCTCCCCGTACCACTCTTCCAGCCCATAGACGTAACGGCGCTTCCGCACGACCCAGCCCACGATTTCGTCGCCGCTCTGCTCGTCCACAAACACAATGCGCTGTCTCTCGGAGCGGCTGGCCGGGAAGAGGGGGCGCGTGCGCGCGCTCAGCGGCAGGGTGCCGGCCCAGCGATGGGGGTAGGTCAGGCTGAGCACCGCCGGCTGCTGGCGCGTAATCGGCTCCACGTCAGACCACTCGTCGTCCAGCTCGCGGATCAACAATTTCAGCTCGTGCGTCAGAGCGCTTTCGTCATAGGGAATCGGCTCGTAGAGCAACCGCTCGGGCGCCTCGCGCACCTGCTTGGGCTCCAGACGTTGCAGATACCAGCCCACGCTGCCCCGCGGAGCCACCTCGTCGAAACGGTTGTCCTGGAGCATAGCGTAATTTAGCGAGAAGACTTGTGTCTCCAGGGGGGCATCGTCGCCTAACTCCAGGTGGGGCAGAATATCCTCCGGAGACAGCGGGCCGCCCTCGTTCACTTCCAGAACCGCCTCGGCCAGGTTCAGATGGCCCACATTCACCTCTGTCAGCAGGCCCTTGAGGAACCAGTGCTCGCCGAGGCGCACGGCGTCTTCGCGCTCCTGCAGCGATTCTTCAATCTTCTCCGCAACCACGTCCCCATACTGCTCGTTCAGATCTTCGGCGCTGCTCATTTCCAGCACTTCGAAGATAGAGCCGTTGGCCTGGTTCAGAACGTGTTCCATTTCCAGCTCTGAGGCGAACTCCCGTTTTTTGCCGTCTAGTTCAACCTGGATCACCTTAAATTCGCCGGCCTCAGGGTTGCTGCCCTGACGCACGGCAGTGACCGTGCCGTAGGAGAAGTTCAGCGCGGGAAAGACAAGTTCATCCCCTTCGTCGTAGCTGGCGTTGGGCTGGTAGACGGCGCGTCCCGCCAGCCTCTGCTTGATTTCGTTCTTCTCTTGTGCAACGCGGTGTTCGATGGTAACCAGCGCCAGTTGCTCGGCAGTCTGGGGGCGTTCAGCTTCCAGAAAATGGTTGTAGAGCTGCTCGATATCCGACTCAGTGAGGTCGAATTGCGACACCCAGTAAGCCTGGGTCTGAGTTTGGGATTGGATCACAACATTAAGCTCCTATTCGTGAGGAAAGTTGGGATGCAGCGTGCATCCATCAGACAGTAATGCAGCATGAAATTATACCAGTGTGCAGACAGAGTTGCCAATTACGGAAAGGGCTCTTCCGTCCACTGCACGCCGTCGACGGGCACATCCAGGACGCGCAGCTCCCAGTGCAGATGGGGGCCGGTGGAGAGCCCGGTGGAGCCGCCGCGCCCGATAATCTGGCCCGTGTCCACAATATCTCCTACCTGGACCTCGATTTCTGAGAGGTGATAGTAGCCGGAATGCACGCCAAGACCGTGGTCAATGATCACCGTTTGCCCGCGCAGCTCCAGGGTGCCCGTATAGACGACCTGACCGGGAGCCGGTGCCAGGATCGGCGTCCCCGTTGTGCCCCCGTAATCCACCCCTGTGTGGAAGATGTCGAAGGGCCCGCCATTGTAGGAGCGGATACCGCCGTAAGGGGCGGTGACCACGGTGTTGGTTACTGGCGTCTGAAACAGCCCGTCCCAATATGGCTCCGGTGTGAACTGCCCGTAGATCGTGCTCAGAAAGGCATCCTCCTCGGTGCGAACTTCCGGCGCCAGCAATGGTACAAGCTCCTCGGGCACGTTTACGGTCTGCGTGGGGAAGTTGCTGCTCACGACCTGCACAGCCTGGGTGAAGGGCCACCACTCCTCGTCGCCCGCGCCCGACAGCTGCAAGCGGTAGCGCCCCGGTTCGGTGAAGGCGTCCACGCCGGCCAGCGCTACGTAGCCCTCTGCATAAGGCGCGAATTGCAGCGATTGCCTCGCGAACTCGCCCTGTGGCGTGCCCGGCTGGTCGTTCTCCACGTAGATGCTCACCGTCTGCCCCTGGCGCACGGACGCCGTGCGCAGCCGGATCTTCTGCCAGCTGCCGGGCAGAAATTGGTAGTCGTCGTGGTGGGGCAGGCGCAGGCGCATGCCCGGATACAGGCGCGCGGGCGGCGGCAATTCGTTCAATTCGGCGATGGTCTGCGGCGTCAGCCCGTGGCGCGCGGCGACCGACAGCATCGTGTCGCCCGGCTGCACGTAATGCAGCGTTCCCGTCAGCGGGCGCGGCTCTGCGGCGCCCGTCCGGCTGACCACCGACAGGATCTGCCCGGCGTAAAGGGCATCTGGAGAGACCAGGCGATTCGTCTCGGCGATCTCGGCAGCGCTGGTGTTGAACATGGCGGCAATCGAGGCCAGCGTATCACCGACCTGCACGGTGTACGTCGCCGCGACCACGTCCCCTTCCGCGCCCGGAATCGTCAGCCGTTGGCCGGGAAAGATGATGTCATCCTCGCTCAGCCCATTCACCACCATCAGCTCCTGCACGGTGATGTCGTAAAGGGCGGCGATGCTGGTCAGGTTTTCGCCTTCCTGCACCACGTGCACGCGCGGCACGCCGTCGTCGGGCGTCGGAGCGCTTGGCGTAGGCTCGGGCGTTTCGTTGCCTTCCTGCGCCGGCGCCGTTCCCTCGCCATCCTGGGCCAGGCCTACGGTGACGTGCAGGCCGAGCAGCCCGCTCACGATGATGATGAGGAGTACGATCAGTCGAGTTGATTTCATACGATGGTTTTTTTACGCGCAAACGCTGCTCCCTGCAACGTTTGTCTGCAGACGCTCACGTAGCTGTTACGGCGGTAGCGGCGCTACTTCTGGTCGAGAATGGGGCGAATGGGAGCCTCCACGCCGTCGAAATTGTCAAAGGTCAGGTCGTTGAAGGGTAGGTCGTAATGGTATTTCAGCTGCGACATGAGCGACAGGTAATTGTCCACGATGCGCTGCTCCCAGTCGAACCCCAGGCGCTGCGCGAGGCGCCGTATCCCCGCTTCCTGATCGTCGGGCTTGCCCGGCGCTTCTCCTTCCAGCTCCACGAAATTACCGTAAGGCAATTCGTC
This sequence comes from Candidatus Sulfomarinibacteraceae bacterium, assembly GCA_035464315.1. Lineage (GTDB taxonomy): Bacteria > Chloroflexota > Anaerolineae > Promineifilales > Promineifilaceae > JAAYYY01. The sequence continues at coordinate 7,312 of DATHSI010000097.1, forward strand.
CAGCACAATCTCTACCCCATCCAGGACAAAGGTCTCGCGGTACTTTTCGTATACCTGGCGCGGCTGGAAGCCAAGGCGCTGCAAAATAGTTGCCATCGTGATCGCGTCGCTCACTGCCACTTCCAGCTCCTCACGCACTTTGGCCTGCGACGCAGCGTCGCCGGTGGCCCGGCCCTTGAACGTCAGGCGCGCTTTGTCGTCCTGGCGCAGGCGCAGCAACTGCCGCCTGCGCGCCAATGTTCCCCGGTCATCATCAAGACGCACGTTGCGCTCAAACAGGCGCGGCTTGACCTGTGTGGCGCCCGCCGCCAGCAGCCGCTCGCGCAGCCGGGCCAGGTTCTCGACGTAGAACTTGACCTCAATCTCCAGGCGCTGCGGCGGCTCCCCGCTCATTCTATGTCCTCAGAGTCGCCGATGGTCACTAGATCCTGGTTCTTTTCCACGCTGGCGCCCTTTTCCACGTGCACGCGCGCGATCTGCCCGTCGCGGGCGGCGCGCAGCTCGTTCTCCATCTTCATCGATTCCAGGATCACCACCGTCTGGCCCTTGTTGACGCTGTCCCCTTCCTCGACCAGCACATTAAGGATCAGGCCGGGCATGGGCGAGCGGATGATGACCGTATCGCGGTCTTCGCTCAATTGGCCGCGCGCCTGGGCCAGCCGGTAACTGCGTTCATCCTGCACCCTCACCGTGTACAGTTCCCCGTGCAACAGCACCTCCCAGGCATCTTCGCGCTCGTCGACGATCGCTTCCAACGATTGGTGATCGATAATCAGAGAGAGCGCGCCGCCGTTGCTGAGCTGTTGGAAATCGACCTGGCGCTTCTGGCCATTGACCGTGATTTCATTCTCCTGATCGATCTCAATGATGTACTCTTTGTCGTTGACGGTCGTGACATATTTCATGGCGCTTTGTCTCCCATCTCCTAGCGGCGCAACCGTTCCCAGCGCGAGTACCATTTCCAGTTGCTGGCATCGCGCGCGCCGGGCGCCACGATTTGGCTAGCCTGCTGGCTGCGCCGGTGCGCCACGAGCGTGGCGAAAATGGCCGCCTCCAGCTCGTCTTGCACCTCACGGTCGCTCATGCTGAACCGTTCCTCTACAAACTGTGTATCGAATTGACCGGAAAGAAAGCGGTGGCTTTCCATCATATGCTGGTGGAAAGGAATATTGGTTTTGACGCCCATGATGCGATACTCCTCCAGCGCGCGTCGCATACGCAAAACAGCCTCGCCGCGTGTCTCCCCGTAGCAGATCAATTTGCTGATCATCG
>DATHSI010000098.1:0-2864 GCA_035464315.1 Candidatus Sulfomarinibacteraceae bacterium
TGAAAATGGCGCAACTGGTGCCGTTCGGGCGCGGCGCCATCGAAGAATTCTACCACTATACGCAGACAAGTCGGGAGCCGCACTCCCTCCTTGGCAGAAGCGCCAAGCGCCTCTACTTTGGCAAACAGGAACTACCACCCCCCACCATCGTGGATGCCCCGGCGCAGGATGAGACCAGCGCCTTGCCCCGCATGCGCCACGGCCTCATCGATCACATGCTGCGCGCCAGCGTGCTCAGCGGCGTCCCCACCTGGATGCCCAAAATGGAGAAGAGCCATCTGGCTCACGGCGTAGAATTTCGTTCTCCCTTCACCGACCCCGACCTCGTGCGCCATTCGTTCCGACTGCCAGAACAGTACAAAATGCGCTACTTCAAGGAAAAATACATTCTGCGGCGCGCCATTTTGCCCCTGCTGCCCCCGCAAATTGCCAATCGGCCTAAGTTTCCCCAACGCATTAATTACGACTTAGAATTGAGTAGAATTATTGACAGACTGGCAGAACAGTATATAGATAGTCGAACGCTCAAAAATCGTGGTTTGTTCCGGCAAGACGAGATAGAGGCCCTGCGCCAGCGACCTTCCGGACAAAGTTATACGGGAAATCGCGCCATGCGCCTGTGGACCGTCATCGTTACTGAACTGTGGGCGCAGATATTTGTCGATGATCGTGGTGCTCGCCCTGCTCGTCCCTGATGGAGCCGGCCATTTCTTGGGTGCACCCAGGTTCTGTTGATAATTCGTTGAGCACCGCTGTCTGCAGCTGCGCACCAACCCAGTCCTTATCAACAACACCTGCGCTTAACAGTCATTTCCAACAAGAACACGGAGGGACTGAAAGGACTGCGCCTGGCGTCAATCTATCACCATTTCGCGAACGGCCCATTCGTCACCGTCGTCAGCAACCCGGCTCGCCTCGCCGCCTACCCCATCCCCGCTTCATACCACACGCGTCCGTTGTCGTTAGCCGCGCACTCCCAGTCAAAATATATGCGAACTGTAATCGGAATTGGTATTCTCGTAGCTCTGTTCAGCACACTGGCGCCCGCGCAGGTGGACAGCCGCTCTCGCGAAGAAATAGACTACGCGAGCGAACAAACAGCACCCCAGACCACCATTGGCAAGTGGGAACGGTTTGAAGTGGCCTACACCAACACCACCTGGGACGGTAATCCGTTCGACCTCCAATTTTCAGGCGTTTTCAGGCACACTTCTTCAGGCCGCACATTGACCCAGCTTGGCTTTTATGCTGGGAACGATACGTGGAAGATCTACTTCATGCCCGATGCCATCGGGGAATGGACGTTTGAAACCGTATCCAGCGACCCCGATCTGAACGGCAGGCAGGGTGCGTTCCAGGCCACCGAATCCTCGCTTCCTGGCCCCCTCGTCGGCGACGGGAACCGCTGGCGCCTAAAGGATTCCGGCGAATACGTGGCGCCTATCATGCTCCCCTCGCGTGAGTGGTTCAAATCCACAGAGACGGCAAACGGCGTCGACGACTTCATCACGTGGGCCGACGAAACGGCCGGCGCGCTGATCATCGGCACCACGCTCGTCTACTTCCAGCACGAGCAACCCGCGTCGCCCTACGTCAAGGGGCAGGAGGGCGAGTACTTTAACATCCCCATGTGGGATCGCATGAACGGCCACCTGGACATGCTGCGCGACCGCGGCATGGGACACTACATCATGTTCTACTCAGACGACGGCGAAGCGCCCAATCGTTGGGGCGTAACCGAGCAATCCCCCGAAGAGCTAAGGCTCTTCCGTTACGCCATCGCGCGCTTTGCACCCTATCCCATGGTCATGTGGGATTCAGGCATTGATATCAGCGAAACACGCAGCTCCGGCTGGATCGATTGGTTCGCAGACTGGTTCAATGAACACGATCCGTGGGGACACCCGGTGGGCAGTCGTTTTGGCGGCGGAAGCGGCGGTCATCATCCAGACAGCGGCACCTACATCAGTGTAGGCGGGAAAAACCTTCCCAGTCACAGCGACGTCGTCAGCGACTGGGAAGGGTGCTCCTTGCCACGAGCCTACACCGACCGCTGGCGGGAAGATTTCGGCCGGGGTAACTTTGACCGAGACAAGATCCGCCGCGCCGCCTGGGAAGTGAGTCTCGTCGGCGGCAACGCCGTCTACATCAGTGGTAACGAGACAGACGGCTATCTCAATGAGAATTATGCATCCGACCTGAAGGCCGCGCCCGATCTCGGACATCGTACAAGATTCTTCGAATCACACATTGTGGAGTTCGGCTCCCTCTCGCCCTATCCTGGGCTGGTCACAGAGGGCCGCAGCGTCGTCCTGGTTGCCAATCCGGGACAAGAATACGTCGCCTACAGCTACGACGGGGGTACCATCGGCGTCAATCTCTCCGGCAACAACAACACCTTTGCTGTCAGCTGGTACAATCCGCGCACAGGGCAACTGCAACAACAGGGGAACGTAACCGGGGGCAGCGCGCGAGAATTCTCCGCGCCTTTCTCCGGTGACGCCGTGCTCCATCTCTACTCCGGGCAACCTAGACCCACACCGCTACCGCTGCCGGGTCCCTACTCCAATTACCTCCCCAACATCGCCTATGACATTAACAATCCCGGTGCGGGATCATTAGACAACTGCGGAGATCTGGGGAATAGAAGGGGATCGACTGCCACCGCTCATCTGCAGCGCGCGCTGGAGGTTGGCAGCTCGACCCTGCAGAGCGCTAAATGGAACCGTGCACTGATCATCGTAGGAACCGTGTTGGCCGTGTTCGGCCTCTCGACCCTCTACATGACACGGCTCTACAGACAACAGTAGCCAGCCTCTGACAGCCCGGGCCCCAACCGAATACAAAATAAACGTTGCCTGAGG
>DATHSI010000099.1:0-12658 GCA_035464315.1 Candidatus Sulfomarinibacteraceae bacterium
GCCGGGTCAATTTTGGTGAGGGGGTATTGTGGTTGGCCGGTTACGAGGTGCAGAATCTGCTCCTGCCCGATCCACGTTATCTCAGCGCAGCGCAGACCGACGAGCTGGCGTCTCTGTTTGCCGCTGTCGCCGCCCGGCCCCTGGCGGCGGACGTGGCCGACGAGCTGGCGCGCCCGGAGCGGCAGGCGCTGGATCGCGCCGTCTTCAAGCTGGTGGGTCTCTCGGAAACGGAGGGGATTGTGGTCGTGGACAGCCTGCTGGAGCGCGTGGTGGCGCGCCGCACCCAGGCGCGCTCGGTAGCCGGGCGCTAACCGGAGCGCCGGCATCCCGGCTGAACTTCGTTCAGCTTGGCAAGAAGCCGGCGCTCCATACCCTACCGCCACATCTACTTGCCCGGTACAATGGACGCATGAGTTCAGCCACGCCAACCGTACGGGCGAAGTACCGGGAAATTTATGAGTTGCTGGTCGAGACCTACGGCGAGCCGCAGCGCCGGCGATACCAGCCGCCGGTGGATCAGCTAGTGAACACCATCCTGTCGCAGCAGACCACGAGCGCCAACCGCGAGCAGGCGTTCCAGAGGTTGAAGGAGCGCTTTGCGGAGTGGGAAGCGGTGATGGACGCGCCGCTGGAGGAAGTGCGCGAGGCGATCCGCCCCGCGGGGCTGGCCAACCAGAAAGCGCCGCGCATCCAGAACGCGCTGCGTTACATTATGCGCGAGCGCGGCGAGCTGTCGCTGGACTTCCTCGCCGACTGTACCGTGAGTGAGGCCAAGGCCTGGCTGACGGAAATCAAGGGCGTCGGGCCCAAGACGGCGTCCATTATCCTGCTGTTCACCTTCGGCCTGCCCGCCTTTCCCGTGGACACGCACGTGCACCGCGTCAGCGGGCGTCTGGGTCTCATTGGCCCAAAAGTAACGGCTGACAAAGCGCACGACATCCTGGAAAATATAGTGGAGCCGGATGAGTACTATCCCTTTCACATCAACCTCATCCGCCACGGTCGCGAGATCTGCAAAGCGCGCACGCCCCGCTGTCACATCTGCCCGCTGCAAGATCATTGTGACTATTATCAGAGGAATAGAGCGTAGAGATCGGAGATTGGAGATTGGAGATTAGGCATCGCAACATCAGAGCAATCTCCAATCTCTAATTTCCAGTCTCCAATCAACCAATACCCCATGACCCCACAACAACAACGCCTCGCCGCCCTCTATGAAGTGAGTTCCCGTCTGAGTACGACGCTGGATCTGTCCGAGTTGCTTAATATGGTAATGGATGCCACCCTGCAATTGACCGAGGGGGAGCGGGGGTTCCTGGTGCTGGTGGACGAGGTGACGGGCCGGCTGCAGACGGCTGTGGCGCGCAACGTGGACCAGGAGTCGATTGGCGATGAGGGCGCGGACATAAGCCGCAGCGTGGTCACACGCGTCATCGACAGTGGAGAGCCGGTTCTGACGGACAATGCGCAGGAGGACGAGCGTTTTGCCGACCGCCAGAGCGTGGTCAACTATCAGCTGCGCTCCATTATGTGCGCGCCGCTGCGGGCGCGGGGGCGCGTCATCGGCGCGGCCTACGTGGACAATCGCCTCTTCTCCAACGCCTTCTCCGAAGATGACCTGGAGCTGCTGGTTGCGTTCGCCAGCCAGGCGGCGATGGCCATCGAGAATGCGCGCCTCTTTCAACAGACAGACCAGGCGCTGCGCCGCCGCGTGGAGGAGCTGACCCTCTTCCAGCGCATTGACCAGGAGCTGAATAAGTCGCTCGACCTGCACCGCGTCCTTAACCTCGCGCTGGAGTGGGCCATGCAGCTCACCGGCGCCGACGCCGGATCCATCGGCCTTATGGAAGAGGTGGTTGAGGATGCGAACGGGCACGAGCCCGCTGTGGACGGGTCTGGTCAGCGCCGCCTGTTGCGCCTCCTGGCCTACCAGGGAGATAACGAGGGGGACGGCGAGCGCGTGGTGCCCGCGGAGCACCCCGTTCTGGCGCAGGTGCTGGCGCGGGGAACCAGCGTCGAAACGCAGCAGGCCAGCGCCGCCGAGGCTATCGACGGCACGGCGGCAGCGGCGCAACTGGCGGTGCCCGTGAAGCGGGAAGGGGAGATTATTGGCCTCATCGCCCTGGAGAGCCGTTCGCTGGACCGTTTCCGCGGCGAAGACGCGGCGTTCGTGGAGCGCCTGGCGGATCGCGCGGCGGTGGCTATCGAGAACGCGCGACTGTACAAGGCAGTGCGCGCGGCGGACCGCGCCAAGAGCGAGTTTATTTCGCTGGTCACGCACGAATTGCGCATTCCCATGACGTCCATCCGCGGCTATACCGACCTGCTCCTGAAAGAGCTGGCGGGCCCGCTGAACGACTCGCAACAGCAATTTCTGGATACGATCAAGCGCAACCTGAACCGCATGAGCGTGCTCGTCAGCGATCTGTCGGACATTAATCGCATCGAAAGCGGGCGCATGAAGTTTGAACTGGCGGCGTTCGATCTGCGTGACGTGGTGCATGATGTGGCCGGCGACCTGCGCGAGGCAATTGAGCAACGAGATCAGACGCTGGCGCTGGCGCTGCCCGACGAGATGCCGCCGGTCTACGCCGACCGCACGCGGGCGGCGCAGATAGTGACCAACCTGGTGAGCAACGCGTACAAGTACACGCCCGATGGCGGACACATTTCCGTCAGCGTACGCGCCATTGACGGCAGCCCGGATTGTCCGCCTATGGCGCAGGTGGACGTCGTCGACAACGGCATCGGCATCTCCGAGGAAGATCAGGCGCGGCTTTTCTCCCAGTTTTTCCGCGCGGACAATGACGCCGTGCGCCAGCAGGTAGGGTGGGGGTTGGGATTGTCCATTGTCAAGAAATTGGTGGAGGCTCAGGGGGGAGCGATCACGTTTGAGAGCGAGGAAGGCGCTGGCAGCACCTTCTCCTTCACGCTTCCCCTGGCCGGCGAAGGGGGTGACGATTGAAAGAATCGGAGAGCGGCTACAAACTACTCTTGAGCTATGAGGTCAGCGCCGAGCATATGCAGGACTATTACCGTTTCATGCTGGGCCGTTACGTGCCCGTGATGCAGGCTATGGGCCTGGAGATGAGCGACGCCTGGCACACAGCATACGGCCACTTTCCCAACCGGCTGGTGGGCTTCGTGGCCCGGGACGAGGAGTCGTTGCGCAGTGTGCTGGACAACGAGTCGTGGGCCGCGCTCAACGACGAACTGCGCCGTTACGTGTCGGATTTTGAGGTTAAGGTTGTGCCCTATCGGGAAGGATTCCAGTTTTGAGGCGCCGCAGATTGAAATCTGCAGCTAGAAGAGCAAACATGTTTAAACATGTTTACATAACTTAGCCTGTGATTTCAATCGCAGGCGGTCGCTACAGAGACAGACCATCCACCACATACCGCCGCGCCGTTTCGGCCAGCACCGCCGCGCCCAGCGGTAAGACGCTCTCGTCGATGTCGAAGATGGGCGTGTGGTGCGCGCGGCGCACACCGTCATCCACGGCCGCGCCCAGCGAGACCATGGCGCCCGGCGCGAGCTCCGTCATGTAGGCGAAATCTTCCGCGCCCATGGCGCTCTCGTCCTCCACGACGTGGTCCGAACCGGCCAGATCGCCCACCACATCGCGCATCCAATTGTTAACTCGCGCGTCGTTGTGCATGGGCGGGTAGCCCTTCTGGATGGACAACTTGTAATCGCCGCCCAACGTTTTGCTCAACGCCAGGGCGCGCTCTACTTCCTCCCACAACTGCTCCCGCACCTCCGGGTGGTAGGAGCGCAGCGTGCCCTGGATGTAGACCTCGCAAGGAATGACGTTGCTGGCGGAGCCGCCGGACACCTCGCCCAGGCTGACCACGCAGGGATAGATGGGATTGATGCGCCGTGAGGGGATGGCGTAGATGGCGTTGAGCACCGGCCCCAGCATGAAGAGGGGATCGGCGCCCCTGTGGGGAGCCGCGCCGTGCCCGCCGCTGGCATAGAGCCAGGCTTCGAAGGAGTCCACGGCAGCCAGCGCCCGGCCATCGTGGAACAGGAAGCGCCCCGCTTTCTCCGTGGAATCGACGTGCAGGGCGATGACGGCGTCCACGCCCTCCAGCGCGCCCTCCTCAATCATCGCCGTGGCCCCGCTGATGCCGTCTTCGTTGAACATCTCCTCTGAGGGCTGGAACAACAGCCGCACCCGGCCCTGCCACCGTTCCTCCTCGTAGCAGCGGCGCAGCAGATGGGCCGCACCCAGCAACATGGCCGTGTGCGCGTCGTGGCCACAGGCGTGCATCACGCCCTCGTTCTGCGAGCGATATGGCGCGTCGTTCTGCTCCTTGATGGGCAGGGCGTCCATGTCGGCGCGGATGGCGATAGTAGGCCCGTCGCCGTCGCCGATCTCGCCCACAACGCCCGTGTGTCCCACGCCCGTCTTGATTTCGAAGCCGCCGATTTCCTGCAGCGTTTCGGCCACCAGCCGGGCGGTGCGGAATTCGCGAAAGCCCAGCTCCGGATGTTGGTGCACGTCGCGGCGCAAACGGACCAGCTCGTCAGATAGTTTCTTGGCGCGTTCTAACATGTTCCATACCCTCTATCGATGTGAGAAATCGGATGTCTCACCTGCTGAGAAATCGGATGTCTTAGAGATTATCCTCGTGACTTAATCCAGGCCGCAAGACATCCGATTTCTTTTTACCAGCTACACAATCGCCTTCTCGTAGACACGGTGCTTCTTATACACGTCGGCGCCCATGGCCTTGATGGGGCGGTTCATATTCTCATTCGTTTCCAGGATCCAGGAAGCTTCGGCAAACTTATAGCCCCGGCGCTCGGCCGCGTGCGCCGTTTCGTAATAGAGCAGCGCGTCCACGCCCCGCGCCCGGTACTGCTCCACCACGCCCAGGGCCATGACGCGCACCAGGTCGGTCTTGTACCGCTGCAGATACATGCGCGCCGCGCCCAGATAGGAGCTGAAACGCGACGGGCCGGGCCGGATGCGACGCAGCGGCTGGTTCACGTCCGGTAGCGTGATAGAAAAGCCCATGGCCTCCCCGTCTTTTTCCACGACGAACACAAGCTCAGGATCCATGATCAGCTTCAGGCTGTCGGCCAGATGTTCAATCTCAGCGTCCGTCATGGGCACGAAACCCCAGTTCCGCTCCCAGGCGCTGTTGTAAATCTTCTTGATGCGCGCGATTTCGTTGTCCCAGTCGCGCAGATTGATGGGGCGGACGTGCAGCCCGTACCGTTTCTTGACCAGCCTGACCACGCGCTCCACTTTCTGCGGCAAGTTGTTCACCACGTCGTCGACGGTAGAACGCCACGAAAGGAGGTCCATGGCTTTGTCGAACCCGGCCTCCTCTATGAAATCGACGTAGTAGGGTGGATTATAGGGGATGAGCACGGTGGGCGGGTGGTCAAACCCTTCGATGAGCATGCCGCACTCGTCGTTGGTGGAGAGGTTCATGGGGCCTACGATTTTGTCCACGCCGCGCTCGCGCGCCCACTCTGTGGCCGTCTCCAGCAGGGCCAGCGCTGCGTCGCGGTCATTCATCACTTCGAAGACGCCGAAATGCTCCACGTTCTCGTGCTGGAACTCGTTGTGACGGTGATTCAGAGTGGCGGCAATGACCCCCACAGCCTCGCCATCGCGGCGGGCGATAAAATAGTCGGCCTCGGCGTGTTCAAAAAAGGGGTTCTTCTTTTTGTCAAAGAACGCCAGGCGCTCGAAGTAGAGCCAGGGTACCCAGTTGGGGTCGTTCTCGTACACTTTCCAGGGCACGCGGATAAACTGGCGCAGCTGCCTGTCGCTCTCCACGCGCTCGATTTGTACCGTCATCGGTTTTCCATCCTGTGGTTGTGTTGGCCGGGGTGTGGAAAGGTCTCTCTGACACGCTGGCGACCCCTTCCCGGATCAGCAGTGCCGGATTGTATCATGGCTGTGAAAAGGTGGGCAAGTTGATGGAGCGCCGGCATCTTGCCGGCAGGATGCCGGCGCTCCGTTCAGGCGGTGGAAAGTGGGCAAGTGCCCGTTCTTTATGATAAACTGACCCCATGATGAGTGTCCTACCTATTGTCATTGAGTTAGGCAATTTCCAGTTGCGCAGCGCAACGCCGTGGAACGAAGTCGGCTGGTTTGTGACCGGTCTGGCGTTGCTGACCGCATTGACCATTGCCGTGTTGTGGTCCAGGCGTCGCGCGCGCCCTGACCCTTTCCTGTAGCGACTTTTTCTCCAACCTTTCCGTAAGAATCTGAACCTATCTATTGAAACGGCAGCGTCAGACAGACCTGTATCCGCTGCCTGTGTAATGAGGAGTCATCTATGATCGATGTGAATCAACTGCGGCGGGGCATGACCTTCGAGCACGAAGGCAGCCTGTACAAAGTCACCGAGTACTCGCACCACAAGCCGGGGCGCGGCAAGGCCACCATCCGCGTCGGCGTGCGCGACGTGCGCACGGGGGCCAACCTGCAGCTCACGTTCGGCTCCGGTGACCGCGTGGAGGACGTGCGGCTGGAAAAGCGGCCCATGCAGTATCTATATGACGACGGCATCTTTTACGTTTTCATGGACCAGGAGACGTACGAGCAGAAGCGCGTCAACCACGAGGTCTTCGGCGAGGACGCCGAGTTTCTGAAAGATAACATGGAGCTGGAACTGCTCAATTACGACGGCGAGATCATCGACTACAACCTGCCGCCCAACGTGGACCTGGAAGTGGTAGAGTCAGAGCTGGCCGTGGCCGGCGACACGGCCACCGGCGCCACCAAGGAAGTGGTCACCGAAACCGGCCTCAAGGTGCGCACGCCGCTCTTTGTGGAAGTGGGCGACGTGATTCGCGTCGACACCCGCTCGCGGGAGTACGTCACTCGCGTGTAGGATCTTCCTCGTCGTCGCCTTCCTCATCCGGCGCTTTTTCGACGAGGATCTTATCCACGCGGTGGCCATCCATGTCCGCTACCTCAAAGCGGAAGCCGCCCCAGCCGAAGTACTCGCTGGTGCGGGGCACGCTGCCGATCATGTACACCATGAAGCCGCCCATCGTCTGATACTGCCCCGCACCGGGCATCATGGTCACATCGAACGCCTCCTGAAAGTCGTGTACGCTCAGCAGCCCGTCCACCAGCCAGGAACCGTCCTCGCGCTGCACAATGGGCGGCTCCACGATTTCGTCCAGCGTGGGAATGTCGCCCACAATCGCTTCCAGGATATCGATCAGCGTCACCAGCCCTTCAATGCCCCCGTACTCGTCCACCAGTAGCGCCATGTGCATGCCCGTCTGCTTGAACCGTTCCAGCGCTTTCAGCGCGCGCACCGTTTCCGGCACAAAGAGCGGTTCCTGCATGAGTTCTCGCAGGTTTAAGGGGCGTTGTCCCAGGCAGCCATCCAGCAGGCTCTTGCTGCGCACGACGCCCAGGACGTTGTCCAGGTCGCCGTCACAGACCGGAAACCGCGAGTGCGTGGACGTTTCGATGATTTCCTGGATCTTCTGCGGCGATTCGTTGATGTCCAGCCACACGATCTCAGGGCGCGGCGTCATCATGGCCTCCAGCGGCCGGTCGCCCAGCAGGAAAATGCTCTCCACCATGTCGCGCTCGGCTTCCTCGATGACGCCGGCCTGGGCGCTTTGCTCCACCAGCACCTTGATCTCCTCCTCCGTCACTGCCTCCTCGGGAGAAGCCTTGATGCCCATCAGCGCCAGCACCCCGTCGGTGGAGAGACTGAGCAGGCGCACGATGGGCGTCGCCAGCACAGAAAGCGCGCGCATGGGGCGCGCCACCAGCGACGCGATCCGTTCCGCGCTTTGCAGCGCGATCCGTTTGGGCACCAGCTCGCCGATGACCACGGACAGGTAGGTAATGACGCCCACCACCAGGAAGAGGCTGATGGCGCCGGCCCAGCGGTCGATGAGCGGCAGTTCCCGCAGCAACTCGGCCAGCGGCGCGGCAATCGTGGCCCCACCAAAGGCGCCGGCAAAGATGCCTACCAGCGTGATACCCACCTGCACGGTGGACAGGAAGCGGTTGGGCGTCTCCACCAGATCCAGCGCCGCCCGCGCCCCGTGATTCCCTTGCCGCGCCATCTGCTCCAGCCGCGCCCGCCGCGCGGACACCACGGCGATCTCGGACATGGCGAACACGCCGTTGAACAGGATCAGGAGCAGAATGACGGCGATTTCAAAGGTAACGTTAGACATTAACTTGCCTCCACGGCTTCAGTGCAACAGTTGCCTGATACAGACTATACCGCCGATCAGGTCACTCCTGCCACAGGGAAACGTCGCTCTCCGGGGTGATCGCAAAGTAGCCGCGGATTCTGGTCCGCATGCGCACCCGCGGCCCGCGATGGCCGCTCCGGCTGACGACCTATCGGTGGACCTGGTCGCGTCTTGCCCATGGGGAAAGCGGCGCCGGCGACCGGGAGACCGGCGACAGCATCATTTATGAGAATGGAAAAGCCCTCGAAGGGAGTTGACAAGAAATGGGGCGTGCAGTAGGGTGTAGACTGGAGATGGCCGGCCGCGTACAGGGCCTCCTCCTGCAAGGCGCAGATACGGCTCCCTGGTTTAGGGCGTCTGTACGTGACGTTGCCCAAAAGCTCCACGATGCCACCGTTGTGACGGTTCCTGGCGCCGGGCGTCTGGGCCCGCGGCTGGCGTCAGAGCCGGTGGCGGAGGCGTTGATTCCATTCTTCACCGGCGTACCGTGGCGCGCCCGGCGAAGGACAGGCGTCATCGGAGATAAATGATGATACAACCTGAACCAGCAACTATGTCGCGGGTGAGATCGAGTGACGGCACCGACATCGCGTACTTCACCAGCGGGAAGGGACCGCCGCTGGTGCTCGTCCATGGTCTTCTCGGCGACCACACACGCTGGGACGCACTACGGCCCTTTCTCGAGCCCCACGTCACCGTTCACGCCATGGACAGGCGTGGCCGGGGCGCCAGCGGGGATGCGCCGCAGTATGTCTTCGCACGGGAGTGCGAGGACGTTGCGGCCGTCGTCGACGCAGTTGTGGAGGCTAGCGGGACGGCGACTGACCTTTTGGGTAGCTCCGGTGGCGCGCTCTATTCCATCGGCGCGGCCGGGCGCACGCGGAACATCCGGCGGCTTGTGCTCTTCGAACCGCCGCCCACGGCCATAGCGCAGCTCCTACCGTCCGGATTGCTGGCGCGCCTCGAAGCGTTGTTAGCAGACGGCGACCGTGAGGGCATCCTGGTGGAAGCTTATCGCGCAATCGTCGGCCTGAGCGACGAGGAGATTGACCACCTGCGGGCCCAGCCCGCCTGGCCGAACCGCATCGCTGCCGCGCACACAGTCCCTCGCGAGCTACGATTCGTACCGGACAAGGACTTCTCTGTGGAGCACGCGAGCGCCATTACCCTGACCGCGCTCGTCCTCGTTGGCGGCGAGACATCCCATCCGTATAGGGACAATGCACAGGCCGTGGCTGCCGCTCTCCCGAATGCGGCGCTGGCGGTACTCGATGGACAGGGCCATGGCGCAGAGATGTTCGCTCCCGAACTCGTCGCCGGGCGGGTTCTGGCTTTCCTGCAAGCCTAAAGCACGGTTGCAACAGGAGAGAAATTTGGTATACTACGTGTTGCTTTTTGAGGGATAGTTTAACGGTAGAACAGCGGACTCTGAATCCGTCAGTCCTGGTTCGAATCCAGGTCCCTCAGCTAGGAGGAAGAGAGGTCGTAGATTCGTCTGCGGCCTTTTTTTGTTGCCTGGCCGGGCTGATGGAAGGGGGTTGCGGTAGCAAGCGAGCCGCTCTGTTGCGGCCCCTTGCCGCTCACTTGCGATGCGATGGGGACGTACCATGCCATGACCCTTTGTCCGCTGATCGCCCTGCTGCGGATCCGTCACTGTCCCGACCGCTATGATTTTGGCATGCGCTATTTACAGTGGGACTTACAGCCGGACGTCTACGAGCAGCTGGAACCGCCGTTCTTTTGCAGCGATCTGGCGGAATTGGAGCGCAAGCAGGCAACGGCTGCGGCCCTCTTCCGGACCACGTTAAGCGAATTGTGCGACATAGCGGTCAGTCAACTATGCGCTGGCGGCTATGCTTTTCTTCAGCTTCTGCGCTTTACTTATAGGCAGTGCTCTAACTGGATTATAAGCATTATCAAGGGTAGTTCCCGTCTAATAACAATCAGTACAGATACACTATTGTCATACCAGAGTCAGACGGGCATAGTCGAGGCACGCACACCGGGTGACAACCCCGGCCAGTCTAAGGTGAGTGACATGCAAGACGCCACGGCTTGGCACTCAGTAATAACCGATGCAACTGTCTCAAGAGTTTGACGATGATCTCGGCGTTCCTCGACCCGACTAACTACCAATTCCAGGTCTATAGTGTGCCTCCAATGGTAGTAGGAATTGCCATCCTATTGTTAGGTATAGGTACACTCATTCGTGAGCGCGGCACTTCGGTTAGTTGGCTGTTTACACTCCTGACTGTGATCGTCGGATTTTGGCTGATCCTCATCGCCCACGTAATTGCTGCCGTCGATGCCAACGTAGCCTTACGAATTGCCAGGATTGAGCACATAGGTGTACACTTTATTCCGGCCATCCTATTCCACTTCGCCGTCCTCGCCATGGGTGGCTACGAGCGCCATCGCAAGAAGGTCTGGCTCAGTTGGATTCTCTCCGCATTATTCGTCGCGGCCACGGCAAGGGGAGACGTGCTCATTGGCGGCGTCTACCACTATTGGTGGGGCTATTACCCACGATACGGTTGGTCTAACGTTCCTTTCCTCCTTTTCTTCGGCTTTTCGTTATGTGCCAGTTTGCGTGAATACTGGAGCGCGTACAAATCACATGCGCCGGGAACCATACAGCATCGTCGCGCGCGGGCCTTCCTCTTGGCCTTTGGCGTTGGCTACCTTGCCTCGGTTGACTACATACCCGCCTATGGCATCGACGTCTACCCCTTTGGCTACATCCCTGTCCTGGCCTTCCTCATCCTTTCCAGCCGGGCCATTTGGCGCTATCACCTTGTAGATATTACACCGGCGTTCGCCGCCAACGAGATCATCCATACCATGAGCGAGGCGCTACTGGTGCTGGACCAGGAAGGCCGGATACGTGTGGTGAATCCAGGCGCCTGCCAATTGTTCGAGTACTCCTCTGACGAACTGCTTGGGCAGTCATTTGCCACGATCCTTGGAAACAGGATCTTGCCTTCTGGACGTGAGATACTGGAGAACGGCGGCAACATCAGAATCCAGGAGTACGTGTTCTGGCCGACGTCTGGTGAAAAGAAAGTCTTGAGCATCTCTGCTTCGGTCATGCATGACCGCGCTCATGGCGTCCTGGCCACCGTCTGCATTCTTCGTGATATCACAGAAAGGAAGAAAGCAGAGGAACGCATTCGACAAGAAGCTGCACGGGCGGAGGCGCTCCGTCGCGTTGCGTCTCGTCTGAATGGAGAACTGGAGCTAGAGGCCCTGCTCAACGCCGTGTGCGAAGAAACGACGCGCGCCCTGAACGTTCCCGCAGCCAGAGTCAGCCTCTACGATGAGGAAGAGGATGCGTTTCGCACAGTGGCCTCCGTAGGTCTATCCTCCGAGTTTGAGCAGCGCGCCCGGGGTGTGCCCCGCGCCGTTTACGAAGAGTATGCGCGCCGGATGGGGCCGGTGATCGCCAACCCCGACGTGCAGGCCATCCCCGGCCTTCCCGACGCCGCCCTTTACGCCGAACTGGATATCCGCACCCTGGTCGTGGCCACGCTGGCACGCAACGGCGAGCTGATCGGCAGCCTCAACGTCAACACCTTCGGCGAGGTCCGCCACTTTGACGATGAAGAGCTGGCCCTATTGCAAGGGCTGGCCGACCAGGCGGCCCAGGCCATTACCAACGCCCGTCTGTTCGAGCAGGCCCAACGTCGGCTGCGGCGGCTCCAGGCCCTCAACGCCATTGACCGCGCCATCACGGCCCGCCTGGAGCTGCCTGAAACCCTGGACGTCGTGCTGGAGCAGGTGACGACCCATCTGCAAGTCGACGCCGCCAACATTCTCCTGCTGGATCGCCAATCGCAGGTGTTAGAATACGCCGCCGGTCGTGGCTTTCGCAGCCAGGCCGTGCAGAAGAGCCGCGTGCCCCTTGGAGAAGGTTACAGCGGCCGCGTGGCGCTGGAACGGCGAACCATTTCGATCCCTGACCTGAACCGGGCAGAAGGGTTCGTGCAAGCCCCCTTACTGGCAGAGGAAGAATTCGTGGCCTACTGCGGCCTGCCTCTGGTAGCCGAAGGAGAAGTCCTGGGCGTCCTGGGTGCCTTCCATCGCTCGCCGCTGGATCTGGAAGAAGAGTGGCAGGAGTTCCTGGAAGCTCTGGCTTTCCAGGCGGCCATCGCCATCGATAGCGCCGGCCTGTACGCGGAGACGCGTCGGCTCTTGGAGAAGACGCGGGAACAGGCCCAGCAGGTGCGGCAAATCGTGGATACCATGCCCGAAGGCGTCTTGCTGCTCAATGTCCAGGGGCAGGTAATCCTGGCCAACCCCCTGGGCCAAACGTACCTGGAGCAACTGGCAGAGGCCCGCAGCGGGGACGTCCTGACGCAACTTGGGGGCCGGCCGCTGGCCGAACTGCTGCAGCCGGTGGATGAAGGCCATCCCTGGTATGAGCTGACCTGCGCGCAGCCAGAACAGATCTTCGAAATGG
>DATHSI010000100.1:0-15014 GCA_035464315.1 Candidatus Sulfomarinibacteraceae bacterium
GCGCCAGGGCTGCGGAATTCAATCTCAGTGCCCACGTAATCACCGGCGGCCAGGCCCAGCAGGCACCCGCGAAAACGGGCGCGCCTCTCGTCATCCAGGCCGTCCCCGTGCGCGCCACTCGCCGTCCTCTCTGCCTGGGGACTTTCCATTTTGTCAGCGGTCATGTTGTCCTCTCCCGAAAGGCAATTGGCGTCATTGTGACTTTCTAAGTATACCATAGGACAGGCCTCATTCATGGCTCTGGCTGCACCCCCGAGCGCGCTTCGTTGTGAGCTGGGGGCTAATTCGGCAGTGCAAGGATGTTCTGACTCTCTGGCTCTTTTGAGTATAATTATTACCATCATAAGCGTAATTTTTTGCTGATCTGTGATGCTTGATCGACCTATTATCCGTATGCCCGACTTTGTTGCGGGCGACTGGTTGAACACACCGAGACCCATCACACGCCAGGACCTGAGAGGAAAGGTTGTCCTTCTCGATTTCTGGGAATTCACCTGCGTAAACTGCATACGCACACTGCCCTATATCAGGGCGTGGCACGAGCGCTACCGGGAGAAGGGGTTGGTCGTTATCGGTATTCACAGCCCTGAATTCCAGTTTGGGCGCGTCAGACAGCAGGTCGCCGCGGAGGTGGAGCACCTCGAGCTGGCGTATCCCATTCTCTTAGACAACGATCACGAAAATTGGGATCGCTTCGCCGTGAAAGCCTGGCCGACGAAGATTGTCATTGATCCGGAAGGTTATGTGCGCTTCCGCCGCCGGGGAGAGGGCCATTACCGCCAGATAGAGGAAGCTATACAGACGCTCTTGCGCCGCCGCGACGGCACCGTATTGTTGCCCGATCCGCTCCCGCCGTTGCGCGAAGAAGATGCGCCGGGCGCCGTTTGTTACAGACCGACCTCCGAACTGTACGCCGGATACCAGGGGGGTGGGCTCTTTGGCGGGACTCTGGGCAATGCTGAAGGGTACGTGAGCGAGAGCCCCATGGTGTACTCGCTGCCACCTGCCGAGGAGCGGCGCGAAGGCCACTTCTATCTGGAGGGGTTCTGGCGCGCACAGCCCGAATCAGTCGTGTTTGCCGGGCAGACCGGGGGACGCGTCGTGGTGCCTTACGAAGCGGCGTCTGTTAATGCTGTGCTCAGCCCCACCAGCGACCAGGTGGAACTAATGTTGGCGCTAAGCCCGTCTGAGGCTGAGCCCGTCATCGAAGTGTGCCAGGATGGACGCCCCTTAACGCCGACATCAGCTGGCCGGGATGTGGAATTCGACAGTCAGGGCCGAAGCTTCGTGCGCGTTGATCGCGCCCGTATGGTGCAATTGGTGGATAATCCACGGTTCGGCCAGCACCAACTGGAGCTTAATTTCCAGGCAACCGGGCTGGCTCTGTACGCCATTTCGTTCAGTGGTTGTCTGGCCGATGACGCCCCCGGCGATCACCAGACATATCGGACGGGGTAAGTATCTTCGGCATGCGCTATTCACAGCCCCTACCAACAGAAAATAGGAAATATGTCTTACATTACAGCCCGCAGATGACAAAGGGTATTGCTTCCTGGTACAATGCTCTTTGTAGGAATGACCGCGAAGCGGCCCTGGTTCCTTGCTTTGTTCGTTCCGTTCCATTCATTGCGGAGGTTTCATCATGTTCTTACTGAAGCGTGAAGATGGACAGGGGCTCGCGGAGTATGCGTTGCTGTTGGCTTTGATAGCCATCATCGTGTTTGTCATCGTTGGTGTATTTGGGCAGCAGCTTGTTCTGCTGTATGAAGACATCGTGACATGTCTCCCTGATCCCAACCCTTCTGCTTGCTTTAGCAGTTAGCAACGCTCCTCGTGTTCACTCCCCATCATTCCGAACTGCGCGCCATTTGGATTGGCGCGCAGTTTCCTTATTATCGGGGTGTAAAGCTCACGTTTTGCCTGCGGAAGACCGATGGTCGTTGGAGCTTGCGGCTACAACTGCTATAATCGCTGGCGGAGAAAACCGGTATGACTCTTCCTTCCCTGGAAACGATCGCTTCATATCTGACTGTCGTAGCCGCTGTCCTTGGCGCTCTGCTGGCTGCCCTGTGGCTGAGCCTCATCATCTGGACGTTTCGTGATATGCGGCTGCGCTCCCGCGATCCGTTTGCCCAGGTCCTGGCTGCCCTCGTCGTTGCTACGCTTCCCGGCGTAGGCCTGGTCATCTACCTGATTCTGCGCCCTCCCGAGACGCTGGCGGAGGCGTATGAGCGAGCTCTGGAGGAGGAAGCGCTGCTGCAGGAGATTGAAGAGCGACCGGCGTGTCCCGGTTGTTCCCGTGTGGTCGAGGGCGGCTGGATTTTGTGCCCCCACTGTCACACGCGGTTGCGCAAGCGGTGCGTGGACTGCGATAGCCTGCTAGAATTACAGTGGAACCTTTGTCCCTTCTGCGGCAACCAATATGTTGATCCGTACCGGGTTGAGACGCTGCCCACGGAGCCGGAAGAGGAACAGGAGTGGCACTTCGTGGAGGAGGGGAACGGCAGCGAGGAGCCAGAGTTCCTTCCGGAATCGCATGAAGAAACGCCAGATGCCTGACAACAGATTGTGCCGCAGCGCCCTACGTTGCCGCTGCGACCCCATCTGAATCTGAATCCCCGTGACCGCTCGGCGGTCAATTACGCCTTAACACCTCCAGAGTCCAACAACACGAAAAGAAGGTAACGGTATGAACTTTCGACGCTATTTGCTGCCTACTATCTTGCTCCTGCTGATCCTGGCGATCGTTGGCTGTTCTCAAGATGAAGATAGTGATGGCGATGATGATGGGCAACACACGCCGGTTTCTGAGGCGGAGCAGATCTCGGAGCGTGGTGGCGAGCCGGTGACGGACGACGAGAGCGAGCCAACAGCAACGCCAACGGTCACGCCTGTGCCCTCGGCGACGCCGACGCCCACCAGAGTCCCTACCGGACCTGTGACCATTTGCATGGCGCAAGAACCGTCCACTTTGTACTTATACGGACCCAACAGCCAGGCAGCGCAAGTGGTGCGCCAGGTGATCTACGATGGGCCGATTGACAGCCGGGAATATGAGCTGCAGCCCGTAATCCTGGAGAAGTTACCTTCGCTGGCAGATGGGGACGCTCGTCTGACGCCGGTGACCGTGGGCGAGGGGGACAGGGTCGTGGACAATGAAGGCAACGTCGTGCGCCTGCGCGATGGCGTCATCGTGCGCCCCGCAGGCTGTTACGGCGACGAGTGCGCCGTCGTTTTCGCTGACGAGGAGCCGCCTGCCGGGGACGAGGAGGAGCATCAGACTGTGGTTGGCTCCCTGGAGATGGAGCAACTGGAAGTGACGTTCGTGCTCTTGGAGGACGTGCGCTGGTCCGATGGGGAGCAGCTGACGGCGTCCGACTCGGTGTTTAGCTACGAACTGGCTCAGGAGGCCACCATCCCGCCCCGGCAGCGGACGGGCGGACAGGGGTTGGTACCCGAACGACGTGTCGATCCCATCGAGCGCACGGCGAGTTACACGGCCGTAGACGAGCACACAGTGCGCTGGGTGGGCCTGCCCGGCGCCATGGATCCTTATTACCAGGGCAACTTCTTCATTCCGTTGCCGCAACACCAGCTGGAGGGGCTCTTGCCGGAACAATTGATGGCTGCGGAGGAGAGCGCCCGTTATCCGTTGGGTTGGGGACCCTACGTGCTGACAGAGTGGACGGCGGGCGAACGCATTGTGGCCGAGCGCAACCCGGAATATTTCCGCGCCGGCGAAGATTTGCCATATTTTGATCAGGTAATCTTCCGCTTCGCCGGCGACGATCCGCAGCAGTTCGTGGATGATCTTGTCGCTGGTGAGTGCGACGTGGTAACCGGGGACGCGCTGCACAACGACTGGGCGGTATATGAGGCGCTGGCCGGTGACGGCGTCGTGTTACACGCGAGGCCCAGCGCCGTGTCCGAGCAGCTGGTATTTGGAATTAATCCCGTCGCTCATTATGATTGGCGTGGTGACATCTTCGAAGATGCGCGCCTGCGGCAGGCAGTGGCCTATTGTGTGGATCGTGGGGCGATCATGGATGAGTTGATGGGCGGGCATTCGCGCGTTCCCGATGCGTTTGTGCCCCCCGACCATCCTTTGTACGCGGCTGCTGAGCTGGTGACGTATGACTATGATCCCGAACGTGGACGGGCGCTCCTGCAAGAAATGGGCTGGCGAGACACAAATGGGGATGGCATTGCCGAGGCCTATGGTATTCAGGGGGTCGTGGAAGGCGACCGGTTGATCTTTAACTACACTACGACGTCTTCAGCCCTACGCGGGCGCATTGCCCAGATGGTTGTAGACAATCTGTCCCAATGTGGCTTCCGTGTTGACCTCCCGGCCGAACCGCTGGCGCCGGAGACCTTCTTCAGCACGGGGAACAGCAGTCCTATCTTTGGTCGTACGTTCGACATGACCAGCATGGCCTGGTTTGCCGATATGCTGCCCCCCTGTCACCTCTATACGACGTCACAGACGCCTGCGGAGAGTAATGGCTGGTCCGGGTTTAACGTCAGCGGCTACAGCAATGGCGCTTATGATGCGGCCTGCCAGAGGGCCCAGGGAAGGATAGAGGGAATGGATGGCTATGAGGCCAGCCACGTGGAGACATTACAGATATTCAACCAGGATCTGCCTGCAGTCCCACTTTTCATGCACCTTCAGGCAGCGCTGGCTACAGAGGATCTGGAAGGTCTGGAATTGGACCCGACCATGCCTTTCGAGACGTGGAACGTGGAGAACTTCCGGCGCGCCGGCGCTAATCGCTGATCATCGTCCCCGCTTCCGGTTTCTCGTGCGGTTGCAGCGTGGGGCGATTGTGTAGCTTAACTGGCTCCGTGCTGCGCCGCACGCGGAGGTTAAGCAGTTCGATGAGCATGGAGAAGGCCATGGCAAAATAGGCGTAATTCTTCAGGTGTAGCTCCTCGGCTGCTTCCGGATTCCATCCTTCGATGACCAGCAGCGAGCCGATGAGGATGAGAAAGGCCAGCGCCAGGATCTTCATCGTCGGATGCCGCTCGACGAAGTCGCTAATGCGCTCGGCGAAGAAAATCATCACGGCGGCGGCGATGACAATAGCGGTGATCATGACTGGCAGGTAACCTGAAATGCCAACGGCCGTAATCACGGAGTCGAGCGAGAAGACGACGTCAATGAGCATAATCTGCAAAATGACGGCGGTCATCGTCGTCACTGCGCGACGCCCGCGTTCCCTATGATCGGCTGCTTCCAGCTTGTCGTGAATCTCCCGCGTGCTTTTACCAATCAGGAATAGACCGCCGCCTAACAGGATCAGGTCACGGCCGGAGATTTGGTTGCCTAGTAAGGTGATTAGCGGTTGCGTGAGTTGCATTATCCACGTAATGCTGAATAGCAAGAGGATGCGTGTGCCGACGGCTAACCCAATACCCAGACGACGTGCCTTTGCCTGCTGATTCCTGGGCAGCTTGGCAGCAAGAATGGCAATGAAGATGACGTTGTCAATTCCCAGCACGATCTCCAGCGCCGTCAGCGTTAAAAGAGCAGCAACGTGTTCCATAACCCTCCGTGTAACATTAGTTCTCGCCTCAGCAGTCGAGGCGTACTTTACTCAAATTGTGGCAAATAGCCGGCGAAAGCCTGGAGATAGTCGTCCAGGACGCGCCGGGCGCGGTTGACGTCGTTGATCATCGGATCCAGGAGCAGCGCCTGTAGCGCCAGGTGACGATCACCACTTACCGCGGCATCCACCACCAACTCAACCAGGGCAGCTTCACGCCGGCACAACTCGGCGACCGGTTCGGGCAAGGGGTCCATCTGCATACCGCGCACGCCCACGCTGCTTACCACACCGGGAATCTCTACGATGGTTTCCGCCGGAAGGTTGCAGATGGCGCCCCGGTTAGGAATGTTGACTGCCTCATCATAGCGGTTCAGGTCGGCAACGATGCCCTCGACGATTTCGGTGGCGCCTTCACTGTGGACGTCGTGCATGTTACTTACGTCAAGCTCTCCGTCAGCCATCTGTTGCAGGCGATGGTAACTGAACTCGCGAAGCGCCTCATTGCTGTCCCAATCGTACAGCTCCAGATTGTAACGCTCCCACGGGCGAGCATCGGAATCGTGCGTCCACGGCAAATACTCAGCGAGGTGAGTATCCCCTGGCACGGGACACAGATCGAAGGCGCGGAACATCTCCATGGAAAGCGGTTCAAACCCGTCCGGCGCGGCGTCTACGGCCTCGCGCAGCCGTGGATAAAGAGCCTCTCCGGTGTGACGGTCGCGCACATCAACCATCCAGGTGAAATGGTTCAGGCCGGCGGCTTTGATAGAGATGTATTCTCGGGCTGCCTGGGCAATCTGATGCTTGGCTGCAATGTTATCCGGATCGGAGTTCATGGTGATCTGCTCTGGAACGTCCAGATCGTAGTGATCGCGCAGCAAGACGCCGGCAATCGCATAGCCAACCTCGATCTGGTGGCACTTGCCTACCGCCTTTATCTGGCTGTATTTGGTGATGGCCCTCGTCAAACGGGGTAGGGGGTTGCTGAAGTTGATGAGCCAGGCGTCAGGGCACATCGCTTCCATGTCGCGCACAATGTCCATCAGCGGCGGTACCTGGCGGAAGGTATGAAGCATGCCGCCGGGCCCACCGTTTTCACCGTACGGTTGCCTTAGGCCATGTTTGAGGGGAATCTCCCAGTCCAGGCGCCACAGTTGCTCGCGCGGTGGCACCTCGATGGAGATGATAACGAAATTTGCACCATCGAGTACCTCGCAACGATCGGTGCTGGCGCAAATTGTCATGCCAGCGTTCCACTCTTCGTTCATTCGCTGCGCGACGCGAAGAACTGAGTCCAGAGTCCGGGGATTTAGATCAACCAGGCTCAGGCGACTGCCTTGCAGGCGCCGGCTGCGCAAGATGGTAGCCAGGGTATTGGGTCCAAAACTGGCGCTACCCGCTCCAATGACAACGATGTGTGGGGTCTTCTGTGGTTCGTTCATCTTATTCCTTGTGTTCCTGGCGCCCGTAGATTACGCGCGTCGCTGACGACGCGCTGCTATTACCTCGGCCATGACGGCGACGGCGATTTCCTCTGGCGTTCTGGCCCCTATATCCAGCCCGATGGGGCTCTGAATGCGATTGACGAGGTCAGGCGAAAGGCCATCGTCGAGGAGCCGGCGCCTGCGTTTCTCGTGCGTCCTGGTGCTTCCCAGAGCACCCACGTAGAAGGCGGGCGAGGGCAATACGGCTTTGAGCGCCGGATCGTCGATCTTCGGGTCGTGGGTCAGCATAGCTACCGCTGTGGCGCTGTTCAGGATGATGTCCTGGAACGCCTCATCGGGCCAGGCCTTTATGAGCCTGTCCACGTGAGGAAAACGCTCGTCGCTGCCGAATGCGCGGCGAGGGTCGACGACGATGGTGCGATAGCCCACGGTCTTGGCGATGGCGGTCAGGGCCACGGCGATGTGTACGCCTCCAACCATGACCAGCGTTTCGGGTGGCTGAATGACGTCGATAAAGAGCTCTACGCCTGGATTCCTGTCTGGCGCGTACCTCAAGCGCGCGCCCTTGTTCAGAGCCTCTTGCGTCGCCTCAGCGACCTCTGCGGCGAGCTCCGCGGGCAACGTGCTTTCAGTGACCCCTGCATCGTCCACTAAGAGTTTCTTGCCCAAGAGGGCCGGCGGTCCTTTTATCACAGTAGCCACCGCCCCCGCTCTTTCTTCGTTTAGCCAGCGGCGCGCGCTACTGAATACATCATCCATGGCCTCAACGAACACTTCAATTTGGCCGCCACAGGCCAAACCGACGTCCCAGGCGGTCTCGTCGGCAACGCCAAAGCTGAGTAGCTGTGCCTGGCCCGTCGCCAACGTTTCCACACCGGCCTCGAACACCGCTCCTTCGACACAGCCGCCGCTGACCGAGCCGCTCAATTGGCCGTCTGGCGTCAGGGCCATTTTGGCTCCGACGCCGCGTGGGGCGGAGCCCCAGGTCTCGACTACGGTGGCCAGCGCCACCGGATGTTGCTGGTCTAACCAGCGGTCCACGTCTGCAATGATTTCGCGCATGGGTCTGATATCCTTCCTGCTCAATCAGCTGTGGAACGTTGTTTTCCACGGCATATGATAGCTAAAGAGAAGAGATAATCCAATCAATCAGCGGGGTCTGATGAATGCGGCGCCTTGCAGGGAGCGGCGTCTGCGGGACAGCCGCCGGTGTTCGTCCAGTTGTTGCAGGTGCTGCGCCAGATCTTCCAGACTGGCGAGGTTGTGAACAGGCAGGAAGTCGTCCACATGGGGCAGCGCAACCTGAATACCTCGCGTCAGAGGCTCGTAGCGCTGCGAGCCCAGCAGCGGATTGAGCCAGATCAGCCGGTAACTGGAACGTTGCAGCCGGGCCACTTCTGTTTGTAGCAGGTCTGGATCGCCGCGATCCCAGCCATCGCTGATGAGCATCACGACGGCGCCCTGACCGAGAACACGCCGCGCCCATTTGAAGTTAAACACTTTTAGCGCCTCCCCGATACGTGTGCCGCCGGACCAGTCTTCCACGCTGTGCGAAACGTCTCGCAGAGCCTGTTCCAGCTCGCGACCATGCAGCTGCCGCGTAATGCGCGTGAGGCGCGTGCTAAAGACGAACGCTTCTACCTGCTGCGACAACCCTTCGGCGAGACTATAGATGAACTGCAACAGCAGTCGCGTATACTGTTCCATCGATCCACTGACGTCGGCAATGATCACCAGGCGGCGCGGCTTTACTTTGCGCTCCCGCCGCGGCATCTCGAGGATCTCGCCGCCGTAACGTAGATTGCGACGCATGATGCGTCGTAAGTCGATGCGCATCCCGCGTCCCGTGCGAAAGCGACGTGTCTGCCGCTGTCCCAGACTCCATACCAACTCGGCCATGAAGCGCCGCACCAGTTGCACTTCATCGGCGGATAGTTCGCTAAAGTCCTTCTGGCGCAGCCGCTCCCGGTCGCTATATGTTTGTGTCAGCTCCAGGATCGGTTGCTCGTCGTCATCTCCGCCGGCGTTGGTTGCGGACGGCGCTTCGTCGCGCCCTGGCGAGGGCGGCGTTATGATCTTCTGTCGCAGCTTCTGGGCGGGCATGAGCTGGGAGAGGTCCACTTCAAATTGCCACTCTTCGTGGCGTCGCCAGAAGAGGGCAAAGGCTTCGTCAAAGAGGGCGATTTCTTCCTGATTATGAACCAACAGGCAGCGCAGCGTGTGGTAGAAGTCGTCGCGGTTGGCCATCTGGATGTGCTGCAACGCCTGCACCAGGTCAATCATGCGACCAGGGTTGACGTCAAGTCCCAGGCCACGCAGAAGTCGACCAAAAAGCAGCAGATTGTGCAGCAGCGCCTGCTCTGCGTTATCCGGTTCGTCGCTTTCTTCTGGCCACTTCATCCTTATCCGCTCAAACCTTCATTCGCGCCCGATCTAGAATGCGCCGCGCAGTCTCGCCCTGCACCTTAGCCACGTCGTCCTGATACTTGAGGATCACGCCCAGGGTGTCATCCACGATGGCCGGGTCCAGCTCCTTCTGGTTCAGTGCATTCAGAGCCGTGAGCCAATCCAACGTCTCGGCAACGCCCGGTATCTTGTACAGGTCTTCGTCGCGAAGCTCCTGCACAAAGGCGGTCACCTGGCGGCTCAGCGCCGGCGGCGCCTCCGGCAGCCTTGCCTGCACGATTTCCATCTCTTTCTCAAAGGTCGGATAGTCGATCCAGTAGTAAAGGCAGCGCCGTTTGAGCGCGTCGTGGACTTCACGCGTGCGGTTGGACGTAAGCACGACGTACGGTCTGTGGGTCGCGTATACCGTTCCTAGTTCCGGGATCGTTATCTGGAAGTCCGAGAGCACCTCCAGTAGATAAGCCTCAAATTCCTCGTCACTGCGATCAATTTCGTCGATGAGCAACACTGGCGGATTCTTGCGGCTATTCTCAATGGCCTGCAGGAGCGGGCGTTTTAGCAGGAACTCCTCGTCGAAAAGGTCGGCTTCCACGGGCCGTTCGCCGCGCGCTTCCAGCAATCTCAGGTGCAGGATCTGGCGCGTGTAGTTCCACTCGTAGACGGCGTGATTGACGTCCAGCCCTTCGTAACATTGCAGCCGAATAAGATCGGTGTCGAAAAGGTCGGCCACGACTTTTGCCACTTCAGTTTTGCCCACGCCCGCTTCTCCTTCCAGAAAGAGCGGGCGCTGCAGTTTGAGGGCTAGGAAAATGGCTGTCGCCAGGCCGCGCTCGGCTACGTAAAGGTGCTCGTGTAGCGCCGTCTGAAGGGCGTCAATCGACTCGAATTTCAAGAGGGTCCTCCATATTCAATGTTATGACAGCCGCTCCGGTAGCCGCGCCGACGGCGTTTGTAGAATGACGAGACGAAGGGCGGCAAGCTGGCGAGGGCGGACATCAGGGCGTTACGCCAGCTGACTGCGCGGTGCGGGCCGTTCCGGTACGTCCTCTAAGAGCCCTCCGTGTCCAAAGGCAACGATATCCTCGTGGCCCAGGTGGTCGCCGATCAACAGACGCGGCAAGACCAGATCTATGATGTTGTCTTTGGGACTGCGCGCGCAACCCGGTGCGCCCAGAACCGGCGTCTGGCCCACATAGGCCAGCATGAGTAGATTGCCGGGATCCACGGGCGCTCCGAATGTGGTGACTTCACCGCCGGCCTGCTCCACGGCGCGCGGCGCAATGTCGTGGCGGTCCATAATCGCTGTCTCTCCCGCCAAAATGATGAGATCTACGTCGCTTGCCACTTCTTCGCTGATTTTCTGGGCAAGACGGCGTTCGTCCGACTGCTCATTGAGGGGTACAAAGTGAACATTGGCCAGGGAAGAGCCCAGCGCCTCCAGCCGTTGTTGCAAGGCGCTTTCAAAGCTGCGCACGACGCGGTCGCGCGACGACACCGAGCCGGAAAGGATGAGGCTCACAGTGCGCTCCGCCAGAGGATCCAGACGCAGAAGCCCAGACCCATTACTGCAGATCTCTTCGGCCGCAACGACTGTCTCTTGCGGAATGGCGTAGGGAAGTATCTTGAGAGTTGCTACCATTTTGCCTTCGTTGACGACGGCATTGTGCTGCACGGTGGCCAGCGTAACGCCGTCGAAACGATTCAGCTGTAAGAGGCGATCAATGTCTACACGCACGATGCCCAGACATGTTGCATAAAGGTTGGCACGGCCGGTGGAGGGTCCGGAAAGGCGCAGCCCGTCGCCCAGCAAGCGGCGCGCGATGCGACCGGCGGCGCTATCCTCGTCCACGTCGCCGGGTTCCAGTTCGGCGACATAAACAGTCTCACGCCCTGCCCGGCGCAATTGCTCGACATCTTCCTCGGTCAGCGGTTTCCCCTTGCGGAACAGGCGACGCCCGTCTTCCCTGGTAACGTTGTGTCCCAGTATCTTTCCAGTTGCTTCGTCCAGAGGAACGGGTCCAAATCGCATAGGTATTTAATATCCAGAGTGTGTTTGGCTCATTCGCCAGACTTGACGTAGCCGATGGGATGTGTTGTTGTGTTTAGAGGATACCTGTGCTTTCCCGCTGTGGCAATCCCTGCAATGGCGAAAAAAGGGAGCGGGCTGGCTAGATATGCGCATCTGGCCAGCCCGCTCGCCTGATTGTTGGGCCGTGAGTCGTCAGCCGCTGCGTGACAGCGCTTTCATCAAGGCGCGTCGCACGTAGACGGGCGCCATTTTGCGCCGGTAATCGGCGCTGGCGTGTATGTCGCCGAGCAGATCGTCGCCAACGTCGCCGGCGACTCTGGCGGCAGCGGCGGCGATTACCTCGTCATCCAGCGGTTGGCCCTCCAGCGCCTCTTCGACAGAGCGGGCGTGCGTGGCGGAAGGGGTCAGGCTGCCGACGGCGACGTGGGCAGCGCGACACGTCTGCCCGTCCATGGTCAGCGAAGCTGCAGCCCCGACAAGCGCATAACGCGTGGCGGGATTGAACATTTTCTCGTACGCGGACCCCGTACCGTTTTCCTGGGCGGGGATATCGACCGACGTCAGGATTTCACCTTTGCGCATGTCAGTGGTAAACAGACCGGTGAAGCAATCCTCAGCCGAAATCTGTCTTTCGCCGTCTGGGCCCTGCACATTGAACGTGGCGCCCAGGGCTACAAAGACAGTTGGCAAGTCCGACGCGGGGTCGGCGTGAGCCACGTTCCCGCCCACGGTGCCACGATTGCGCACCTGTGGGTCGCCGATCATGCTCGCCGCTTCGGTCAGCGCGGTCGGCAGGCGCTCGTCGGCGGCCACTTCGGCATGAGTCGTAAGCGCGCCAATGCGGAACCCGCCGTCACCGTTGGCCGTGATGCCTTTGAGCGACTCGATGCGTCCGATGTCCACGAGAACGCCGGGTTGGGAGAGGCGCAGCTTCATGACCGGGAGCAGGCTGTGCCCACCGGCCAAAACCTCGGCCCCGCTGTGTTCGCGTAGAAGCGAGACTGCCTCGGAGACTGATTGGGCTCGATAGTAATCGAATTTCGGTGGGTACATCAGTCACCTCCTCCATTGCCTGTGCCGTTTCCGGCAGCCTGAATGGCGTTAAACACTTTTTCGTTGGTGAGTGGCATATCCAGGTGTCGAATGCCTAGTGGCGCCAACGCGTCCAGGACGGCGTTGACCACCGCCGGCGTGGAGGCGATGGTTCCCGTCTCGCCGGCGCCCTTGACGCCCAGCGGATTCACATCCGTCGGCGTCTCTGTGCGTTCGATTTCGAAGCGCGGGAAGTTGTCCGCTCTGGGCAGGGCATAGTCCAGAAGACTGCCGCTGATGAGCTGGCCGTTCTCGTCGTAGACGGCGCTCTCCCACATGGCCTGGCCCACTCCCTGGGCGATGCCGCCGTGGACCTGTCCATCAACGATCAGCGGATTAATCACGCGGCCTACATCGTCAACGGCCACGTAACGCTTGATGGATACCTCGCCGGTTTCTGCATCAACTTCAACCATGCAGACGTGTGTACCAAAGGGGAAGGTGCAGTTGGGGGGATCGTAGTAGGCGGTATCGTCGAGGAACGGTTCTTCGCCTTCCGGCAAATCGTATCCCAGGGCTGCCGCGCCGGCGATGTCTTGAATCGTCTTTGCCGTGTCCGGCGCGCCCTTCACAAAGACCTTGCCGTCTTCAAAGACGACGTCTTCGGGATCGGCTTCCAGCATGTGCGCGCCGATACGTTTGGCCTTCTTGATAATGCGCTGCACGCTATTGTGGATGGCCACGGTACCGACCGAGGCGCTGCGACTGCCATAGGTGCCGTAGCCAAACGGCGTGCCCTGTGTGTCGCTGTGTTCGACGACCACGTCCTCGATGGGCACTCCGAGCTCGTCGGCTACTACCTGGGCCATGGTGGTTTCGTGACCCTGGCCGTGAGACTGCGAGCCGCTGGTGACCACTACCTTGCCTGTGAGGTGCACGCGCACGTTGGCGCTTTCCCACAAGCCGGCGCCCCATCCTTCGCCGGGCAGACCAATCCATGCCGAGGGTGCGACGCCGCACATTTCGACGTAGGTTGACAGGCCCACGCCGAGATAGCGTCCGTCTTGGCGCGCTTCTTCCTGCTCGCGGCGGAACTGTTCATAGTCGAGCATCTGCAGCGCCTTGTTCATTGCCGTCTCGTAATCTCCGCTGTCATACGCCAGGCCGTTGAGCAGGTTGTTGGCCGGCTCGTAGGGGAAATCGTCGGGCTGGATGAAGTTTTTGCGCCGCACTTCTGCCGGATCCATGTCCAGTTCGCGGGCTACGAGATCTACGGCGCGCTCGACGACGTAGGTTGCCTCAGGCCGGCCCGCGCCGCGGTAAGCGTCGACCATGCCTGTGTTGGTGTATACGCCGTAAACGTGGCAGAAGATGTTCGGTATTTTGTAGGTGCCCGACAGCATACGTCCATAGAGCGTGGTGGGGATGCCGGGGGCAATGGTCGATAGAACGCCGCCAAGATTAGCGAAAGTGTTGGTTTCCAACGCCGTGATGGTTCCGTCGCTGCGGGCGCCGACACGGATCCTCGAAATGTGATCGCGCCCGTGGGTGGTGGCGACGTAGTTCTCTGAGCGAGTCTCCATCCACTTCACTGGGCGGCCATCCAGCTTCTTGGACAGCGCTGCTACCAGGGGATATTCGGGGTAGAGGAAGATCTTTGCGCCAAAGCCACCGCCAATTTGAGGTGAAATGACGCGCATTTTGTTCTCCGGGATGCCAAATACAAACGCCGTCATCAGCAGGCGCATGACGTGTGGCGCCTGAGACGTCATCCAAACCGTGTACTCTTCTGTACCGGGGTTGTACTGACCTACCGCTCCACGCGGTTCGATGGGATTGGGAATCAGGCGCTGGTTGACCAGCCGTTCCTCAATGACAACATCGGATTCATTCAGCGCGGCTTCCGTAGCGCTCTGATCGCCGCACGTCCACTCCATGCAGATGTTGTTTGGCGCGTTCTCGTGGAGCTGAGGCGCGTCAGGCATTGTCGCTTTCTCGGCATCGACAATGGCTTCCAGTGGTTCATAATCCACTTCGATTGCTGACAGGGCGTCCTCAGCCGCGTAGCGGTTTTCGGCGACCACAACGGCAACGCCAGCCCCAGTAAAGGTCACTTTATCGGTCGCCAATACCTGTGGCGTATTAACATTGTTGTCAACGCCGCCGGCTTGCCAGGCGCACGGCAGGGGCTCGAGGTCCGAGAAGTCCTCACCCGTGTACACGGCTACGACGCCGGGCATTTCTTCGGCTTTTTGCGTATTAATGCTATTAATCCGCGCGTGGGCATAGGGGCTGCGCAACACTGCAGCGTGTAACATGCCCGTAAGCTGGATGTCCTCCAGGTAGCGGGCGCGTCCCGTAATCAGGCGGGGATCCTCGACGCGCTTGACAGGTTTACCTACATAAGTGGCCATTAGTCACCTCCTGCCGCCATCGATTCGGCGGCCGACTGAACGGCATTGACAATGTTCTGGTAGCCAGTGCAGCGACAAACGTTCCCTTCCAATCCCTCGCGAATTTCCTTTTCATCCAACTCGGAATTGGATTCGA
>DATHSI010000101.1:0-4140 GCA_035464315.1 Candidatus Sulfomarinibacteraceae bacterium
GGTAAAAATCATCGCATCAATTGTAGTGAACCCCAAGGTTTCGTTCTTCGTCAATGTGATTTTGTTGGCGAACTCCTAATCAAGCAGCTAACAGGGCAAAATGAGACTGGGGTGTAGCCGAACGGGGTACCTTGTTGAGCAAGACAATCGCTGGTAGCAAATTGACCGCCGCAGCCGTTGCCAGATGCTGCAAGTGTGTTTTTGCCATGCCTCGATAGCGGGACCTTCGGGCCTCGAGGGCATAGGGAGCCTGCGATATCGTCCCTTCGATGCCCGCGCGCAGCGTACACGCCTCCTTGAACGCAGCCGTTTGTTGACGTAGGCGAGCCCTCTGCTGCGCTTCAAAGTGCACTTGAGGCGCCACGATGGTAAGCGTAGTTCTTTTCTCGTTGTTGTTCGTACGTAAGGAGATGGTAGGACAAGCTCTACAGTCTTGCCGACGAAACTTAGTCTTCACAACGGGACGCTGTGAACGTGTTTTTGCCAGCGACCAGCTATTACTGGGGTAGCCTTGAGGGCAGATAGCGACTTCATTATCCCAGTCAATCGCGAAGTGGCGACTGTCATACCCTCCCTGGCGTGCCCGCCAGCTGTTGTCGTCCGGCACAACTCCCATGAGATCAATGTTGTGGTCGTCACGGGCATGCACGGGATGGTCAACGGACATATAGCGTTGATCGACAAAATGCTCAGACGGTGAACGTGCTTTCAGCGCCAGATGGTGGTGAACGACGCCGGCAACCGCATGATCGGGTTCGGTGCCCGTACGCGTTTCGACGTTTGTGATTAAGTTGGGCGCATCAGCAACGCAAGTCTCCGTCAGATGAACTTTGTAACCGGTCCACGTGGTCTCTTGTTTGCTGCTAAGTCGCGCTTCAAGATCATAGGGTGGGGTAATGCGCCGCGACGATGGCGGCTGATCCTTTTGCTGGCGCAGGCGCACTTGCCCTTTATCCTCATAGAAATTCTGGACCCAGACCTGTCTGAGGGACTCAACAGCCGCGATTTCGACCAGTTCAGGATGATGACCCCCCAGATAGACCTGCTCCAGCAGAAAGATGCCATCTGCTCCTACACGTTCTGCCCAGGCCTGTCGCTCGCTCTCCTTCTTGGGCAGCAGATAATTGCTAATCCGCTGGTCGTAAAGGTCAAACCAGTCCGGACTGACCTGCCGTTTGAGCCAGGCAGGCGCCTGTACCGCCAATTCGTTGAGGGCGTGACGCAGCGTCTCGTGAACTAACTCCAGCTGGTTGAGGCAGCGGATGGCGGCCAGAATATGCATGGAATCTGTGCGTTGTTTTCCGCGTGACTTCAGGAGACGCATCTCCTTGAAGCGGTTCAACATCGCCTCAAGCAATGACGTCTCGCGGCCGCCCTCTATCAGTCGCATCCGAAACTCGCTCAAGACTGAATCGTCAAAGCCGGCGTCCTCCATCTCCAGGGCGAGGGCGTATTTCCCATCTATCCTGGCGCGGACGGCATCTGCCGCCTGGCGGTCCGTTAGATTCTCGGCAAATTGCATGACTGTTATCAGGGCTAACCGCCAGGCACTGATCGCTGGCTGACCGGTATGGGAGAATAGCTCGGCGAACTGCTCGTTTTCGTAGAAGACACCCAGCTCGTCCCTCATTTTCATGTAGACATTCCCTTTGGGAAACGCTGCTCGTGCAATCTGCTGGTTAGCTCGGGCACATCGAAAGTTGGTTCACTGTGTAAGGACATCGGGACCCTCCGGAAACGCACAATTATGTCCGCGAGTATACAATTCTTGCCAAAGAACGACCTCCTGATAGTTCGCCAACAACATCAATATGAAGAAGAACTAATGAAGAAGAACCAGCTAATGGGGGTCACTTCAGTCACCGATCACCCGTTCTCACCTTGACCCCCACGCCGCCGCCCACGTCAACGCCCTCGCCCGCCGTCTCCCCCAGCTCCTCGCCGTCTGCTACGCCGCCGCTGATGCCCACGCTTACCGCCTGTGGCCCTCCCGCCGGCTGGGTCGCGCACACCGTGTTGTCCGGCGAGGCTCGTTTCCGTATCGCTCTGCGCCACGGCGTCACCACCGCCCAACTACAATTAGCCAGCTGCCTGTCCACCACCATTTACGCCGGGCAAACCCTCTTTGTGCCCTGCGTCGCCCCTCCACCCAGCGCCGCCCACCCTCGCGCCCACGGCAAGCGCCACGTCACCGGCGACCATGACGACATCGCCTCGATTTATCTCCACCTTAGCGCCATGAGGCCAGGCCAACCCTGACGTCCCACCAAAAAAAGAGCGCCGGCCTCATGTGGGGCCGGCGCTCTTACAGTCCAATCAGTTGGCTTGTAAGTGTTTCTAGTTCAAAACTTCCGCCACCTTCACCACCGCAATGAATGCAAAGCTGACCAGCAGCGGAACGATGGCCAGATTAAGCGCCCGGCTCAGGGCTTGCGCCCGCTGTCCTTCCGCCTCCGAAAGGATCTCCTTCTGGATTAAGAATACCAGCAGCGCCAGAATTGCCAGCAATGCCAGCGAAGCGCCCAGCGTCACGGTTGTGACCGTTGTAACCGTTGTTGTCGTGACCGTTGAAATCATGAGGAGTCTCCTCGTCTGCTCTAGCAGCGCCCCCGCATGGTGACGCGGTGAACCTGATTCCTACTATAGCATGAACCTCCGGCCCGATCAACTATTCATTCATTAGAATGCTACCGAAGGGATATAGTTCACTCTAAAGAAAATGTTACCGGAGGGCCTATGTCCGCGGACGAGAATATGATTCTAGAAGAGCGGCGCAAATATCTGAGAGTGATGCAGAAGCACTACCGTCAGGCGGGCCGCGTGGAACAGGGCCATCTCCTGGATGAGATGGTCTCGGTTACAGGCTTGCACCGCAAGAGCCTGATCCGGCTGATAGGCAGCGCGTTGACGCGACAGCCCCGGTGACAGCAACGGGGTCGGACCTATGGTATCGACGTGCACGTGGCGCTGAGCGTAGTCTGGGAAAGCAGCGACTACGTCTGTGCCGAGCGGCTACAACTAAACCTGGTCTGGCTTGCGGGTCATCTGGAGCGCCAGGGCGAATTGACAATCACGCCAGAACTAATGGCCAAGTTGGGGACCATCAGCATCTCCACGATCAGTCGTATTCTGGCCCGTTTGCAGCAACACCAGCCGCGCCTGCCACGGCGAGAACCACAAGAGGCCAACCTGGCCAGGCGTCAGGTGCCGACACAGATCATTCCCTGGAACGAAACGCAGTCAGGTCACTTTGAGGTTGGCCTGGTGCACCACGCTGGCGCCAGCAGCGAAGGGCTTTACAGTCACAAGCTACAAATGGTCGACGTGGCCACGGGTTGGAGCGAGCGCGTCGCCGTACTGGGATGCAGCTGGCGCGTGGTCGCTGACGGCTTTGGGCGCATCTTGCGCCGGCTGCCGTTTGCGGTGCACGAGGTGCACTCCGACAACGGCAGCGAGTTTCTCAACACCACGTGCAACCTGCGGTTGCCATGCGCTTCTGGCGGGAGGTAGTCGACCCACAGCTCTCTCGTGGCCGTCGCCACCACAAGAACGACCAGCGCTTCGTGGAGCAGAAGAATGCCAGCTGCCCCAGCCAACTGCTGCTGTTGGCCATGATGTTGTTAAGATTCAGACGGAGGAGCAGAATATCCCGGTAACATTTTCGTGTGATTTGACATGCTATAATCGTGCAAACATGAACAGAGTCCTATCGTCCTCCAGGCTTCCCCGTCGCGTCGCCGCGGCCCTCGCCGCCCTCGAACCCTTGCTCCTCCTGCTCCTCGCCCCCTTGTTCCTCTTCCCCCCTACCTGGATCCACCTGCTTGCGCCCCTCCTTCTTCTGCCCTGGTTTGGCCGCGTTCTTGCGTATGGTCGCCTCACCTATCGCTCGCTGCTCAACGCTCCCACCTTCCTCATCTTGCTCCTCGGCATCCTGGCCTATACCGTCTCCGTCGACCGCGCCGTCAGTCACCCTATTCTTTGGGGCATCGTCTTCCAGACCGCCCTTTTCTTTGTCGTCCTCAACCTGCTCGACACCACCCAGCGCCTGCGCCGCGCCTACTGGCTCTTGCTCGCCATGCCCCCGGCCGTCGCCCTGTTTGCCCTCTTTGGCGTCGACTGGTCGCTCGTGCGTCTCCTACC
>DATHSI010000102.1:0-12470 GCA_035464315.1 Candidatus Sulfomarinibacteraceae bacterium
GCTTCCACCGTGCCTACGCTCTGCGCGTCGACACTAGGCTTAAAGTCTTCAACCTGTTTCAGTAACGCATCAGTGATACTTTGAAACTCTGGGGATACGGTCGCCATACACCAATCTCCTTAATCTTGAATTAGTTCTTCAGCCAGTTCTATTTGAGGCGTTATCGTGCAGACGGCCCCGCGGACTACACCAGGGCGTCTCATGTTTCCTTTCTCGCTGCACGCTACTCTGTCAGTCCCGCGACTGTATCGGCGTCCAGCCGGGACACGACCGCGGTCACCAGGCGCACGGCTCTTTCATAATCGTCATGGTGAATGATTGCGCCGTGACTGTGAATGTGCCGCGCGGGCACGCCGATCACGACTGTGGGCACGCCGGTGTTGTGCAGATGAATGGCCGCGCCGTCGGTGGCGCCACCCTGTATCGCCGAAAACTGTAGTGGGATCTCCTCCGCTTCGGCCGTTTCTACGATGAGGTCGCGCAGTTTGAGGTTGGGGATCATGCGTGCATCATAGACCAGCACGCTTGGTCCCGCGCCCAGCTTAATGTCGCACACCTCGTCCTCGATGCCCGGCACGTCGCCGGCAATGTCAGATTCGAGGACAATGGCCACCTGTGGGTCCACAGCCCGCACGCTGGTGGTGGCGCCTCGCACGCCAACCTCTTCCATCACGGTCATCACGCCGTAAAGCTCGTTGGGCCGTTGGCCATCGCCGGCGTAGTTACGCAAAACGTCGAGGACCACGGCGCATCCGATGCGGTTGTCAAACGCTTTGGACAGGTAGGTGTTGCCGTTGGCCAGCACGGCAAACTCGCTCTGGGGCACGATGGGGTCACCCACGCGCACGTCCATTTCCTGCACGCCCTCGCGTGACGTCGCGCCCACGTCGATGAACATGTCTTTCTTCTTCACGATCTTGTCGCGCTCGTCGCTCTCCAGCAGGTGCGGAGGCTTGGCGCCGATAACGCCGGTGACGTCGCCTCCGTGGGTTTTGATGACAACGCGGTGACCTAGCAAAACCTGGTCCCACCAGCCGCCGAGGGGCAGAAATTTGACGAACCCCTCTTTGGTGATGTGTTGTACCATGAAGCCGATCTCGTCCATATGCCCGCCCAGCATCACCCGGGGGCCGTCACCTTCCTGGCGGCAAATCAGGCTGCCGAGTTTATCCTGCGTGACCTCTCCCAGTTCGTCAAGGTAGCCACGCAACAGCGTGCGCACCTCGCCTTCGTAACCAGGAACGCCATGGGCTTCTGTCAATTCTTTTAGCAGTTCTGCGGTCTTGTTCACGTGCTTTGTACCCCGTATTGTAAAACGATCCGCCCCCGTTTCGCCATTTGGCGTCAACCGATTGACCAAATCGTTCTATAGATCTTCCATGAAATTTGCGTCAATGATGCAACAGCATATGCTACGCTTGTCAGTTTTGAACGTCGGCTTGAAATGGGGGTTATTAAACAATTGCTAAGCAGCAGGCGTATCTTGCACAGGCGTAACTATACCCCACTCCTGGTAGCATCGTGGATATTACCTTACCTGGGCGCTTTTGTCCAACAATTCACAAACGGCCAGGCGCCAGCGGACGGCAGCACTTTCCCAGATTTTTACCCTGACCGCTCTTTGCTATACTGGGGCCTCTATTTCAGGCGCCTGTCTCGTCACCGCCAACCGGTTTTCAACGGATAATATGGTGCTAGACCCCAACGATAAATGACCCTCAAGGAAACGCGCCCGGCTCCCGCATGGAGCAAAATGCGCTGGCTGCAACGTGGCCTGCTGGGCCTGGCCCTGCTGCTCGCCGCCGCCAACAGCGTGCTGAACCCGCAGTTCGAGGCGCCGGACGAGCTATTGCACTATCAGTTCGTGCGCCACCTGTTACGGGAGCGGCAACTTCCCGTGCAGCGAGACGATTCGCTGACCCAGTATCATCAGCCGCCCCTCTACTACGCCGGCGGCGCGCTGCTGGCAGTTGCCGTAGAGGATTCGGGACACGAGCCGTTGCGCAATCCTTACTGGCTGTCATACAAACCGGGAGAGGTGCATCGCGACAACAAGGCTCAATTCTTACCCCAGGAAACGTACGCCTTTCCTTATGAGAGCACGTCTCTGGTCGTGCACCTTCTGCGTCTGTGGTCCCTGCTGTTGCTGGCGGGCGCCCTGTGGCTCTTTCTGGGTATCGCGCGCCAACTGTGGCCGCGAGACGAGGCGCGTCAGACCGTGTTCTTCGCGTTGGCTGCGCTGAATCCCATGCTGCTGTACATTGGCAGTTCTGTGAACAACGACAACATGGTCATCCTGCTCGGCGCCCTGCTTCTGTGGTTGCTGGCGCGCGCGGCGCGCGACGGCTTTTCCTGGACGCTGGCTTTGCTCTGCGGCGCGGTGTGGGGGCTGGCGGCGCTGAGCAAGATCACAGGGATGCTTTTTGCGGCACCGCTGGCTGTTGTTCTGCTCTGGGATGCCTGGCGCAGCGGCCGTTGGCGGCGCGCCGTGGGCCATGGCCTGCTCATGGGCCTGGCGGCGCTCCTACTCAGCGGCTGGTGGTACCTGCGCAAC
Source organism: Candidatus Sulfomarinibacteraceae bacterium (assembly GCA_035464315.1). GTDB lineage: Bacteria > Chloroflexota > Anaerolineae > Promineifilales > Promineifilaceae > JAAYYY01. The sequence goes on from DATHSI010000102.1 coordinate 2,555, forward strand.
CTGCGGCTGTACGGCGAGCTGTTCGCCGTGGAGCAGATGCTGGACATCTGGGGCGAGCGTGCAGCCGGCGAGTGGAACCTACCCACGGTGTGGGCCGTGGGCCGCTACGCGCTGGACACGTTTTGGGGTCGTTTTGGCTATGGCCAGATCGTCATGCCCGGCTTCTTCTATCTGTTGGCGGCGCTGCTTACGCTGCTGGGCCTACTCGGGCTCCTGCTGGGTCTGCGGCGCGTGGCGACGCACCCTCGCGAGGCGCAGGCTGGCGTGTGGCTGGCGCTGTTGGCTGCCGCCGCAGCCTTCATCCCCGCCTTCCTTTATTTCATGTGGCGCAATCCCAGCGGGGCCAACGGGCGTTATATTTTCCCCGCCTTGCCGGCATTCGCTGCCTGTATGGCCTTCGGCCTACACGCCCTGCCGCGCCGCCGCCTTCTGAGCGGGGCCACGCTCTTTTCCCTGGCTGCTGCGGCGCTCTTTGCCCTGGGCTGGCTGGTGCCCTGGACCTACGCGCCGCCGCCCGCGCGGCCGGCCGGCCAGTTGCCACGGGAGCTGGATCGATCTGGCGCACTGGTCTGGGAACCCGGTATGCGCCTGTTGGGCGTCGCCGTGCAAGAACGCGATCTGTCCGCGCAAGAGACGCCGGAGCTGGCGCTGACCGGCTGCTGGCAGGCCGACGCCGCACCGGACGCCAACTACGTCTTTTACGCTCACGTCGTGGATCGCGACCTGAACGGTCTGGGGCGGCGCGACACGCACACCGGTCTGGGCAACTTCCCCACCGGCCTCTGGCCCCAGGGTCGCGTTTTCTGCGAAACCTATCGTGTGCCCCTGGACAATGCGCCTGCCGCCGGGCCGGCCATTGGCGACGTGGTCGTCGGTTTCTACGACGCCGAGAGCGGTGAGCGCTTGCAGGCGCGCGCGCCGGAGGGATCGCCGCTGGAACTGGCCGTCGTCGATCAGGTGAAGGTGGCCGCGCCGCCGGACAGCGCACCCGACGAGCCGCCGCTGGCGGCCTTTGAAGAGGGCCTGGCGCTGCAACGGTATGAGTGGTCGGCCCGGCAGGTGAGCGCGGGTCAGACGGTGACGCTGCGCGTGTGGTGGCGCGCTGCGGGCCCCACGGCTACGAGCTACAGCGTCTTTGCCCACCTGCTGGACGAAAACGGCGAGATGCTGGCGCAGGACGATCAACTGCCCCTGGAAGGCGCTTATCCCACTACCTTCTGGGGCGCGCAGGAGTTGATTGTGGATGAATACACGTTCCGGTTGCCGGCAGAAACCGCGCCGGGCGCCACGTTTGTGCACGTGGGCTTCTACCATCTGCCGGATGATCGCCGCCTGCCACGAACGGGCGACCCGGCCGAACAGGGTTCAGCCGGCCTGCCGGACGCTGTGCGCCTGCCCGGCCCCATGATTCAGGAATGAGCAAAGTTGCGCAGGATAGCGGGCGCTTTAAAATTGAGCTTTCGTAGGCGCCGGCGGGACTGTTCTCGGGTACCTCTGTCGCCGTTACGCTCACCGGGTAAGCAAGAGGGAAGCACAATTGTACAGTGAGGCTGAGGCCACCATGGCAGCCAGGGAGGCGCAGCACGGGGCGCACACGCACGCCTGGCGACTGCCGCTGGCGTTGATCGCGCTGGGGTATGTCGCGCTGGCCCTCGTCTACAGCATTTATACCCCGCCCTACGAAGGGCCGGACGAACCGCAACATTTTGCTTACGTGATGTGGCTGGTGCAGGAGGGCCGTTTCCCACCCCAGGGCGACGCTGCCTGGGACACGCCTGTGGAGCAGGAAGCCAGCCAGCCGCCCCTCTACTACCTGCTGGCGTCCATCCCCGCGCGCCTGGTGGATCTGGACGATCCGGCGCCCACGTTCCGGCCCAACCCTAACTTTGTAGGCCCGTTTCCCCGCGACTTTGTCGACAACGATAATCGCGCCATTCACTATAGCCGCCCGCCGCTGCGCGGGGGCTGGCTGGCTTTCTACATGGCCCGCGGCGTGAGCACCGCGTTTGGCCTGTTGCTGATCGCCAGCACCTTTGGTCTGGCGCGCCAGGTGTGGCCCGAACGCCCGCGTCGCGTGTGGCTGACCACTCTTTTTGTGGCAGCGATCCCGCAGGTGATTTATCTGGGCAGCGTGGTCTCCAATGACGTGCCTGTGGCGGCGCTGAGCGCGCTGACGCTGTGGCAACTGGCGGTCTTGCTGCGCGGCGACCGCCGCCCGCGCCGCGCGCTGCTGGTGGGACTGGCCTTCGGTCTGGCGGTGCTGGCCAAGGTGAGCGCCTTCACTCTGGCCATTCCCCTGGCGGCGGGTCTCTTGTGGCTGTGGCGGGCGGAGCGGCATCCGCTGCGCCAGGTGATTCAGCTTGGCCTGGGGATTGCTGTCGCGGCCTTCGCCGTCGCCGGCTGGTGGTTTGTGCGCAGTTGGCTGCTTTATGGCTCGCCCCTGGGCCTGGAGACGCACGACGCCACGGCCTGGGCCATCGTGGACCTGGAGAAGCTGGACCGCAGCTGGCGTCGCTGGTGGGAGGTCTTTCGCTCATTCTGGATCTGGTTGGGATGGGGCACGGTGCGCCCTGATTTTCGCGCTTATTACGTGCTCTTTCTGCTTGCTCTTTTGGCTGTGCCCGGCCTGTTGCTGGACCTGGCGCGCCGCTGGCGGGCGGGAAACTTAGGGCGAGAGAGCGTTTTGTTGGGCATGCTGCTTGTAGCCGTGCTGGCTGTGGCCCTCTTTCTAGAGGTATGGATGCGCCGCGTGGTGGCGCCCTATGGTCGCCTCCTTTACCCGGCGTTGGGCGCCATCGTCGTGCTTCTGGTGCAGGGCTGGGCCACGCTGCACCCGCGCCTGCCGCTGGCGCCCATTGGCTTTCTGCTGGCGCTGGCTCTGGTCGCGCCGCCGGCGATCATTGCCCCGGCCTACTCGCCGCCGCCGGCGCTGTCGGCGCAGGAAATCGAGGCGCTGGGCCCCTCGTTAGACCTGCGCTTCGGTCCATCCCCCGAGGAAGCGTTTGCTCGACTGGTGCATGTGCAACCGCTGCAGCGTTCGGTCGATGCCGGGGCGCTGGCGCCGATCCAGGTCTGCTGGGAGACGTTGGGCGCCGCCGACCGCGACTACTCCGTGCTGGTGCAGATCGTGGGGCCGGATAATCAGCTGGTGGGCAGTCGCCGCACCTATCCCGGCCTGGGCGCCTATCCCACCAGCCTTTGGTCAGCGGGAGACGTTTTCTGCGATGTGGTGCAGGTCCTGACCCGCGAGAGCCTGGACCGCACCCTGGTCTACAACGTGGAAATAGCCATGCTGGACCACGAAAGCGAGGCGCGTCTGCCCATCTACGACGGGGCCGGTGGCCTTTGGGAGGTGGCCTTCCTGGAAAAGATTCGTGTTGAAGCTCGCGGCGACGAGCGCCGCGCGCCGAGCCTGCCGCCGCCCGCGCCGGCGTTGCAGCTGTCCGGCTACGACCTGCAGACGCGGGAGTGGCAGCCGGGCGGCGAGTACTCTCTAGCCTTGCGCTGGGTCGCGGCCTCGCCGCTGGAGGCCGATTATCAGCTGTTCGTGCATCTGCGCGACCCGCGCAACGGCGAGCCGGTGGCGCAGGCCGATGGGCCGCCGCTGAGTGGCTGGTATCCGACTTCCTGGTGGCCGGTGGAGAGGCTGATTGTCGATGAGCGCACCTTTCCCCTGCCGCAGGACGTCGCGCCGGGGATCTATGAGCTGGTGGTGGGCTTCTATGACCTGCACAGCGGGCAGCGCGTGGGGCCGGAGCATAACCTGGGCGCCGTGGAAGTTCTGCCATGATCACCCTGACACGCCGCGCCTCGCGCCGGCATCTCCTGTTCCTGCTGCTCATGCTGCTGCTGGGGTTCGCCCTGCGCGCTCAGGATCTGGGCGGCCAATCGATGTGGAGCGACGAGGGGCTTTCCCTCTACCGGGCGCGGCTGCCGCTACAGAGTGTGCTGGCGGGCACCATCACCGTGGACGGCGTGGTCACGCAGGACACCAACCCGCCTTTCTATTTCTTGCTTCTGAACCTGTGGCGCACCGCGGCCGGCGAGGACGTGGTCACGCTGCGCTATTTGGGCGCTGTCCTATCGTTGCTGGCGGCGCCTCTGCTCTATGCCACCGGGCGCTTGCTCTACTCAGCACGCGCCGGCCTGTGGGCCGCACTTTTTCTGGCCGTTTCGCCCTTCCATGTATGGCAGGCGCAAGTGCTGCGCAATTATGGCCTGCTGATCACACTTAACCTGCTCTCCGTCTACGCCTTGTTGCGCTTCATGGCGGGCGGTCAACGGGCTCGCGGCTGGCTGGCTCTGTGGCTCCTGGTGAGCCTCCTGGGTATTTACACTCACTACTTCGGTTTCTTTATTTTCGCCTTTGGCCTGCTCCTATTGCTGGGTTACGTCATTGAACGCTACCGGCATTCGCTTTCCCGCCTGCGCCGGCAGTGGTGGCTGTGGGCCGTTCCCCTCGCCGGGCTCTTACTGCTGGCGCCGGCTCTCTTGCGCGCCCTGGAGCGCTTCCGCGCCGGGCGGCAGGTTGATTTCTACTTCGTGCCTGCCAGCGAAGTGTTGTGGAAGGCGACGGGCGCTTACAGCGTGGGTATGACGCCGGGCAACGTGCATCCTGGCTGGTGGGCAGCGCCGGGCCTGCTGTTGGTGGCGCTGGGTTTGTGGCGCGGAGCGCGTAAGGCGCCGCGCGCCACGCTCATCGCGCTCCTGTACCTCCTGGTGCCACTGGGTCTGTTGCTGGCTCTGTCCACCATCAACCCTCTCTTCAATGGGACGCGGCACCTGCTGATTGGCCTGCCGCCATTTCTGTTGTTGGCGGCGCCGGCTGTGGCCCGGCGGCGCGACCGCCGGCGGGACGTTGTGCAGCGGTTGGGTCTGACGGTGGCTGTCGTGTTCCTGGCTGTGCAGGCTGCCTGGCTCTACCGCCAATTCAACGAACCGGCCTTCGTGCGCGACGATGTGCGCGGCGCGGCCCAATTTCTGAGCGACGTCACCCGGCCCGGAGATGTCGTTCTGTTGCACGATACGCTGATCCGCTTCACGTTTGACTACTACTATGACGGCCAGGCGCCGGTGATTGCCGTCCCCCGCTACGGCACGTTGGACGTGGACGAAGCAATGGTCCGCCTGCGCAGGATGGGCGACGAATACCAGCGGCTGTGGTTTGTGACGCAGCCCACACCGCGCACCGGCTTCCCACGCACGGAACTGATCGATTGGGCGTGGGGCAACTGGTATCGTTTCAGCAACGTCGATTTCCCCTGGATGTGGCTGCCGGTACAGGTGCAGGGGTATACAGCGCATCCCACCCTAAGCAGAATGCCCGCCGGTGTCAGGCCGCTGGTCGCCGGCTTTAGCGGCAATTTGCAGCTCCACGGCGTGCAGATACCGGCTGTCCTCCAGGCCGGCGCGCCGCTGGATCTGACCTTCTATTTCTCGCGCCTGTCGCCCGGCGCCGGCGACAGTCACCGCATCTCGCTACGCTTCCTAGACGAGTCCGGGCACCTCTGGCAGCAGATTGACCGCCCGTTATGGTCTGAATATCCTGTCGCCGAGTGGCCGCGGGATACACTGGTGCGCAACAATCACGTTATGGAACTGCCGGGCGGCCTGCCCCCGGGCGCCTATCAGGTGTGGATGCGCGTGGTCGACGGCGAGACGGGCCAGCCGTTGACGGTCGACGACGGCGGCGTTGACCTGCGCCTGGGGGATGTCGCCGTGCGCGCCGCCAGCTGCCAATCGGGCCGCGACGAGCGCTCTGATTACCTGCGGCAGGTGGCCTATTTCGGTCGCGAACTGTTGTTGCAGGGCCACACGCCGCTGGCTGAGGGTTACCGGCCGGGTCATCTTTTGGAAGTGGATTTGTTATGGTGCGTGCGGCGCGCACCGCGGGCCGACTACGCGCTACGCCTGCGGCTGGTTGACGGGAGCGGCGAGGTCGTCGGCGAGTCTCTGGGTGCGCTGGGCCGCGCAGATTATCCGCCGAGTCGCTGGCAGGCGGGCCAACAGTTAATGAGCCGGGCCAATATCGTGGTCCCGGCCACGGCCGGCGGCGGCGACTATGAGCTGCGCCTCTCGCTGGTGACGCCGGACAGGGGGCGGCCGTTGCCCGTTAACGCCAGGCTCAGCGGGCAGGCCCTGACGGTGGCTGCCGTGCCCGTGATCGGCTGGCCCCTGGAGACGGAAATGCCGCCGGTGAACCGGCCGCTGCGCGCCGATCTGGGCACGCCGCCCATCATCGAGTTTCATGGTTACGACCTGGCCGAGAACCAGCTGGCCCCGGGCGCCGAGATATCCTTCACATCTTACTGGCAGGCCCTGAGCGACGAAATCAGGGACAACCACTTCATTTTTGTGCACGTGAGCCGCGAAGGAGAGCCGCCTGTGGCGCAATCGGACGGCGCGCCGGTCGGCGGTTTCCGGCCCACGGCCAGCTGGCGCGCGGGAGAGGTCATCGTGGACGAGCGGATGCTGGCCGTTCCCGTTAACACGCCGCCGGGCACGTATCGCCTGTCTATTGGCCTCGCTAACCCCGACACCGGTCAGCGCGTGCCGGTCTTTATCAATGGCCAGCGCCAGCCTGACGACGTCATCTTCTTACAGGAAGTTACCATTGAGCCCTGACGCCACGCGCCGGCACGGTCCTTATCTGCTCTTGTGGACGGCGCTCTGTGTCCTCTTTTTTGCTACCCTGCTGTTGGGGAGGGCTCACTTGCCGCCGGGCGATTTCACAGGCCAATTCCACACCTTTGCCAGCTTCCAGGCGCGCGAGCTGGCGCAGGGCCGTCTGCCCGTGTGGTCGCCGGGTAGTTACGCCGGGTTCCCTTTTGCCGGCGATCTGCAATCGGCCGCCTTCTATCCCCTGCGCTGGCTGGCCATTCTTCTCACGCTCCCCTGGAGGTTCTCCCTGTACGCGCTGCAGTTGGAGGCCATCGCTCACATCTGGCTGGCGGGCGTGTTCACCTACGGCCTGGGCTACGCGCTGACGCGATCTTCTCCTGCTGCCCTGCTGGGGGCCCTGGGGTTCGCCCTGGGCGGCTATCTGACTTCGTATCCTCTGCTGCAACTGGCAATTTTGGAGACGATCACCTGGCTGCCGCTGCTGCTGCTCGTCGTGCGCCGGGCCGCACAGCACCGGCGGCCATTACGCTGGCTGGCGTTGGCCGGTTTTCTGTTGGCCCTGAGCTTTCTGGCCGGGCATCCGCAAACATTCCTGCACGTGGCCTACGTGACGGCGGCTTATTTCGCGTTTTGCGCCTATCGTGCACGCTGGTCGTGGCCCTGGCTGTTGGGCGGCGGATCGCTGCTGGGGATCACGGCGGCAGGCGCGGCGACTGTTGCCTGGCTGCCGGCGTTGCGCTGGATGCAGCACAGCACCAGGGCCGACGTCTCTTATGAGTTTGTCGCCGCCGGACAACACCTGCTAAACAGCCTGCAACTGTTTGTACCCGGCCTGCGCACCATGTGGTCGCCGGAGTACGTGGGCCTGGCGACACTGTACCTGGCCTTGCTGGCGTGGTTCAACCGCCGCCAGATGCCCCGCTCTGCGCAGGCCGAGCCGATGTTCTGGGCCGCGCTGGCCCTGCTCGCCGGCTGGCTTTCCCTGGGCGACGAGGGATTGCTGTTCCGGTTGGTCTATCGCCTGGCGCCTGGGTTCTCGCTGTTTCGGCAACAGGAGCGGCTGTGGGGTCTGGTCAGTCTGAGTATGGCGCTGCTGGCTGCGCAAGGGCTGGCCCTCTACCTGCGCCTCTCGCTCTCGCGCCGCCGCCGCAACCTGCGCGCGCCCGCGGTAGTGCTGGCCCTGGGTCTCCTCGTTTCCATTGCCTATTTGTTGATGCGGCCGGAACTGGACCTGGCGGACGCCGCGACCTGGGCGCGCCAGGCGCTGCTGCTGGCTCTGGTTCTGGGCCTCTTGTGGCTGGGCCGCCCGCGCCGCGCGGTCTCAGTGGCCCTGCTTCTGCTGCTTGCCGCCGACCTGTATCTGGCTACCGCTCCAGCCATCGACCGCCGGCCTGGACAACCGCTTGACTACTGGCTGGAGCCGTCCTGGCTGCAGACGTTGCAGGGAGAGCTAGACGGTGTGTCGCGAGTGGACACGCATAACCGCTTCATGGCCAACGTGGGACCGCTTTACGAGTTGGAGGATGTGCGCGGCATCAGCCCGCTCAAACCGCGCTTCCTGCAGGAATTGGAGGATCTGCCGAGTCCTCGCTTCTGGCAACTGCTGAGCGTCAGCCACGTCTTCAGCGCCGGGCCGGTGGACGGCCTTGGCCCTCTGCTGGCGCCGGTGGAGAGTGGGCTGGAGCCGGGTCGCCCGGTGCAGGCCGGCCTCTACGCCACGGAGCAACATCTGCCGCGCGCCTGGCTCAGCTACGAAGGGCTGCCTATGGCAAGTGCAGAGGAGGCGCTGCAGCAACTGGCATCGCCCGATTTCGACCCGGCGCAGCAGGTGTTGCTGCATGGCGATGCGCCGCCGTTGCAGGGGATAGGGCCGCCGTCCAGCCCGCCGCAGGTGGCGGTGACGCGTCTGCGCAGCAACGCCTTGCGCGTGCGCCTGACGACGGAGACACCGGCGCTGCTGGTGATCGGCGAGTGGCGCTATCCCGGCTGGCGCGCCACGCTGGACGGCGCGAACGCCGCCCTCTATCCGGCCAATTACGCCTTCATGACGCTGCCCGTGCCCGCCGGCGCGCATGAAGTGGAACTGCGCTTCGCGCCCCCCGACGTTGCGCTTGGCGCGCTGATCAGCGCCCTGGTCTTCGCCGCCGTCTCGCTTCTGGTGTGGCGCTGGCGGCCTGTCGTGGCCCGGCGCACAGTGGAGGGCGCCTTCTGGCGCCGCTGGCCCGCCCTACCAACACCGCGGCTGCCGGCGCGGGCGGCGGGCGTCTGGCTGTTGGCCCACTGGCGCTGGGCGCTGCTGGCGCTGGCGCTTGCCGGCGCTGCCTTGCGCCTGTTTCACCTCGGCGTGCAGGAGCTGCGCGGAGATGAGGCCTTCAATTATCTTTATGCGGAACAGGCGCCGGCGCAGATGGTAGCCACGTTGTTGGCAGACGGCGATCCCCACTCGCCGCTGCCCTATCTGCTGCTCGCGGGTTGGATGCGCCTGATGGGTGACAGCGAGTTCGCCCTGCGCTATCTGTCGGCCATGAGCGGCGTGTTGCTGCTGCCGCTCCTTTTCCGGCTGGGCCGGCGTGTGTGGGACGCGCGCTTCGGCCTGCTCCTCACCGGCTTCATGGCGCTGTCGCAGTCTCAGGTCTGGCTGGCGCAAGACGCGCGCCTGCAGTATATGCTATCGTTGCTCTTTACCACGCTGGCCACTGTGCTGCTGCTGCGCGCCTTGCGGCGGCCCACGGTCTGGCGCTGGGCGCTCTACGCCCTGGCCTGCGCCCTGGCCATGTACAGCCATTACTACAGCCTCTTTGCGCTGGCGGCGCACGGCTTCTATCTGCTGGCCCGTCGTCGCCCGCTGCGCCACATCAGGCGCTGGGCGCTGTCGGGGATTGGCGCTTTTCTCCTGTTCGCGCCCTGGCTGGCGGTAACCATTTCCAATTGGGGCGGACAGTTGTCCGAGCCCGGCGGCATGCGGCTGGAACCCTATCTATTGACCGTCGCCGCCGAGCTGCTGGCGGGCCCCGCGCTGGCGCAAAGCATCAGCCCCTGGCTGCTGTTGGCCGCCGCCTTGCTCGTCGCGGTTGGCGCGCTCGCTCTGTGGCGGCAGGGGCGGCGCGGCTGGGCGGCTCTTTTTTCGGCCTGGCTCGGCGGCGCTGCGCTGGGTATGTTCTTCATCACCATGCGCCGCGCCATCTTTAACCCCTACTACCTGGCCCTGGCTGCGCCGGCCTGGTGGGCGTTGTTCGCCGCCGGCTGGTTGGCCCTTTGGCAGCGGCGTCGCTTCGGATGGCGCGCTGCGGGCGTC
>DATHSI010000103.1:0-2740 GCA_035464315.1 Candidatus Sulfomarinibacteraceae bacterium
CCGTACTTTTGCAGGCATGAGACGCTCCTGCTGGTAACCTCACTACCAATCCGCGTCCATCCGCGTAAATCTGCGGCCAAATTCTCCGCCATCGCCGCCATTACACAGGCTTGGGGGTTATCCTCGCAACGCCAACCGCTGTACCGGCGCCGGGCATGCGTTACCCACGAGCCGCTGCGTGCAGAGCAGAGCCAGGGCCGCGGCGCTCAGCAGCAGGAGCGCCACCGAAAGCAGGGTAATCCCCGAGGGGCCAAAGCGCTCCAGGATATAGCCGGCGGCGGCCGTGGCGACCGTGCCTACACCCATTATGCCCGCCTCCAACAGGGGCAGGCCACGCCGCAGCGCCGCGGGCGCCAACAGGTCCGTGACCACCGCCGTGGTCACCGGGCGCAGCGCCACCGTGGCCACCAACAGTAAGGCGATGCCGGCTGCAAAGTGCCACAGCTCTGTGGCAGCCGAAAGCGGAATTAGCATCAGGAGCACCAGCGCCGTCGTGCCCATCAGCAGCGTGCGCCGGCCGATACGGTCGGAGAGCGAGCCGGCAAAAAGGGCAACCGGAATCGCGGCCACACCGGCCGTCACCGTGGTGCTACTGATGGCCGCAGGCGAGAAACCGGCCGCCTGCATCTGTAAGAAGGCCGCCACGTTGCGCGTTTGAATGGCCGCCGCCACGGCCAGTGCGCTCACCAGCAACAGGTAGAAAGAACGGCCCAGCGCGGCCGCGGGCGCAACGGTTGAGTCCTTGGACAGTGACGGCGTCGTTTGCGGCAAGCGGGCGCGCTGGAGATGCAGCCCCAGCGCGGGAATGACCGCCCACATCACGGCCAGCACGAGGAAGCCCGGCGCGTAGCCTGAACCGTTGACGATGATGCCCAACGCGCCGCCGCCGAAAATGGCGGCCACCGGCGAGGCCAGAAAGAGCAGGCCAAAGGCCCGCCCGCGCGACTCGGCCGCCACTGTCAGGCCCGTCAGGATATTGCTGATGGCCATGACAAAGCCCCCGACAAACCAGACGAGGGCCGTAGCCGCTACGACCAGCCACAGTGAACGCGCCAGCGCCAGCGCCAACAGCCCCAGGATGCCCAGTACGCTGACCACAGTGTATAACGTTCTGGGCGCAAACCGCGCCAGCAACCGTCCCGCCAGCAGCGCCCCGGCAGCGTTCGTCGCGCTCAGCGAGGCCAAAAAGAGGCCGGCCACCGTGACGCTGGCGCCAAACTCGCCGGCAAACAGCGGCAGCAACGGATACAACCCGTTGCCTGTGAAGAAAAGAATGAAGTTCGTTACAAAGAATATTGTTAGTTGTTTCCTGGGCATCATGCCACCTCATACCCGCTCGGTTTACGCTTCGTGAATATCAACTCATGCCGTGCAGTATAAGGCCCGCCCGTCCCTCCAACGCACCCCAAAGCGTCCCGCGAGAGTCTCTTGCCCTTAATTGTCGAACAGCTCCCGGCCAATTCCCCCACCCATTCCGCCAGCCGCGCCCTACCCAATCGTACAGGCCGCCGCTGCGCGCTTTCCGCTATAGTGGTAACATTCAGTAGTCAGTGACAAGGAGCACACGTCGAACGGACAGTCCGTTCGCTCCACTCTACAAGGAGCAACCACTATGCGAGTTGGCTTACAGATTCCCAGCTTCACCTATCCCGGCGGTCCGGCTGAACTACGCCATAAGCTGGCGGAGATTGCGCGCACGGCCGACGAGGTTGGCTTCTACAGCGTGTGGGTCATGGATCACTTTTTCCAGATCAGCATGGTGGGCCCGCCCGACGACGAGATGCTTGAAGGCTACAGCACCCTCTCCTACCTGGCCGGCGTCACCGAGAGCGTGAAACTGGGCACACTGGTCACCGGCGTTGTCTATCGCCATCCGGGCATCCTGATCAAGACCGTGACCACGCTGGACGTGCTCTCCGGCGGGCGCGCCTACCTGGGCATCGGCGCGGCGTGGAACGAAGAGGAGTCGCGCGGCCTGGGCGTACCCTTCCCGCCCGTCAGCGAGCGCTTCGAGCGGCTGGAGGAGACGCTGCAAATCGCCAAACAGATGTGGTCCGGCGACGACGGCATCTACCACGGCAAGCACTACCTGCTGGAAAGAACGCTCAATAGCCCCCAGCCCCTCTCACAGCCGCACCCGCCCATCCTCATCGGCGGCGGCGGCGAGAAGAAAACGCTGCGCCTCGTGGCGCAATACGCCGACGCCTGCAACCTCTTCGCGCGCATGGGCGTCGACACGCTGCGGCACAAGCTGGACGTCCTCAAAGGGCACTGCGAGGATGTGGGCCGCGACTATGAAGAGATTGAAAAGACCACCCTGGACACCGTACACCTGGCTCCCGGCGAAATGACCCCTGCCGGCATCATCGACGACTACCGCACCCTGTCCGACCTGGGCATCCAGCAGGCCATCTTCAACATGCCCAACGTCCACGAAATCACGCCGCTGGAAACCTTCGGCAAAGAAATCATCCCCGCCCTGGCCGAGCTGTAGTTCCCACCCGCAGATGGCGCCGTTGGCGCTGGGCAGATGGCCCGAGAACGCCGGGCCATCTGCGGCCAATCTCTAATCAACCAATCTCCAATCTCCGCCCCCCTACACGAAATCGCGCGCCACCCGCGCCTCCCACGACTTCACAAACACCCGCGTCTGCCCTTCATAGGCGCGCACCACATTGGTCACCAGAAAGTGCGTCTCGTCGCTGCTCATCGTGCTCTCCGTCTCAATGCGCACGTCCCA
>DATHSI010000104.1:0-6417 GCA_035464315.1 Candidatus Sulfomarinibacteraceae bacterium
GAGCTGCTGGCGGTGCTCGCCGGCTGCGATCTGACATACGAAGTCATCGTGGTGGACGACGGTTCCCAGGATGGAACGGCGGCCCGCGCCGAGCAACACGAGGGCATCACCCTGCTGCAACACCGGCAGAATCGCGGCTATGGGGCGGCGCTGAAAACGGGCCTGCGCCACGCGCAACACCCGCTGATCTGCATCACCGACGCCGACGGCACCTATCCCAACGAGTGCATTCCGGATCTGGCGCACAGATTGTCCGCCAACGGCTACGACATGGTCGTGGGCGCGCGCACAGGGCCTGACGTGACCATTCCTCGCCTGCGCCGTCCTGCCAAATGGGCGCTGCGCAAGCTGGCCAATTACGTGGCGGACGAGGAGATACCGGATCTAAACTCCGGTTTGCGCGTCTTCCGGCGCGACGTCGCCCGGCGCTTTCTGGGCATTTTGCCTGACACCTTTTCCTTTACGACCACAATCACGCTGGCTCTGCTCACCAACCACTACCTGGTAGATTACCGGCCTATCAATTACTATGCGCGTGTGGGCAAGTCGAAGATCCGGCCCCTGCAGGATACCGTGAATTTCCTGAAGCTAGTGTGGCGCATTGCGCTCTATTTCGCACCACTTAAGATCTTTCTGCCTCTAAGCGCGTTTCTCTTTCTGCTTGCTGTGGCCTGGGCGCTGTTTACCCTCCTTGTCCTCGGCCAGTTGGCAGACGTCACTACCCTGGTTATCGTCATGACCGCCTTCCAGGTTGCCGCCATCGGTATGCTGGCGGAGCTGATCAACCAGCGACTGCCTAATTACCACCGGGATCGCGAGTAGTGTCCGGGCAAGAGACAAGAACGTGGCAACGGCTGCGCGACGAGGTTGTGCGCGGTGGCATCTGCACCCACTGCGGCACCTGCGTCGCCCTGTCGCAGGGCGCCCTGCGCATGGCGCAGACGGCCCGCGGCCCGCTGCCACAACCCACGGGCGAGAGCGTCAGGCTACCTGAGCTGGCCTACGAGGCGTGTCCCGGCAAAGGTATCGATTATCCCAGCGCATACCGGCGACAGTTTGGTGCGCTGCCTCAGAACTGGCTGATGGGCAACTTCCGCCGCATCTACGTGGGGCACGCCACAGACGAAGTGGTGCGACGCCAGGGCGCTTCAGGCGGTGTTATTACGCGCACGCTGATTTATCTTCTGGAAAAGGGCATAATCGACGGCGCTGTCGTATTGCGCCAGGGCCAGCCCAAACCGTGGCTGGCGGAACCGATCATCGCCCGTTGCCCCGACGAGGTGCGCGCCGCCAGCCAGAGCGTCTACATTCCGGCGTCCGTTAATACCATCCTGGAGGAAATGTCGACGTTCGAGGGCCGGCTGGCTTATGTGGGCCTGCCTGACCAGGTGGCAGCGCTGCGCCGGTTGCAGCAGGGGGGCCATCTGGGGGCTAACAAAGTCGACTATGTCCTGGGGCCTTATGTGGGCACGGCGATATACCTGGGCGCCATCCAGAGCTTCCTCCGTTCCAACGGCGTGCGCGAGCTGGCGCAGGTGGCAGAGCTGAAGTATCGTGAAGGGGAGTGGCCCGGCTACCTCCAGATCCGGTTGCACGACGGTCGCGTCTTGCGCGCCAAGAAATTTTACTACAATTATCTTATTCCGTTCTACATCACCCAGGCCAGCCTGCAGGCAGTTGACTTCACCAACGAACTGACCGATATTTCCGTGGGCGACGCCTGGCACCCTGACTATGAAGCGCGGGGACAGGGCTTTTCTGTCGTCGTGGCGCGCAGCGAGAAAGCGCAGAGGTTGCTGAAGCGGATGCAGCAGGAGAACGTTCTCACCCTGCAGGAAACGTCCGTGGACGAGGCCATGAGCATGCACGGGCACATGATCGATTTCAAAAAGCGCGGCTCCTTCCTGCGTAACCGCTGGCGGCAGACCGCGGGCAAAGCGGCGCCTACCTATGGCTACCGCCCCACGTACATTCCCCTCAGCCGCAAGCTGGTGGAACTGGTCATTGTGTCGCTATTCGCCGTGTGTGGCACAGCGGCGGCACGCAAGGTGGTCGAACACCTGCCGTTGCGCATCATCGGCCCACTTTTCGACCTGCTGCGCCGTAGCTGGAAAGGGCTATCGAAGCCGGTCAAACGCAAGGGATTGGCCCACGTGCCCTTTGAGCTAGAAGCGGACTCCGATGAAAGGAATAGAAGGTCAGATTCTTACGGTGCGGACGCCGGCAGTCACCCCGCGCTGAGACCGCAGACAGGATCAAATCCGGTGAAAGGATTCGCAGAACGATTTAATGAAGAAATCGGCCACTGGTTGCGCAGCAGCTGGAGTTTCGCCGACATAGAAGCACACTACGACGAGCTCGCTGCGGACTACGACGCCATCAATGACAGCGCCCACTCCTATTTTCGACGCTTTACGGACGCCATGCGCCTGGCCGACCTGCCCGACGACGCCTATGTGCTGGACGTGTGCGCGCGCACGGGGAACGGCATCGCCTACTTCCACGAACAGGGTAAGGTGGGACGCGCTGTCTGCGCCGACGTTTCAAAGGAGATGGGAAAGCTGTGCGAACAACGCCTGCGCGAAGCCGGCGTGGAGAATTTCAGGTGGGTACAGATCCGCGATTACGACTGGCCCTTTGCTGACGGCGAGTTTGACGCCGTATTGTCACTGGAAACCGTAGAACATTTCGCCCGTCCGGATCGCTTCATTCAGGAGTTGGGGCGGGTGGTGCGCCCCGGCGGAACCCTGCTTCTGAGCACGCCCAATGTGCTGTGGGAGCCGGTGCACGCCCTGGCAGCCATCACCACTCTGCACCACTCCGAGGGGCCGCACCGTTTCGTGCCCTATCGCCGTCTGCGCCAGTACGTCTCACAGGCCGGGTTCCAGATCGAGCACGCTGAGACAACGGTTTTGATTCCGGCGGGACCCGAGTGGTTGATTCAGGCCGGCGGCTGGATCGAAGCGCAAACGCGCGATACGCTGATGCCGCTGCTGGGCCTGCGCCGCCTCTTAATCTGCCGCAAACTGCCATGAGCGACATTTCAAGCCCACAAGAACCTACAGGCGGTAGGCTGGGATGGCTGCTCAAAGCCAGCGCCGTGGTCCTCTGGGCCTTTCTGATCATGGGCGCCTACTTCTGGGCGCATAAACCCTTCGACGGCGCCATCATTGGCGGCCTGGGCCGAACGCTGCTCAGCATTGCCCTGTGGCTGGGTGTCAGCGCCGTCGCCGCCGGGTTGGGGTACCGGGTGGTAGGGCAATACCTTACCGACGAGTGGGCAGCGGCGCGGCTGGCTCTTGGCGCGGGCGGGGGCCTGGGTTTCCTATCGCTCCTGCTGCTGGGGCTGGGGTTGCTGGGACTGTTCACAACCTGGGCCGCCTGGCTTCTGCTCGGTCTGCTGGTGTTGCTGTTGCGGCGCGACGTGTGGCGCGTGTGGCAGGATGTGAAAGAGTTGTCGCTGCCGCGACCTGAGGAACGGCTGCAACGCTGGTTCCTCGTTTACGGCGTCGCCATGCTGGCGCTGACCTTCTTGATGGCCCTGGCCCCGCCCACGGCCTGGGACAGCCTCACGTATCATCTGACCGGGCCGAAACTGTACATCGAAGCCGGTCGCATCGTACACCCCGTGGACATCCCCCACCTGGGCTTTCCCCTGCTGGGCCAGATGCACTTTGCCCTGGGCATGTTATTGCTCGGCGACGGCCCGGCGGCGCTCTTTCACTTTGGTTACGGTCTGATGGCCCTGGCCATGACCGTGGCCCTGGCCCGCCGCGCCTTCGACGAGCGCACCGCCTGGTTTTCGGCAGCCGTTTTGCTCTCTGTGCCCACCTTGTTCACCCTGATGAGCTGGCCCTACGTGGACGCCACACTCCTTTTCTACGCCACCGCCGCCTTCTATGCCTTTGTGCGCTGGCGCGAGGCGCATGCCGCGCAGGGCAGCGAGCGGGGATGGCTGCTCCTGCTGGGGCTGGCCTGCGGCTTCAGCGGCAGCGTGAAGTACACTGCCGTTCTCGTTCCGCTGACCATCGCCCTCAGCATGGCCTGGATTATGCGGCGGGAAGGGATCCGGGCTATCGCGCGCCGCCTGCTTCCGGTGGCGCTCGTCTCCATCCTGCTGGTGCTGCCGCACCTGCTGGAGAATTGGCTGACAACGGGCAACCCGCTCTACCCCTTCTTGCTGAACGATGGGCTTTTCTGGGACAGCTGGCGCGCCTGGTGGTACGATCGGCCGGGCACCGGCCTGGCGGCGACCGCCCCCTGGCGGCTGCCGCTGGTCCCCCTGGAAGCCACCATTCTGGGCACGGAAGGCACCGAATTCTATGAAGCCACCCTGGGACCGCTGTTGCTGCTATCCGGCAGCTTGCTGCTCGTCGTCTGGCGCACGATGAACCGCGAGGAACGCACCATCAGTGGCCACATGCTGCTGTTCTTCGGCGTCAATTATCTTTTCTGGCTCAGCGGCGTGGCGCGAACGGCCTTGCTCTTGCGCGCTCGCTTTCTCTTCTTCGTCTTCGGCGTCCTGGCGGTGCTTGGCGGCGCGGCCCTGGCACGCCTGCGCGAGTGGCGCCGCCCGCAGCTGGACGTGGATTGGATCGTGCAGGTAGTGGTTGTCCTCAGCCTGGGCCTGATCCTCTTTTCGCAAACCGTAGAGTTTTTGAAGGCAAACCCGCTACCCGTCATCGCTGGGCTGGAGAGCCGCCGCTCGTTCGAGGCGCGTCGCCTGGGCGTCTACACCGATGTCATGGAAGCGGTGAATGAGCTTCCCCCTGAGGCCAAAGTGGATTTCTTGTGGGAAGCGCGCACCTACGCCTGCCGCGTCGAGTGCTGGCCCGATCCCATCCTGGACCGCTATCTACATTACACGCAACATTACGACTTTGACGCAGCGCAACTAGCCGGCTACTGGCGCGAGGAAGGATTCACCCACGTTCTACTCTACGGGGCCGGACTGGACTTCGTACTGGAACGAGGCTTTGATCCGGTAACCGAGCGCGATCTGGCCATCCTGGAAACGCTGCAGGAGGAGTATCTGACGGCAGTGGCCAGTTGGGGCGACACCTATACGCTTTACGCGTTGGCGGAACAAGAGAGTGAATAAGCGGGAGCAACGACAATGTCGCGCAAGGAATGGATTTTAGCCATCGCACTGGCCCTGTTTCTCTTTGTTGCGGAGGGCGTCGCGGTGCATGAGATCTACGCCTCTCGTTTTCTCGGCGGCAACGACTTCTATCCGCGGTGGTCCGGCGCACGCGCCCTGCTATTGGAAGGACGCGATCCCTATGACCCGGCGCTGACGGCGGAAAACGCCGCCGTCCTGGACCCTAACGACCGTCGCACCAACAGTTTCAGCTTTGCTTACCCGTTGCATGTCATGTTCCTCATGTGGCCGTTGGCCCTGCTGCCCTACTCCTGGGCCTACGCGCTGTGGATGGTCACGGTACAATGGGCCGCTTTTCTCCTCCTCGCCGTGCTTCTCAGGTGGGTGCAGTGGCGGCCGTCTCCGGCGGCGGCCGCCGGCCTTTTGCTGAGCGTGGTCGCTTTTTACCCTATCAGCCGCAGCATCATTCTGGGCCAATTCACCGTGCATATCACGCTATTTGTGGCCCTCACTCTGCTGGCCATGCAACGGGGGCGCGATGGTTGGGCCGGAATCTTCCTGGCCAGCACCTCGGTTAAGCCCCAGATGGTCATCTTTCTGGTGCCCTGGCTCTTGCTGTGGGCGGCGAGACGGCGGCGCTGGCGGCTGCATCTGGGCCTGCTGGGCGCGGGCGTGGCCTATCTGGTCGCTTCGCTCCTCCTGTTCCCACGATGGCCGCTCAGTTTCATCGAAGACCTTGGACGCTACTCCGAAACAGCGGGCGGGCGGGCGCCGCTGGCCATTCTGGCCTCGCTCGCCGGGCCGGATGCCGGCGCGTGGCTGCAACCGCTTTTGGCCATCTTGCTGCTGGCAGCCATGCTGTGGGCCTGGCGGCGCGCGTGGCAACATGGCGGCGACGAATCCGGTTCCCCCTTCCGGCGGGCGCTATCCTGGACCATCATCGCCAGCCTGCTGGTGCCCTTCCAGACAGGCAGCACCGGCCAGGTGTTGCTGGCAATCCCCTTTTTCTTGTGGCTGACCGGCCTCGTTCGTAGCCGCGGAAAGCTGCCGTCCATCCTGGCCACTGCCTTCGTGGTGGCGGGCGGCTGGCTCCTGTTCATGAACACCTTTTCCGGCGAAAGCCCCCTGATGTTCCTGGCGCTGCCGCTGCTGGCCCTGCTGATCCTCACCGCGCGAGAGCTGTGGCCCGGGCGGCCCGCGGGCCATCCGGCGCCGGCCGGGGAAGCAGGCGCGTGAGACACCGATGCGTCGCATGAAACGGTGGCTGCGCCCCCTCCTGCAGGTACTCAGCGTGGCCCTGTTCGCCCTGATTCTGT
>DATHSI010000105.1:0-4832 GCA_035464315.1 Candidatus Sulfomarinibacteraceae bacterium
TCGGGAACAACGACTCTTCTCCTTCAAGACCTCCCAATTGATCTGGCTAGCTTTTGGCCTGGTAGAAGCGCTGATTGCCATGCGCATCGTGCTAAAGCTAATTGGCGCCAACTCCGCCAGCCTCTTCGCCGCCCTTATCTACGACGTCAGTTACATATTCCTCTTTCCCTGTGAGGGGTTAGTTGGCACCCCCGCCGCCGGCGGCGCCGTGCTTGAACTGTCATCGATCATCGCCCTGATCGTATACGCTCTGCTGGCCTGGGGCGTTGTACGAATCGTGCGGGTTGTTTTCTATAGCCCACGCTGGTGAGTTGTGAGTTGAGTTAACTCAGCCATGGCCATCCAGACACCATCACACGCCTCTCCCTGGACATTCTGGCGAGTCGTATGGGTCACGCTCGTCCTGCTGGCCGTTGGTGTCAGCTTCTGGCTGCTCTACCGTTTCCACCAGGTACTCTTCATCCTGTTCATCGCCATCATCATAGGTACGGTGCTCAGACCCCCCGTATCCTGGCTGCAACGGCGCGGTATTCCCGGCGTAGCCGGAGTTATTCTCGTCTACCTCCTGCTTCTGGCGCTGCTCATCGGCTTCGCGCTTCTGTTGGTCCCCGTCATCGTCGAACAGACCACAACCATAGCGGCAGGCGTGCCCGACAGTTATCAAAGCCTGCGCGACTGGATAGTCGGCCATCCTAATCCCTTGATTACGCAGCTCAGCAGATTCCTGCCGGTCACACTATCCCTTTTGGATCCGGGGCAATCGACGGGGCAGGAATTACTGGATACGGCCGGGCAGGCGCTGGGCTATCTTGGCTCCGCCTCAAAGGGCGTCTTTACGGGCGCCGCCATTTTGTTGTTGGCCTTTTACTGGACGCTGGACGGGCCACGAACCATACGCTCCCTCCTGCTACTGGCGCCCATCAGCCAACGCGAGAGGGTCCGCGAACTGATTACCGCCATGGAGACAAAGGTCGGCGCCTACGTCGCCGGTCAGAGCCTCCTCAGTTTAATCATTGGCCTGCTGGCGCTGATTGCCTATCTAATCATAGGATTGCCCTACGCCCTGGTCCTGGCCCTCGTAGCCGGCGTGATGGAAGCCGTCCCGCTCGTCGGACCGTTGCTGGGCGCCATCCCTGCCGCCCTTGTAGCCCTGACACTGGGGCCCGACAAATTAGGCTGGGTCGTCGTCGCTACCGTCGTCATACAGCAGATAGAAAATAGCCTGCTGGTCCCTCGCGTTATGCGCAAAGCTGTGGGCGTCAATCCCTTTGTCTCTTTGCTGGCCCTGTTTGCCTTCAGCTCGCTGCTGGGCATCGTCGGCGCCCTGATGGCCATTCCTATGGCAGCCATCATCCAGATCCTACTCAATCGCTTCGTCTTCGAGCGTGAAGCTCTGAAACCCGAACTCTCCAGCGGGCGAGACCGTAGCAGCCGCCTGCGTTATGAAGCGCAAAATCTTGCCCGGGACTTGCGCCATCAGGCGCGGCGCACCAGGGCCGGATCGGATCTCACGATTCGGCAGACAGATCTGGTGATGGACGAAATTGAGACGCTGGCCACCGATCTTGATATACTACTGGCCGAAACAAACGGGACAGGTGTGGCATGACCAGACAGGCACTGCGCATCGGTGCGGCAGTCATGACCACACTGCTGGCGCTGTTGCTCCTGTGGCAGTTCCGCGTGGTGGTCGTCTATGTCCTATTCTCACTGGCCCTGGCAGCAGCTACCCGTCCTCTGATAAGGCGCTGGTCAGCCCGCAATCTTGCGCTGCGCGTGGCACTCGTTTTTCTTACCCTCATTGTCCTGGGCACCTTTGGATTTCTGCTCTTCGTGGGCGGGAGCGCCGCATTGCGCGAGATTCAACAACTGGCCCAGCAAGTGTCGGTACAAGACGCGTGGCGGCAGCCACTGTGGCTGCAGGGTACCTCACTGCAACAGGCGCTGGACACACGTCTGCCGCCGCCCAGCGAGCTCTTTGCCGCCATGCTCGGCGACTCAGGTGAAGTCGTCCTACCGGCCATCCTGGGCCTGACGCAAGGTCTCGCCAGCGTCGTGAGCGGCGGGCTCGTCATCGTGCTTCTGAGCCTCTATTGGAATGTAGACCAGGTCCATTTTGAACGGCTCTGGCTCTCCCTTCTGCCCGCGGGCCAACGCCGCCAGGCCCGCGAAATCTGGCAGACCCTGGAGTCCGACCTCGGCGCCTACATTCGCAGCGAAGCCATCCAGAGTCTTCTCGCTGCGCTTCTTCTGGGGGCTGGTTACTGGCTCTTAGGCTCGCCCTACCCCACGCTCCTGGCCCTGACCGGCGCGCTGATCTTGCTGCTGCCTATGGTCGGCGCTGTTTTGGCGTTGCTGCCGCCGCTTGTCGTGGGCCTGCTCACCGGCGTGCCGCTCAGCCTCATCACCACGCTCTATACGCTCCTCATCATGATTTTCTTGCGCTGGTGGCTTGAGCCACGTCTTTCCAACCGCCGCCGGTACAATCCCATTCTCACCGTCGTCATCCTCATTGCCCTGGCCGACGCATATGGCCTGCTGGGCATTATTATTGCGCCGCCCCTTTCAGCCGCCTTTCAGATCCTGTGGGATCACCTCGTTAGCGGGCGCGCGGCCGCCGGGCCATCAGAGCTAATTGCCGACCTGAAAGCACGGCAGGCACGGTTGTGGACGACAATCGAGGACATGGATGAAGCGCCACCGCCCCTGGTGACCAGTAGTATGGAGCGGCTTGCCAATCTTATTGAAGAAGCTGAACCGGTTCTTGAGGCAACGAGGGCGCCAGCAAACGGTGATTAGGGGTCTTTGACCATCAAAGCGAACAACAAGCCCACCGAGTTTGGGCACAAGGTGTGATTGGGCAAGGTCACGAGTAGCTTCATTGCCCAGTATAGAGTCCTCGAGGGAGCGCAATCGTGAAGGCGCAACGCCACGCGACTGAGCCCATGCTGAAGACTGACCCACGCTCTTTCATCTCCCCCAACTGGCGGAGCATAAGATCCCCTGCCCGGCCGATGTGGTCTGCGTGCGCCCATGTTAACATAAATGGATGGAAATCAATAAGCTAGACCAGGTTTACACCAAAGACCATCATCATCTTGGCGTGGCGCATCGTCTGTACCACCGGACCCATGACGTCCGACCGGGTTGGAAACATTACGCCACGTACATGCTGGTGCAGTCGTTTGTCCAGGGTGATGATTTTTACGTCCCAACTGACTTCGTGGCAGGACGCGACTCCCAGACGGGCCACATCGTGCTCACTGTCACGGAGAAGGATGTTGAAACAAAAACGTGGACGCGCCTTCCCGACTTTGTCTTACATGGCGAAGCCAGCAGTGAAGAACTGGCAGACCGCGTGCTGGACGTACTTTAGTTTTTCTCGCGGGTTGTTCCCGCGCCAAAGCCATTCAGAAGATACCCGTAGCGCAACAAGGAAAATACTATGAGAACGGTATATGGTCCCATCTTTACCCTGAGACCTTACGAGCGAGGGATCCAGGAAACCTTCGGCAAGTACAGCCGCTTTGTGATGCCCGGTCTCGGATTTCAGATCCCGCTCATTCACGTCCTCCGCGTACGTGACATCCGTGAACACACCATGGATATCCATCCCCAGCCGGTTATCACTAAGGACAACGTCGAGATCCAGGTGGACGGTATTATGTGGGTGCGGCCCACGCCCGACGAGGAGTCCATCAAGCGCACCTTCTACAACATCGATGATTGGAAGCGGGCCATCATCCAGTTGGCCATGACCAACCTGCGCCAGGAGTTCGGCGATCTTACCCTGGACGAGAGCCTTGTAGCCCGTACGACCATCGCCACCAATTTACAGCAGATTCTGAACGCCGCTGCCGT
This sequence comes from Candidatus Sulfomarinibacteraceae bacterium, assembly GCA_035464315.1. Taxonomy (GTDB): domain Bacteria; phylum Chloroflexota; class Anaerolineae; order Promineifilales; family Promineifilaceae; genus JAAYYY01. The sequence continues at coordinate 3,862 of DATHSI010000105.1, forward strand.
CGAATGGGGCCTGACCGTCAGCAAGGTGGAGATCCGCTTGATTGATCCCCCTGAGGACATCAAGAAAGCGATGCACAAGCAGAAGACCGCCGAGCAAGAGCGACGCTCCATGCGCTTGCTGGCAACGGGCGATTTCGAGGCAGCCGAGCAGCAAAAACTGGCAATCATCCAGCGCGCAGAGGGCGAACGCGAAGCAGTCATTCAAGTAGCTCAGGGCAAGGCCGAAGCCATTCGCCTGGTCAATGAGGCTGCGCAGCAATACTTCGTCGGCAATGCCCAGGCTCTCAAGCAAATGGAGATGGTCGAAGTCTCCCTGCGCGAGAATACCAAGGTTGTGATTACCGAACACGGTATTAGCCCCACCCTGTTGCTGGGTAGCCTGCCGATCAGCGTTTCGGGCGAGAAAAATGGACGGGACGTAAAAATTCGTGTCTGAACCTACGGAGAATGGGGCCATTCATAAATTGATGAAAGGTCGTGCTTCCCCCCACGAGATGGCAACTGATTCAAGCATTAACCGTATCGGCTTCATCGGCAACTACCTACCACGCCGCTGCGGCATCGCCACGTTCACCACCGACTTGTGCGAGGCCATTGCCGCCGAATACAAGGACACAAGTTGTATTGCCCTGCCCGTCAACGATATCGAGGCCGGCTACGCCTATCCGCCTCGCGTTCGCTTTGAACTGGTGGAAAAGGACATTGACTCTTACCGCCGCGCCGCCGACTTCCTTAATATCAACGGCGTGGACCTGGTCTCCCTGCAACATGAGTATGGCATCTTCGGCGGGTCGTCGGGCAGCCACATCCTGGCGCTCTTGCGGGAATTGCGCATGCCCCTTGTCAGCACGCTGCATACCATTCTAAAAGATCCTACACCGGTTCAACGGAGGGTGTTACAGGAAGTAACGGCTCTTTCCGATCGCGTGGTGGTGATGAGTGAGCGCGGCGTGGACTTCCTGCAAGAAGTC
>DATHSI010000106.1:0-30021 GCA_035464315.1 Candidatus Sulfomarinibacteraceae bacterium
CGGGCGGCGGCGACTGGGGCCAACCGGCCGAGCGCCCTGACACCAGTGGCGCGGCGGACGGTGGGGAATGAACAGCCTTCGGGGAGCAAGATCGACCTTTCTGGTCATCCTGTCGCTCAGTCTCGCGCTCGCTTCGTGTACGTCCGGATCAGGGCAGGCGGCGTCGAAAATGCCGGTATCGGCAACTGCGATTCTCTTCACCTCAGCGGTCTCCAGCACACCAACGAACGTGGCGCCGCCCTACACGCAGACCGCAACTCAGTTTCCCCACACGCCAACGCCGCTGCCGACCAGCACGTTGCCTCCGGCGCCAACGGCGCTTCCCGCTACGATGACACCGACCGTGACGATCACACCCACGCCTGTGGCCTGCGAGCAGCGCCTTCCACCAGACGACGACCTTTTAACACTGGTGACGCGTGACTACGGGCTGAGTCGTGAGTACGAGCCTGGCGACCTCGTGGCCCTCTCTGACTACTTCCCCACGACGGTTACGTTGGGTTATCCTACAGAAGTACGCCACGTGATCATCGAGCCCTTGCAGGCAGTCATCGACGCTATGCATGCTGATGGTCTGAGGCCGCAAATAATCTCCGGATATCGCAGTTACTCGGCTCAGACGTTGGCCTTGCAGAAATGGCTGGAACAATATCCGGATTGGGCCGACCGGCTGAGCGCGCCGCCGGGCCACAGCGAACACCAGTTAGGGACAACGGTTGACTTCGGCTCCCCTGAGCTGGCCGAAATGCTTGACGAGGCATTCATCCAGTTTCATCCTGCATTTGATCAGACCAGCGAAGGAGAGTGGCTACACGAAAAGGCGCACGAGTACGGGTTTGTTTTAAGCTATCCTGAAGGCGCCTTTGAGCGGACTGGGTTTTACTATGAGCCGTGGCACTTCCGCTATGTTGGCGTAGAGTTGGCTCGCCAACTCCACCAGAAGGGACTGACAATTTCAGAGTATCTAGTCGAGACCAGACCGGCGCCATGCATCCCCTAAGCCACTTCCGCCTACTCCCCTTGTTGATCGTTCTCTGGCTTCTAAGTGCCTGCAGCGTGGTTCAAAGGCCGGGTGATCCGGCAACGCCCGCGCCGTCTGCCACCATGCCGGCGAGTCATGTGGATGCCGGCGCAGCCGTCGAGCCCACAGTCATCCCCTCGTCGACTGCCACCGAGCAGGCGACGATTGCGCCGAGCCCCTCGCCCACCCCAGCGCCAACTGAGACGCCTCCGCCCCTCGTCATGGCAGTTCCGCCGCTGTGGCAGCAGGCGTCCGAACGGGCCACGGCACAGCTTACATCGTGGCCCGGGCAAATACGGGCTACCGTAAGCGAGGCGCCCACTGAACTGTTAACGGAGGGACGGGCACAACTAGCGCTGATCGCCACAGACGACGGTTATCGCGTCGGGCAACAGCCACTGGCAATTACCGTCCCCTTCTCCTCTGATTGGGAACAAATCACACTTGCGGAGGCTCAGGAAATCGCCGCCAACGGTCACGCGTTTGCCACTGTTGTGCCCTGGACAGAGATCGAACCGCGCCAACGGGCCCTGTATGTGGATGGCTGGCACGTGACCGACCCTCAATATCCCCTGCAGCAACAGTACGCCTTGCTTGCCGCGCCCGGATATGAACCGGAGGCAGCCGCGCTGGCGGAACATCTGAAACAACACAACCCCTTTAACAGGGAAGTACAATTGGCGGCGGTGGGCGATGTCATGCTCGATCGCGATCTGGGAACGGCCATTGCCGCCGGTGACCTGGCCTTCCCCTTCGCCCACGTGAAATCGATTTTTCTGGAGTCAGATCTGGCGCTGGCCAACCTGGAGTGCGCACTGGGCGACGTGGGAGAAGCGGTCGATAAGAGTTACACGTTTCGTGCGCCGCCCAGTGCCGCGCGCTCCCTGGCAGCAGCCGGCTTCGACATCGTTTCCCTGGCCAACAATCACGCCATGGATTACGGTCCCGCTGCCCTGTTACAGGGTATTGATCTGCTGCGCGGCTCAGGCATCGCCGTGGTGGGCGCCGGCGCTGACGCACGAGCTGCGCGTGCCCCCGCTTTCGTCACCAACAAGGACCTGACCATCGCCTTTCTGGGCTACGCCAATGTGCCTGTCGAAGGGCGGCCCCCGTACTTTGACACACGCTCCTGGACCGCAGGTGCGAACTCCCCAGGGCTGGCCTGGGCCGATTCCGAGTCAATAGAGAACGACGTCAACGCGGCGCGAGCCAGGGCTGAACACGTCGTCGTCCTGCTGCACAGCGGGTATGAGTATGTGCCCGGTCCCAGTCCCGAGCAGCGCGCCGCGGCTCGCGCCGCAATAGATGCCGGGGCTGCACTGGTTATAGGGCACCACGCGCACATCTTGCAGGGTGTGGAGTTCTACGGAGACGGTGTAATCGTCTACGGCTTGGGGAACTTCGCCTTTACCATCACCGGCCCCCCAGAAACCGCCATTCTGCGGGTGTGGCTGGACGAGCGCGGCGTGCGGCAACTGGATTTTGTGCCGGCCATCATCCAGGCAAGCGGGCAGCCCCGTCTGGCGACGGCTGACGAGGCGTCAGCCATTCGTCGTCACATTTACGCGTTGTCCGCCGGGCTGCAATAGGGTCAGCGTGTCAGCCGCTGCCTACCATGGTCATACCGGCTCAGGGCGACTCATCTGCGGCTCCCACTTCAGGCTCCGGACAGGCAACGGCCACGTCACGATATAGCAAGAACCAGTTAGCAATCGTGTCATACCGCTCGCGCGGGTGATCGATGCGTCCGATGTCTACCTCCTGCACCTGATCGCTCAAGGCATAGGTATAGACATGCTGGTAAAGGCTGACCGCCGGGGCCGCCGAGCTGAAGGCCGCCAGGAAGGCATCGTAGTACGCTTTGCGCTCCCCAACATCCCACGCCTGCCGCGCCTGTTCCAGCGCTTCGCTGGCCCGACGGCTGTTCCAGGCAGCAAAATTGTGACCACGAATAATCGCTTCCTGGCTCCAGAAATCATAGAGGTCCGGATCGCCCCCGCCCGTAACCTGAGTCAGCGCCACGTCGAAATTGCGCTCCTCCAGCGCTGTACGCAGCTCATCCGCTGCCACAGGGACGAGCTCCGCGGACACACCGACCTCGGCCCACTGCTGGGCAATCGCCTCCGCCAGCGCCCGGTACTGTGCGTCGTCCAGGAATAAAAGTCGCAGAGCCAGCGGCGTTCCTTCACGCTGGCGTGCCTGTGCGCCTTCAGGCCAAGGCCAGCCTGCCTCGTCCAACAACTGCGTGGCTGTAGCCGGTTCATACTGGTACTGGGAGACAGCGCCGGGATTGTAGGCCCAGGATGTTGGCAAATACGGACCGTGGAAAGGAATGCCCTGCCCATTTAGCGCCTGATCGATGAGCCACTTGCGGTCCAGGGCATAGGCCAATCCCTGGCGCACTTCTCGCTGCTGTACGGCCATGTTGCTCTGATCGCTGAGATTGAACAACAACTGTGTGTAGCGCGGCAGCGGCGCGTTGTAAAGCCGTGTGCCCGGGTTTCGGGCCACGTCCAACACCGCCGACGCCGGCACATTGTTGATAGCCTGTACATCCCCTGCAGCGTAAGCATCTAACAGGTGCTCCACATCGGGGAAGAAACGGAACTCCAGATTATCTAGCTGTGTCCCCTGCGGCCAGTGACCGGGGCTGGGTACCAGACGCAAACGCCCGGTGCGCTGCCAGTTTTCGCCAGGAGGTACCTGAAACGGCCCTGTGCCCACGGGAGCCAGGTTAAAGTCGTGCTCGACAATCTCCGCGGGCGGAACGTCGCCCAGAATATGCCGGGGAAGGATGCCACGCGTCGTGGCGTCCAGAAACGGCGAATACGGCTCTGGGAGGGTGAAAACCACACCAGACTCACCTGTCTGGCTGATGGTCACAGTTTGCCACAACGCGCGCAGAGCCTGCGGGGCAGGAAAGGATTCGTCCTGCAGTAGCCGGTAGGTAAAAACGACATCGTCGGCCGTTACCGGCTGGCCATCATGCCACTGCACATCATCGCGCAGAACAAAGCGGACCGTTCGTCCATCCTCATCTACGGCCCACTCCTCCGCCAGGGCTGGCGCCAGACGCCCATCTTCATCGTAGCGCGTCAGGCCATCAAAGATGAGACTGGTCAACTCGCGGTCAACCAGATTGTTGTCGCTGAGGAGAGGATTCAGATAGCGTGGGGCGCCGATAACGCCCTCTGCAAAGCTGCCGCCGGCAGCTGGCACCCGTGTCGTGCAAAGCGCAGCCGACTGCGCCTGGAACGACAAAAGCGACAGTACCAGGCCCAGACAGGCAACAGCCAGCAGCAACTGCCAGCGAATATCAGGCCTTGTGCTCATAATGGGTCGATGCTAAGCAGCCTGCCCCCAGGCAATGAATGTGAGGAAGGTCAGGATGAAGAAGACGATGCTGAAATAAATGGTGACTTTGTGCATTGTGGCTTCCATACCCCGCTTCGTGCGATATGCGCCGCCACTATCGCCCGCGCCGCCAAGAAAGCCGCCCAGATCGGACCCTTTGCTTTGCAGGAGTACAAGGGCGACCAGGACCACGGCGAGAATGATTTCAGCAATACTAAGATAAGGGGCTAATGGTTGTAAATTCATTCGCTGCGTACCTCAACGGTAGTAGATTCAAGATTGGCCAGCAGCCAGGCAAGGGCTGCATTCAAAGAGTGCATTATAACAAGCAGGCCTGTCCCCGTCGAATTGCTTAAGAAATGCCTAAGCACGCTTACAGAATTTCTTCGCCAATGAAAGGTACCCAAAGCGTGCTTATCAGGCAGTTGCAGACGGGAGCGTCCGGAGTGACTGCGCCAGGCCGATTGCTCCTGTAATTGCCTGTGGTAAACTAACGCGCGCCAAACGTTCATTCGGTGGAGCAGGAAAGGTTAAGAAAACGGCAGTGATATCGGTACAGAACATCAGCAAACATTACTACTCTCTGGTGGCCGTGGACGACGTTTCCTTTAACGTTTCCAAAGGGCAGGTGCTGGGCATACTTGGACCCAACGGGGCGGGAAAGACGACGGTCCTCAAAATGATTGCCGGTTTTCTGGAGCCAGATGCCGGGGCGATCAAACCACAAGGGGAACGCTGGCCGGCCATTGGCTACAAACCCGAGCGCCTGCTGTTCCCGGATCGCATGCGTGTTGGCGATTACTTGCAGATGGTAGGGCGGCTCTGCAACATGAATCGCAAACAGGTGACCCAGGCCGTCTCCAGCGCGCTGAACGAGGTGAATCTGGGGAACGCGCGTGACAAGCGCATCGGTGAGTGCTCGAAAGGGATGCGTCAGCGGCTGTCGCTGGCTCAAAGTATCATGGGCAATCCGCCCTTGCTATTGCTCGACGAACCCTCGAACGGTCTGGATCCAGAAGGACAGGCAGATATCTGCAATATCATCCAGCGGCGACACGCGTTGGGTCAGACGATCGTCATCAACTCCCATCAGCTCCCAGAAGTAACGCGAGTCTGCACGCACATGATTATTCTGAAACAGGGTCGCATTCACTATCAGGGCAGCGTGCAAGAAGCCCTCGCCCTACGTCCTCACGTCACCATTCAGGTAGACAAGAACCTAAGTGCGCTCGCCGAGTTGCTACGCTCGCTGCACAGCGACGTCGAAGTAGAAGAGAACCGCGTGATTCTCAACAATGAAGCGATCCGGATCAGGCGCCACGTACTGAGTCTCCTTGTGGGCACCGGTTTCGACATCGTTGGCGTGACCCAGAAACGAACCACACTTGAAGAAATTTACGCCGAGGCAGTTCAATGGCACAACGCATCCTGACAGTGAGCGGCTATCTTTTTCGCCAGCTACTCTTCTCGCTGACCGGTGTAATTTACATTGTGCTCACACTGGCCTTCTGGCGCATCTTTTTCGACCCGAGCCAATCGACTCCCGACAGTGATTACTATATCCTGGTGATCGGTCTCTTTGGCATGGGCGCCGCCTTTCTGGTCACGCTCTCCGTGGCTGCGCGCGCACACCGAGCGTCCAATTATCCGCTCATCGTGCGCTTGCCCAGCCGGGTGGAACATCTCAGCGCGGTGCTTGTGGCCAGCCTTTCCTTCAGCCTTCTGCTGCAAATTCTGGTAGCGCTCCTCGCCACCATCAGTGGCCCGTCACTGAGCCTGGGCAACTTGTTGGAAATTCCGCCTCTATGGTTCTCGGCCGATTTATTGGCCGTGGTGCTCGCCCTGCACGCCTCCGATCTGGTGACGATGGGCTGGTCCCGCGTCTACGTATACGGCATCCTCGCTGTTTTTCTCTTCGGACAACAACTGGATAGCAGCGGCATGGGGTGGATCTCCCAGCGCATGTTGGGCATCGGCAACTGGTTCTTCCGCCAGGGATGGGCAGCGGCGGGCAATCTGGCCAATAGCGCCTCTCACTGGCTCAACGGCAATGGATCGGAGATTGTAAGCCGGCTATTCAGCGCCATCTTCTGGCCCTTCGACGCAATCTCCTCAGCCGTTATCGCCGGCAGCTTCCGGCCTCCCCAGGCGCTGGCCCCGGCGCTACTGATCCTCTACGCCACTTTTCTCTTTGTGCTGGCTGCGGAGCTGTTCGCCAGCAAAGATTTGCATCTCACCGAGTGAGGCAGCAGAGCGGCAATCATTCGAAGGCCATCACATCCTGGGGCGGTTCTGGCGACTGGGGAAAGAAGCGGCTGTTGAGCACCTCGATTACCTGCTCCGCATCCGGGCGCGGAAGGCTCTGGCCAAAGTGTCCCTCTCGCGAACCATAGTCAAAAGCGATAGCGTCGTACTTCTCGCTGTAATAGAAGGGATTGACGTGCTGCATGTCGTAGGCGTCCGTCACCCCCAGAATGGACAGCGGTCGGCGAACGATCAGTATCTCCTGATCCACGAAGAGCACTTCGCGAGTGGCCGTGAAATATTGCCACCAGTACCATACCATGCGCCCGAGGCGATACCAGACGTAGGCCCAGATAATAAGAATGATGACCCACACCACCACAAACATGGTCGTCAGACCCTGCAGCGAGGTGCCAAAGAGCAGGCCAAGCATCCAGATCGTAACGCCGATCCAGGCCACCAACAGGATAGAGTAGAGCGCGAAATAAGCCTGCTGCCGGTGCGCCGGCATGATAACCTTCAGTCGCTTCTCCTGCTGTTCAAATTCGACGTCGTCAATTATGGGAAAGCTCATGGCTGTTCGTACGGTCTTGCGTCATGAGCAGCTATTGTATCGTGAACGGCGAGAAGCGTACAAAAACAGGAGCGGTGGAAGCGGTGGGGAGGCTAGATGTAGCCTAAATCGCGGGCCGCGTGGGTCAGTTCATCCCGGAATCGCGGGTGCGCGATGTTGATCAACTCACAGGCCCGCTCGCGCACGGATTTTCCGTAGAGCGAGGCCACACCGTATTCGGTAACGATGTAGTGCACGTCGTTGCGCGTGGTGACCACGCCGGAGCCCTCATAAAGCATGGGCACGATGCGGCTGATAGCGCCGTTCTTAGCCGTAGACAAAAAGGCGATGATCGGCAGGCCCTCGCGCGAACGAGCGGCGCCGCGCATGAAGTCCACCTGCCCGCCAACCCCGCTGTAAAAACGAGGACCGATGGAGTCAGCGTTAACCTGCCCCGTGAGGTCAACCTGCAGCGCCGAGTTGATGCTGACCATGCGGTCGTTCTGGGCAATATTGAACGGGTCATTTACGTAGTCGGTAGGGTGCAATTCAATTAGCGGGTTGTTGTGCACAAACTCATAGAGGCGCTTGCTGCCAAACAGGAAGCCGGCAATGATCTTGCCCGGATGAAAATTCTTGCGCCGGCAGGTGACGACGCCGGCTTCCACCAGGTCCACCACGCCATCAGAAAACAGTTCCGTATGCACGCCGAGGTCACGATGATCGGTCAGATTCTTCAGGACGGCGTCGGGAATACTACCAATCCCCATTTGCAGGGTAGCGCCATTGGGAATCATCTCCGCAATGTTCTGGCCCACGCGCATGTGCGTCTCAGAGCTGCCGCCCTGCGGCGCTTCGGGCAGCGGATAATCAACCTCCACAATGTGGGTAAGGCGGCTGACGTGAATAAAGCTGTCGCCGAGTGTGCGCGGCATCTGCGGATTGATTTCGGCGATGATAATGCGCGCCTCTTCGGCCGCCGGTTTCGTCGTGCCCACTTCCACGCCAAAGCTGCAGAAGCCATGGGCGTCAGGCGGAGAGAGGGAAATGAGCGCCACGTCTATGGGCAACTCTTTGCGAAAAAGCGCCGGAATTTCAGACAGAAAAACAGGGGTAAAGTCTGCGTTGCCCTTCTGCACGGCCTCGCGCACATTGGGTCCGATGAACAGCGCGTTTACGCGGAAAGCGTGCTGGTACTGCGGCTCAACGTACGGCGCATCGGCGAAGGTCAGAATGTGTGTAATTTCCACATCGCGAAGCTGGTCCGCACAACGGGTCAGCCCGGCGGTCAGTTGTTTCGGCACGCCGGCCCCACCCCCAATATAGATTCGATTACCAGAAAGGATCGAAGCCAGCGCTGTGTCAACGTCCATCACCTTGCGGCGGTAAATATCCTGCCAATTCACGCCCGCCCTCCCGCTGGCATGTACTCAGCAAGTGAGCCATCAACCTCCTGGCCCAGCGCCGCTGCGATCTCTTCGTTCACCCATCTGCCACGGTACGAATTCAGCCCTCGCGCCAGCGCCGGGCACCGTTTCAAAACGTCTGGAAACGATTCCAACTGCAGCAGGTAGGGCAAGGCCGCATTTGTAATGGCATAACTGGTCGTACGAGCCACCAACGCCGTTACGTTAGGTACACAGTAATGAATTACGCCTTCTTCGACATAGGTCGGCGCGCTGATCGTCGTCGGCCGGCTGGTTTCCACACATCCTCCCTGGTCGATAGAAAAGTCAATAAGGACAACACCTGGTCGCATGGCGCTGACCATGTCGCGCGAGACGAGAATCGGCGCCCGCCGCCCCGGCTGCAAAACGGCCCCTACGAGCACGTCGGCAAACTCGGCCGTGCGCCGGATGTTGTACTCATTGGAGACCATGGTCGTCACCCGCCCGCCGAACACCTCGTCCAGTCGTTGCAGACGGCGAATGTCGCGATCCAATACAGTTACCTGCGCGCCACTACCGACGAATGCCCGCGCTGCGTTCATCCCCAGCACGCCCCCGCCCAGGATGACAATGGCTGCAGGCGGAACGCCGGGAATACCGGCCAACAACGTGCCCCGGCCGCCGCCGTCGGTCATCAGAAGCTGGCCGGCGATAATCGGGGCCAGGCGTCCGGCGATTTCGCTCATCGGCGTCAGCACAGGCAACAGGCCATCAGCCTCCTGGATCATCTCATAGGCGACGGCCGTGATTTCATTCTCTACAAGCGCTCTGGGCAGATCGGGAGAGGAAACCGGCAGATGAAGGAAGGAAAAGATCGTCTGGCCATGCTGAAAGTGGCCGTGTTCCTGCGCGGTGGGCCGTGTTACCTTGACAATAACCTGAGCACGACCATACAACTCGTCGGCGGAATGCACCAATTGCACCCCACCGCGCAGGTAGGCATCGTTGCTGAAGCCGGCGCCTGCGCCGGCATCACGCTCGACGTAAACGGTATGTCCCGCCTTTACCAGGGTTGTAGCGCCGGCCGGCGTCAGTCCCACGCGCATCTCCATGGGACGTCGCTCACGGGGAACGCCAAATTCCATCAGACTTAAACCTCTCGGACTTGTGGGAGTCAGGTGAGCTACTGGGCAGGTTCGACAGCCGACTGCCAGTTCTTCACCACCATGCGGAAAATGTCAGACTCAGTGATGATTCCAATCACTCTGCCGCTGTCGTCGAGAACCGGTAGACCACTGACTTTGTACTTCAACATGAGGCGCGCTGCCTCGCCCAGTGTGGCGCTTTCGTTAATGGTGAACGGGCGCGGCGTCATGATCTCCTCGACGCGCAGGCGACTGACCAGATAGTTGATTTCCCAGATGCTCAGCGAAGTCGCTCCCGATGGTTCAGCGCCGCGCACATCACCAAGCGTTACAATACCCACCAGATGGCCGTCCTGCATCACCGGCAGACGACGAATGCTATGCTCCATCATGAGACGATGGGCTTCTGGCAGCGTCGTGTTGGGCGTAATTGTAACAGGCTCAGGCGTCATCCACTCCTTAACCATTTCCTGTTTCATTGCTTAGTCCTCCTTGCACTAAATGGTAATCAGGAACTAGACATGATTATTGTGCGATGGATTCGGACGGTGTTGCTTCAATGGCGGAACACGACAATCCGGACAGGCTACAGCCTCAATCTCCGAAATCAATCTGGACGTGTCGATATCCTTCAACAGATAGCGCTTGGCGCCCGCCTGCAACGCTTCGTCCCGCTCGCTCTCATCCAGATAAGATGTGAGCACAATGATCCGGCCGCGGCTGGAGGCCAGCAACGTGGAAATGGCTGACACCGGATCCAGACCTAGTCGCGTGTGCGGACCGTCCGTCCTCGTTTTTAATTCTAGCAGAATTACGTCTGGCTGCAGATCGTTCGCTCCAAGCAATCCTGCCGCAAACTCGCTCATTGACCCCACCACGGCAATAGTTGGCACTGAATCGAGGCGGGAAGCAAGCGCCTGGCAAACGGCCGGATGTTCGTCAATGATTAGCACTCGGATTCTATTCATTACGTGCTCTCATGATATTACTAGTACCAGGCGTACCCGAATCGGCATCAGTGTGGGCTTCTCGCCGTAAACGCTGCAGAGCCACCGGTCTCATCGTTGACACAAGTGTACGATTTTGGGGGTATTATCCCCCAGTAACAAATGTCATCTCTGGTCAGTGAAGGTTGTCATCGGGCCCAGGCGCGGTCCAATTTGGGCAACCTCAAGCGAGTGGCAACCAACAATAAAGCGGATAAACCACTGTAACTATTGTTAGTCAGGGGGAGTTTTGATGGCGGAAAGGATGCGGGCCGGCGCCTGATTAGCCCGCAAGAGTCCGTTCCGTTAGGGGCAACTCAAGGTATAATGTGGTGCCCTCTCCCGGCGTGGAATCTACGTGGAACTCACCACCCTGCTCTTCAGCCCGTTCGCGCATATTTGCCAGGCCGTGTCCCGTAGCCTGCGCCCGGCTATCTACATCAAAACCACAGCCATCGTCAACAATTTCCACGGCCACGTTTTGACCATTGCGCATCGTCGTGATCTGCACCTGCGTGGCTCGTGCATGGCGCGCTACATTGGCCAGCCCTTCCTGCACAGTAAAGAAAATCGCCCGCGAGACGTCAGGCGGCAGATTGCTGATGACCTCAGTTGGGGCCTCAAGGTCCACTGAGACCATCGTGTTCGCCTGGAATTCGCGCACCAGCCGGGCCAGGCCCTGACCGAGCTCGCCTTCGAAATGCCGAGGTCGTAAATCGAGAATGAAATTACGAATGTCACGAATGGCATCGTTGAGCCCGTCGATGGCGTGGTCGATGAGCTGCGCTGCTTCCTTTTGCTCACCCTGTTCAGGCAACAGCAGCCGCGCCGACTCCAGCGTGAGCCCCACGGCGTAGATAGCCTGGATGACGCCGTCGTGCAGATCCATACCAATACGCGAGCGCTCCTCAACAATCGCTAAACGTCCCACTTTCTCATACAGGCGGGCATTTTTAATGGCGATAGCTGCATGCGCCGCCAGCAGTTCGATCAGTTCCTGATCTTGCTGTGTGAATTCGCGACCGCCCATCTTTTCCGTCAAATAGAGATTGCCGGCAATCTCGCCCCCAATACGTATGGGAACCCCCAGAAAGCTCCTCATCTTCGGATGGTTGGCAGGAAAACCGACACTACGTGGGTCTTCCGAGATATCGGGAATACGAATGGAGCGCCCCTCATCCAGAATGGCGCCGAGCAACCCCTTGCCTTCTGGCAGGTTCGGCATACGGGCAGCCTCTTCAGGTGACAATCCGCTATAAATAAAGCGCGCCAGCCTGCCCTGCCCGTCCGGAATACCAAGAGCTGCATACTCTGCCCCCGCCAGCTCCCGCGCCGATTCCACAATCTGTCTTAGCACCTTATCCAGAGACAGATTGCTGGCCACGGCTAACGCAGCCTGATTCAGAGCCGGTAATGCTTTTCCGGCCACTGCGTCCCTACTATTGTTAGCCGATGAACTCACAAGTAATCCTGCAAATTGTGCTGCACGGCATACGCTGCTGCCTCAGCACGATTCGATACATCCAATTTAGAAAGAATGCTGCTCACGTAATTGCGCACTGTACCTTCGCTGAGGAATAGCACCTCGGCAATTTCACGGTTGGTGCGTCCCTCGGCAATAAGGGAAAGTACCTGCATCTCTTGAGGCGTCAGCTCGCCGAAAGCCGCCTTCTCTTCATTCTGAATGGCTCGGCGCACTTCGCTGAAGACGCGTTGCGTCAGCGTGGGATCCAGGGTTGCTTCCCCTCGCGCCGCGGCCTCAATCGATCGGATTAGCTCGCCACTGCCAATCTGCTTGAGCACGTAGCCACAGGCCCCGGCGCGGATCGCGGAAAAGAGCAGTTCGTCATCAGCATAAGAGGTCAACATCACCACTTTTGTGTCGGGCAAAGCGGTAGTGATTTCCTCACAGGCTTCAATACCACTGCTCCCTGCGAGACGGATATCCATTAGAACGATATCTGGCTCATGAACGAGGGCCTTCTGCACGGCTTCGTCGGCCGCCGATGCTTCGGCAACCACCTCAAATCCTGGCCGCCGCTCTAGCAGACTCTTCATACCAAGACGCACGACCTCATGATCATCGACCAGCATAATTCGTATATGTGCCATGCCTAAAGTATAGCTCCCGACTCGAGAAATTGCCAGATTCCCTCGGCTGTCTGGTGGCCACGCCTGCGCAATCGGTAAGGCCAATAGCCAGTCATGAGTTTTATCCGCAGCGAAAGTGACTTTACACACTTCTAGAGAACTACGAAACTCACCTATAATTCTCTTAACATAAATATCCGCCTGTTCCGGGGCCAGCGGGTAATGAGTCTGCCAACAGATCCAGCGAGTGCAACCGCACTCAGGGGGTATTCGATGTCACAGTTCAAACGGATACTGCTCACGCTAGATGGATCCCAGCTGGCTGAACGAGCACTTCAGCCCGCTGTGACACTGGCTAAAGCCACAGAAGCAGAGTTAATCATCGTGCGCGTGGTGACGCCGATTTACTTCTGGGCGCCGTTCGTGGAAATAGAACCATCATTGGAAGTCGCCAAAGCGCGCAACGAGCAAGAAACGTTCGACTACCTGAAAGAAATTCGCAATCGGCTGTTGACCACCGACAGCGAACTCAACGTCAGTGTCGAAGTGCTCACCGGACCTGTGGCCGAGGCCATTATCGATTTCGCAGCGAGCAATAATGTGGACCTGATCGTCATGTCCAGTCATGGTCGCTCTGGTATCGGCCGTTGGGTCTACGGTAGCATCGCGGAGAAGGTATTGCGCGGGGCGAAGTGTTGTTCTACCCTTATTGTGCGCGGCGACCAGCTCACACAGACCGCCTCTTCAGAAAAGGAAGCGTCAGAAGAGAGCATAGCGATTGATTAGGGACATTGTAGCGTCCGCGCCAGGAAAGTACGGATACGTGTGACTGCTCGCCGCCGTACCGGCACACAGCTCTAGTCATCCACCGCACGATAGGAGAGTCCACCATGTATCAGAACATTCTTGTGCCGCTCGACGGTTCGAAACGCGCAGAAGCGATTTTGCCCCACGTCGAGCACATGGCACACCGCTACGAGGCTCGCACCATCTTCCTTCAGGTACTGGAACCAGCCCCGGTTATCGTAGGCCCTTACGATGCCGAGGCCTTTTTCTACCAGCCGGAGGAGCTGGAAGAGCGCCAGAAGGAGATAGACACCTATCTGGCAGGCCTGGAAGGCGAGTTCCGGGAAAAGGGGATCGCATCCAAGCGCATCGTGGCCCAGGGGCCGGTCGTGCAATCAATTATTGATGTGGCCGAACGTGAAGACGTGGACTTGATCGCCATGGCCAGCCACGGTCGCGGCGGCCTGACGCGCGTCTTCTACGGCAGCGTCGCAGCCGGCGTCCTACAGAGGGTGGAGCGCCCCCTGCTGCTGATCAGAGCTCGCGAAGACTAGACGCCAGCGCGCCTTTGTTCTCGCCCTCTTCTACAATCTCATAGTCGTGCCGGATAGATACTGACGGCGCTAACATCGCCTGCGCCGGGCAGTATTTTGTCGTTGATAGCTCGATGGAGCGTTCCACGGCGACCGGATCAACCCCAACCCCGTGAACGTAATATGTAACGACGATGTCGGTAAACACTTTGGGGTGTTCGGTCGCGCGCCCTGCTTCAACCGCCACCTCGAAGTCGGTGACATGCTGTCGCTTCTTGCGCAAGATTGAAATCACGTCCATGGCCGTACACGCGGCCAGGCTGATCAGCATCAGCTCCATCGGGCGCAGGCCGTCATCATCCCCGCCCACGGCCGGCGCCGCTCCCAGGTTCACCTCAAATCCGCTGTCCGCCGTTCCTACGAAGGACATCCCTTGCTTCAGTGTAACAATTGCTTTCACTGCGATCTTCACCTTGCCCTGTAGCACAACGGACGATGTAGGATCGGCTCCGTTGGTCCACCGTGCGTTTATAGGACAACCGGCGCCGCCCGCTTCAGAATCGACGGACAGCGCCGGTCACCAGGCAACCTCTTACTCTCCTTCCAACGTGAGTAAATAGGCTACCAGGTCATTAATGTGCTCTTCAGTCAGGTTCTCTTCATAATTCTGGTACATGAGGCCTGGCTGAAATCCTTCAACAATGTGCGCATCAGGTTCAACGATAGACTCCCGCAAATAAGCTTCTGCGGACATCCCCTCAACGTACCCACCGGCGCGATCGGCCAATCCATAATGCGACGGGCCCACCGGCGCCGGCTGCAGCGGATCGTCCGTGGGCTCCACGCTGTGACAGGTGATACATCCGGGCGCCCCCGTGTCTTCAATGGTGGTCATCATATAGAGCGCCTGACCATTCTGAGCATCCCCAACAACTTCGCTCCCCGTATCAGCATCCCCGTTTATATCGTCCCCGCCGCAAGCCGCCATTAACAGCAGCACAAGGGCGAGGCCCAGAATGAACGATAGTCGTCTGCTCATAAGTAGCCTCCTTGCAGCTAAGATCCAAGCGCCTCTGATTGTGCCAGATAGCACAATCAATGCTCAATTATAAGGCTACTTCATACGCGAAACATTAGCAGCGCCATTCATAGCCGAAAAACCACAGTCAACGTTCACTTTGCGCTTGCGCAAAGACCAAGGATTCCCTACCCCCTACAATGTCTACAGTGACGTTGCCAACGCCATTCTTGTCGCTGTATGGTCTGACAGGCCGTCTTCTTGTGGGCGTCCAGGGAGGGAGTGTGGCTGGCGGGCGTTACTCCGATGCTGTTTACGCCTCTGTACAGCAAGCGTATTAGGTAGGAAGGATGCGTGGCGCAATGAATGAGTTAACCCCGACCGCAGAAATGACCGTCAGCGAAGTGTTGGAGGCCTGGCCAGAGACAGCGCTGGTGTTCAATGGGTACCGCACAGCGTGCGTTGGCTGTGCGATGGCTGCATTCGATACCATCGACGATGTCGCCCGAATATACCACCTGGACCTTGAGGATTTCCTGCAGGCGCTGCAGGAAGTGGCCAACGGCGTACCACAATCCAACTCGAATTCTAATTTCAGGGAGTAACCTGTGATACCTGGAACCTCCTCCATTTTGCAGCCGGTCCCGTCTGCGGATGCCGGCAACCAGGCCCCACAGCCATTTGTGTATGGCCGGGCGCCTTTACTCATCTACTGGGAATCCACGCGTGCCTGCGATCTGGCCTGCATTCACTGCCGGGCAATGGCTGTAGCACAGAGAAATCCTCGGGAACTGCGCACGGACGAAGTGACCGGGCTTCTGGAACAAATAGCCAGGTTCGGCCCGCCACAGCGTGGCCTCGATCTGCCGCACCTGATCATCACCGGTGGTGATCCGCTACAACGTCCTGACCTAATTGAACTCATTCAATACGCCAACATGCTGAACATCCGCGTCTCCGTAAC
The DNA here is from genome assembly GCA_035464315.1 of Candidatus Sulfomarinibacteraceae bacterium. GTDB lineage: Bacteria > Chloroflexota > Anaerolineae > Promineifilales > Promineifilaceae > JAAYYY01. Next base: position 16,084 of record DATHSI010000106.1, read on the forward strand.
ACCTGCCGGAACGGCGCGACTGACAGCCGGTGTGATTGCGGAATTGAAGGCCGCTGGGACGGTGGGCCTTGGCCTGAGTCTGGACGGTCCTGATGAGGAACGACACGATGCCTTCCGCGGCGAAGCCGGCTCATTTAACTGGACGGTCTCTGCTGCCCTTGCCGCCCGCCGCCAGGGCATGCCGCTGCAGGTAAATACAATGGTCACGGCGGAGACGCTGCATTACATTCCAGAGATCTTCCAGGTGGTCCAGGAGCTAGACGTAACGCGCTGGGCGCTCTTCTTCCTCATTACGACAGGACGAGGCCAGGCGCTTAGTGAGATCACGCCTGCGGAAAGCGAGCGTTTTCTGAACTGGCTGTGGCGTATGGCGGACCAGGCGCCTTTCCCCATCAAGACCACGGAAGCTCACCACTACCGGCGTATCGCATACCTGAAGTTGCGCTCCCAGGGTTTGTCTGACGAGGAAATTCGTCGCACGCCCACCGGCCGTGGCTTCGGCATTCGTGACGGGAATGGCATTCTCTTTATCTCGCACACTGGTGACATCTACCCCAGCGGCTTCTTGCCGCTCTCCGCAGGCAACGTGCGACATAAGAATATCGTGGACGTTTACCGGCGTGGCAACCTGTTCCGGCGCATTCGCCATCTCAATCAACTACAGGGCAAATGCGGCCGTTGCGAATTTCGGGCAATCTGCGGCGGATCGCGGGCCAGAGCCTTTGCCACCACCGGCGATCCGCTGGCCGCCGATCCGCTCTGCCCCTATATCCCTCGTCAACGTTAACTATTTCTGAAGTAACGATGGAAAGGCTGATAGGCAGCCTCTGTCTATGCTGGCAGCCGATAATTGTGAAGGAAAGCACAAAGTGACTTTAGAAGGTCATCGCTTCCGCTGGGCCTGGACCGTTGCCCTGCTCTGTTTTGTTATAGCCGGTTCCACAGGCGCTCTGCTCCGCTTCGGTACGTTGTGGGGGTTTCCCGCCGGCCTGCACCTGTTTAACGTGCGCCACGCCCACTCTCACCTCATGTATTTCGGTTGGGTCACGCCGGCGCTGATGGCTCTCATCGCTTCGCGGCTGCCCCAGATGGGTGCACGGACCACGGACGCCGCCTTCAATCGTGTGCTGCGCGCCCTCTTCGCCGCCGCATTACTGGCCTACATTCCCTTTCTGCTGTTCGGCTACCAGCCGGTCAGCATCGGCGATGCAAACATTCCCCTTGCCATGATCGGCGCGGCTGCCAACGTTCTGGTCTGGTACGCCTTCGTCTGGAGCTATGTGCGCGCCACAAGCCACCTTCGCCGAAGTACCCCGCTGCGCCTATGGGACGCCTCTCTCGTCTTCCTTGTTCTGGCCTCGCTTGGCGCCTGGGGCCTGGCCCTCGGCGGAATTCTCAGCGTTGACAGCCCCCTTCTCTCCCTGGCGCTGACGCACGTCTTCCTCGATCTTTTCGCCGATGGCTGGTTTGTGCTGGCCCTGCTGGGTCTGGTCTTTGGCGCCTTTCCGCAGAGCGCCGGCAGTCGCGCGGCCTATTGGGGCGAGAATCTACTGGTTATCGGGCTACCTCTGACCTTCCTTCTCAGCCTGCCCGCCACGGCGCTACCGCCGACCGTGCGTATACTCGCCGGTCTCAGCGGCGCTCTGGTCGCCGCAGGGCTTTTCACAATCCTCTATGCGCTCCTGCCTGCCGCGTACCGCCAGCGCCGCTGGCGCTGGATCCCTCCTCTGGCGTTTTTGGGCCTCAAAGCGCTGGCCGAATTGGTCATAAGCTTCCCGGCCGGCGCCCTCTGGGCCAACCAGCTTGCCCTGCGCATCTCCTACCTGCACTGGCTCCTTCTCGGCTTTGTCACGCTGGGCCTGGCGGCTGCGGCCATCGACCGCTGGGGCCCAGCGGCAGCCAGGGGCAACGCCTGGCTTGTAGCCAGCGTCATCCTCGTGCTACTGACGTTGATTCCGTTGACCCGCTTGTGGCCTCCCTCACTCGCCGGGCGTTGGGCGCTCGAAGCAGCGGCCTGGGCGACGCTGGGGCCAGTTTTGGTCGCGCTGTTTATGTGCGCTATGCTACTAAAAGGAAATGATGCTCACCTCTGGCCCATAAACAAGAAACGCGCCAGAGAGCTACAACCACAGCCCACGGAATAAGCCCGTGATGACGCACTCAGCAACGCAACAGAGGAAACAACGCCGCCTCTTTCGTAAGGCGCTGCTAATTCCTGCCGAACATGGCTCCTGGCCCTGGCTCCTGGTCCCCTACTTCGTGGGCCTCGGCGTGTCCGGACAATGGTCATGGGCCCTCTTACCAACCCTTGTCGGCGGCCTCAGCGCCTTTCTTCTACGACAGCCGGCGACCGCCTGGTTGCGCGTCCGCCAGGGTCGTGGGCGGCGCAGCGACTTATCGTTGGCGGCTGGATGGACCATTGTCTTGCTGCTGGTAGGACTTGTCTGTCTTGGCCTGTTGCTCTACATGGGCCGGAGTACGCTCCTATGGCTTCTCCCTCCACTTGGCGTGATCCTTGTGGCTTATCTCGCCGTGGCCCAAATCAACCGCGCCAGCGTACGCAGCCTGTGGATGGAGATAGCCGGCGCCGCGGGCCTGGCAGCGATGGCCACGGCTGCCTACGTCGCCGCGGGTGCACCGCTGGACGCCCTTGCCTGGGCCCTATGGCTAATTATGGCCCTGCAAAACCTGTTGGGTGTTCTGTACGTGCGCCAACGCATCGCCGACACGCGAGAGCGAGAAATGTCCCGGCGTCTGGTCCTGTCCGCTCACCTCCTTGGTGTGGCAGCGCTCGTTATGCTCACGGTCGCTCTGGAATTGCCACGGCTTCTGTGGCTCCCCTTTTTGGCCTTTCTGCTGCGGGCGGCCTGGGCCGTAACCACTCCGAGGCCAGTCCCTAACATGAAGCGATTCGGCTTTACAGAAGTCGGCGTCGAAATCATCGGGGGACTGTGGATCATAGCCAGTTTCGCCTTCCAACTGTAAAATCATGTCGGTGTTGAAAGGAACAAGTCCTGTCTAGCAAAGCTCGCGCCTGCAGCTATGCGCATCTGCACATCGATTCATTATGCCACCACTGACGCGTTGGTCGATCCGAACGTCTTTCTTATACCTGCTCGCTGCCCTGCTTGTGGGTGTTCTCTGGGCGCTCCGTTCGCTGATCTCTATGCCCCCGGTGGTCAATACGCTGAGCCCCGTCTACTTTCACCTGTTTCTGGTGGGCTGGATCACGCAATTGATCTTCGGCGTTGTTTTCTGGCTATTCCCCAAATCGGAAGGGGACAGGCCCGACGAAGAACCATTGGGCTGGCTGACTTACATCTTCCTCAACAGCGGCCTCGTGCTGCGCCTGATAGCTGAGCCCAACAGCGCGTTTGCGCCGGGGTCAGTGTGGGGCTGGTTACTCGTGGTATCGGCAGTGTTGCAGTGGCTGGCGGCGCTCACCTTTGTGGCGGGGACGTGGCCCAGAGTCTACGAGCGCAAGCCGACGAGGAGATAAGGTTGCCGTGCCGCCCCTAAGTATCTGGTTTGTCCGTTCTGCCCTGATCCACCTCTTCTTAGGGTTTAGCGTCGGCGCGCTCATGCTGGGCAACAAGGGCGTGCCTTTTGAACCCGGCCTCTGGCGCCTGCGCGAGGCGCATATAGAACTTCTGTTGATAGGCTGGCTTGTTCAACTGGCCCTGGGCGTGTCGTTCTGGATACTGCCGCGCTTCTGGGAGTCACCCGTGCGCGGCAACGTCACAGGCGCCTATGTCAGCTTTGCCCTGCTCAACGCCGGCGTGTGGTGCGTTGTGCTGGGTACCAGCCTTGATCTCTCTTCACGGTGGTTGCTGCTGGGACGGTTGAGCGAAGTGGGCGCCGCGGTAGCCTATGCCGTGCACCTCTGGCCGCGCATTGTGTCACGCGAGGGCGTAGGGTGAGAACATCTGACTTGGAAGCAGGAGGGGAATAGTACGTACGATGCCGAAATTAAGTCGATGGTTCATCAAGGCCGGGCTGATCTATTTCGTGCTGGCTTTGCTGGTGGGCCTGCTGCTCGCCGGCGCCGGGTTCATTCAGCTACCGAGTCTGGTCAACGGGTTAACGCCCGTTTACTTCCACCTCTTCATGGTAGGCTGGATCACACAGTTAATCTTTGGCGTCGCTAACTGGATGTTCCCCATTTTCAACCGCGAAGAGCCCAGGGGCAACGAGACCCTGGGCTGGACAACTTTCTTGCTGCTCAATGTTGGCCTCATTTTGCGAGGTATCAGCGAACCGATGCTAATGACCGACAATATCACCCTGTGGGGCACAGTCATGACGGTGTCGGCGTTGCTGCTGAGCGCCGCCGGTGCGCTCTTTGTGGCCAATACGTGGAATCGGGTGAAGGGGAGATAAGATGCCGCGTCTCAGCGCCCTATCCATCAAGCTTGCCCTGCTCTATCTGCTGGTCGGTTTTACCTTCGGCCAGCTCATGCTGATCAATAAGGGCATCCCCATTCACCCTGAGCTCTGGCGGCTACTCCCCGCGCATATTGAGTTTCTGTTGGTCGGCTGGACAGCGCAGTTAGCACTGGCTGTGGCTCATTGGATTGTACCGCGATTCCGGGGCGGTGACTATGGCCGGCCGGCGCTGGCCTGGCTGGCTATCGGTCTCCTAAACGCCGGCGTCCTGCTGACCGGGCTGGGACCACTGTTCTCGCTACCGCCCTGGGTCCCATTCCTGGGCCGGCTGGCCGAAATCGCAGCCGTCATCTCATTTGCCGTATACATCTGGCCCCGAGTGCGACCGCTGGGACATCAGAATTAGCTGTTGCCAAGGACACGCCTTCGCAGCATCCCCTATCAGGTAAAAGCGCCGCTGGAAGCAACATAGCCGCACTGCTCGCAGGTCAGCACAAAGAGGCTGTCGAAATCCAGGCACCCCTGGCCACATTGGGGGCAGCCCTGGCCCCGCCGGGGCGCCGGTGCACACTCCGCCTCTTTGCTCTCCCTCTGCCACCAGCGCGTTGTGCGCTTCTCCGCGGTCCGATCCTCAGTGCCTTCTTCCATACTATCAAGAATACCAGCAACTTGACATTGATGGTGCTGAGTTTTCTCATCAGAAAGCGCGCTGAATGTCAGCGGCCACACGCCTGGGGCCAGTGACGTTCGTCAGAACGTGATTGTGCCCTTTGTCACTAGGTAAGCTCCCTCGCCAACCCTAAGATCATACTGACAACTACAGGCGCCTGCACCAGACTCGCGATGTTGCATGAGGTGAACCTGAAACGAGCCTGGGCTCGAGGGAGGAAGACGATGTTACAGGCGGACCGTATCGTGACTACAACATGCCCCTATTGCGGCGTTGGCTGTCAGCTCGATATGCACGTGAAAGACGGCGTCATCTATCGCAGTGATGGGCGCTTCGACAACGACGTGAACCGGGGCAAGCTGTGCGTCAAAGGGCGCTTTGGCTACGACTTTGTACACGCGCCCGATCGACTCCGCGTGCCTCTCTGGCGCGATAAACGCGACCAGCCGTTCCAGGAGGTTGACTGGGACACAGTTCTTGATCAGGTGGCGCAACGACTTGTGCAAACGCGCGACACCTATGGGCCACAGAGTATCGCCGTTCTCACCTCGGCCAAGTGTACGAACGAAGAAAATTATCTGCTACAAAAATTCGCCCGCGCGGTAATCGGCACCAATCACGTCGATCATTGCGCCCGGCTCTGACACAGCAGCAGCGTAGCCGGTCTGGCTACAACGCTTGGCTCCGGAGCCATGACCAATTCTATTAGCGACATCGTCGACGCCGACGTATTGTTAGTGACCGGCTCGAACACCACCGAATCCCACCCGGTGATCAGCCTGGAAATGAAACGGGCGGTGCGCAAGCACGGCGCGTCGCTAATCCTGATCGATCCTCGACGCATCGAACTGGCGGACTTCGCCACCCTACATCTTCGGCAGAAGCCGGGAACCGATGTGGCCCTTTTCAACGCCATGGCCCACGTAATCATAGCCGAAGGGTGGCAGGATAGCGCTTTTATCGTCGACCGTACCGAGGAGTACAAAGCGTTCGCTGCCGCGGTCGAAGCGTGGACGCCACAAAGGGCCGAAGCGATCTGTGAAGTGCCTGCCGAGCAGATTGTGGAAGCAGCCCGTCTCTACGCCAGCGCAGAAAGCGCCGCCATCTACTGGGCCATGGGCATCACGCAGCACACACACGGTACCGATAATGTCAAAGTGCTCTCGAACCTGGCCCTGCTCACGGGTAACGTCGGACGCCCGGGTACCGGCCTGAACCCCCTGCGCGGACAGAACAATGTGCAGGGCGCGTGCGACATGGGCGGCCTGCCAAACGTTTTCCCCGGCTACCAGCCGGTCAACAGCGACGCCGCACGCAAGAAGTTCGCCCGCGCCTGGGGGGTCCCGCCAGAACATCTTAACAGTACCCCCGGCCTCACTGTCACCGAAATTATGAACGGCGCGCTGGAGGGTACCATTAAGGCCCTTTACATCGTGGGCGAAAACCCCATGCTCTCAGATCCGAACCTGACCCACGTAGAGGAAGCGCTGCGTGCGCTGGACTATCTCGTGGTCCAGGATATTTTCCTCAATGAGACGGGTGAAATGGCCGATGTCGTCCTTCCGGCTGCCAGTTTCGCCGAGAAGAGCGGTACGTTCACCAACACCGAGCGGCGCGTGCACATGGTTCGCCCCTTGCTGGAAACAACAGGCACAGCCCGCCCCGATTGGCAGATCGTAGTGGAGCTGGCCAATCGCGCCGGTGCCGATTGGTCGTACTCCAACGCCTCCGGCATCTTTGATGAAATAGCTTCCGTCACACCGCAATATGCGGGCATGTCCCACGCACGTCTGGAACAGAAAGGGCTGCAATGGCCCTGCCCCACGCCCGACCATCCGGGAACTCCGTATCTGCACGCCGAACAGTTCACACGCGGTAAGGGCCTTTTCAGCCCGGCAGATTATCGCCCGCCGGCGGAAGAGCCAGACGATGAGTACCCGCTCATCCTGTCCACGGGCCGCATCCTATACCATTGGCACGGAGGAACGATGTCAAGGCGCTCGCCGGGGCTGGAGGCGATGGCGCCTGAGGCCGAAGTGGAGTTGCACCCTATCGATGCCCAGCGCCACGCGATTAGCGATGAAGAGTGCGTGCGCGTCCATTCGCGGCGCGGCGCAGTGACTGCACGGGCTCGAATTACGCGTCGCTCGCCGCCGGGAACGATCTTCATGACCTTCCACTATGCTGAGGCGGCTGCAAACTTGCTGACTAACGACGCCGTCGATCCGACGGCCAAAATTCCCGAGTACAAAGTTTGCGCCGTGCGTCTGGAGCGCCTGAACGATGGCTGACGACGGAGACTATCGATCGCCCGCAAGGGCCAAACGTCTGTCTTCACGAGACAGAACTTACTAAGTTGGGAGAACTAAAAATGGAAAACAACGCACAACCTGGTTTCTCAATTGATGCTCTGGTGCCAAAACAGATGGCAGCCAAGATGGAAGACGTGGGCGTGGCCAAGGTTGGGCTTGGCCCACTGCGCATGTTCGCTCTGGCCATTCTCGCCGGCGCCTTCATCGCCCTGGGGGCCATCTTCGCTACCACGGCCACAACGGGCGCCGGGGGCGCAGTGCCGTTCGGTATCACGAAAGTGCTGGGCGGCCTGGTCTTCTCGCTGGGCCTGATCCTTGTAGTCGGCGCGGGAGCCGAGTTGTTCACAGGCAATAACCTGATCGTGATGGCCTGGGCCAGCGGCAAAGTTTCTACAGGGCGGCTGCTGCGTAACTGGTCCATTGTCTATGCTGGCAACTTCGTAGGTTCCATCCTCACCGCTGTCATGATGTTCTTCAGCGGGCAGTTCACCTTCGCCGGCGGCGCCCTCGGCCTCAACGCCCTGGCAATTGCCGACGGGAAGGTACATTATACCTTCGTGCAGGCGTTGGTCCTGGGGATATTCTGTAATGCCCTGGTCTGCCTGGCGGTATGGTTGGCCATCGGGGCGCGCAGCGCTACCGATAAAATCCTGTCGATCATCTTTCCCATCTCGGCCTTTGTTGCCGCCGGCTTCGAGCACAGTGTGGCAAACATGTATTTCATCCCCATCGGGTTGTTAATTAAGGGCGGGGCCAACGAAGCCTTCTGGTCCGCCGTAGGCCGCACACCAGCCGACTTCGCCGGCCTCACCTGGGGAAGCTTTTTCATAAATAATCTCCTGCCCGTAACCATTGGCAACATCATTGGCGGGGGCCTGATGGTTGGCCTGGTCTACTGGTTCATCTATCTGCGACCGAGCTGGACGCACCATCCGCTGTCAAAAGACCGGGCCGAACCAACGCTGGCTTCCGAACAACAATAAGCGTGCAATTGAGCGCTGGAATCGTCAATTTGGACGTTCCACATAGGCCAGGCTGACGTTTGTCACTACTGAAAAGCAGGGAGCTCTGCCAAACTAGAAGTGGGTCACACGACCCGCTGTTGAACGTTCACATAAGTCCATCGTGGAGGAACAGCCATATGGCTAAAGGTCGAGTCGTTATCGATGTAGAACGCTGTAAGGGCTGTGAGCTTTGTCGCGTCGCCTGCCCCCAGGACGTTCTGGTGCTTGCCGACACCCTGAATAGCCAGGGTTATCGGCCGGTACTGCTTCTGGACCCTGAGCGCGACTGCACTGGTTGCGCCCTTTGCTCGACAGTCTGCCCCGAGGGATGTATCACCGTTTTTCGCGACATTCCATCAGCAAATAAGAGGGAGCGCCATGCCCAAAGAGTTACTTAAGGGAAATATCGCTTTTGCTGAAGCGGCCATTCGCGCCGGTTGTGAAGCCTACTTCGGTTATCCTATCACGCCGCAGACCGAACTTCTGGAACACATGTCGAAGCGCATGATAGAACTGGACCGGGTATTTCTGCAGGCGGAGAGCGAAGTGGCAGCCATTAACATGGTCTACGGCGCCGCTGCGGCAGGCGTGCGCGTCATGACCTCCTCCAGCAGTCCGGGCATAAGCCTGATGCAAGAGGGCTTGAGCTACATTGCCGCCTCGGAAGTACCGGCGGTGATCATCGACGTGATGCGAGGTGGCCCGGGCCTGGGCAACATCCAGCCCAGCCAGAGCGATTACTTCCAGACGACTAAGACGGCGGGGCACGGGGACTTCCATCCTATCGTCCTGGCCCCGGCTACCGTCCAGGAGGCAATCGACCTCACCGCTCTGGCCTTTGACCTGGCGGAGCACTATCGCACGCTGGTCTTCGTGGTAGCCGACGGCGCCATCGGACAGATGATGGAGCCGGCGGAACTGCCGCCTATGCGCGAGCCGGAGGAAGACAGACCAGATTGGGCGCTGACCGGCGCCAACGGGAGGGAGAGACGGATTGTCACCTCCCTCTATCTGGGCGCTGACCAGCTTGAGACACTCAACAAACGCTTACAGGACAAACTGGCGCTCATCACCCGCACAGAGACACGCTGGGAAGAGCAGATGACGGACGATGCAGACCTGTTGTTTGTTGCCTTCGGCACGGCAGCGCGCGTGGCACAGACGGCGATGCGCGCCATGCGGCGTGAAGGTCTGCGAGTTGGTCTACTGAGACCGATTACGCTGTGGCCCTTCCCTGAGAAACGTCTGCAGGAGCTGAGTCGTCAGGTAAAAGGATTGTTTGCCATAGAGATGAGCGCAGGCCAGATGGTGCACGATGTGCGCGCTGCCATTGGCGCGGACGTCCCTCTGGGATTTCATGGCCGAATGGGCGGCGCCATTCCTATGCCCGCGGAAATTGAAGACGCCGCGCGCACTTTCCTGGCCGACAAACTACCTGAATTGCTGAATACGCGGTCCGCAGACCGCCAGAGGAGTGCTGATAACAATGGGTTCCCCGGTCGAGGTTGAACAACAACAAGAGAAATTGGTATACCAACGACCCCAATCGCTGACTGACGTACACACACATTACTGTCCGGGTTGCACGCACGGCACCGCACACCGGCTGGTCGCCGAGGTGCTGGACGAGCTAGCGCTTACCGAGCGCACTATTCTGGTGGCCTCGGTCGGTTGTTCGGTGTTCGCCTACAACTACTTCGATGTAGACGCCTGCGAAGCAGCCCACGGGCGCGCGCCGGCCATGGCCACGGGAATCAAGCGCGTCAATCCGGACAGCATTGTCTTTACCTATCAGGGTGACGGAGATCTGGCGTCTATTGGCGCCGCGGAAGTACTCCACGCGGCCGCGCGCGGCGAGCAGATCACGATCATCTTCATCAACAACGCCATCTACGGCATGACGGGTGGACAGATGGCCCCCACAACGCTGATCGGCCAGAAGACAACCTCGTCGCCCTTCGGGCGTGACGTGCGCCTGACGGGGCAACCGTTACGCATGGCCGAGCTACTGGCCGGGCTGCCGGGCACCGCCTACAGCGTGCGCCGCAGCCTGCACGACGCCCGCCACGTCATCCAGGCTAAGAAGGCCATCAGACTGGCCTTTGAAGCACAGGTAATGGGTCTGGGATTCAGCATTGTGGAACTTCTTTCCTCCTGCCCCACCAACTGGGGTATGAGCCCGGTAGAGGCCTTGGAATGGGTCCGCGACAAGATGATTCCCTACTATCCGTTGGGCGACTTCCAGGTGGCCGAAGAATTGGCCGGAAGGAGCCGCCGGGGTCGTTAACAACTCAATAAACGAAATTGAAGGAGTGAGACCATGACCACCCCCTGGAACCAGCGGTATGCGCAGCGTATGCAGTGGATGGGTAGCTCCATCATCCGCGAGCTGCTTAAGCTGACGGAGCAACCAGACGTTATCTCATTCGCCGGCGGGCTGCCGGCGCCGGAGCTGTTCCCTCTGAAGGCCTTTGACGAGGCCACGCAGAAAGTATTGCGCGAGCAGGGCAGTCGGGCCCTGCAGTACAGCACGACGGAAGGATACCGGCCATTGCGCGAGTTCATCGCGGAGCGCGTGCGTCTCTACGGAATTCCTGCCAGCGTGGACAACATACTCATCACTAGCGGCTCCCAACAGGCGCTGGATCTGATCGGCAAGCTTCTGATCAATCCCGGTGACCTGATACTGACAGAGGCGCCAACCTACCTTGGCGCGTTGCAGGCCTGGCGCGCCTATCAGGCTGAGTTCGTCACCGTTCCCATCGATGACAACGGCCTCTGCTGCGAGCGGGAGCTAGAAAACGCCCTGTGTACCGGCCCCAAGTTCATGTACGTGCTTCCCAACTTCCACAACCCGGGCGGCGTGACCCTATCGCTAGAGCGACGCCAGCGCCTGGTGGCCATTGCCGACAAATATGGCATCCCCATCATCGAGGATGATCCCTACGGCCAGCTACGCTTTGAAGGCGAACATTTGCCGCCCTTACTGGTCCTTGACTCGGAACGTCTGGACGGCATCCACAGTCCGGACAGGGGCAGATATTACTTCCAGCGCGGCAACGTCATCTACCTCAGCACCTTCTCCAAGACACTGGCCCCGGGCCTCCGCCTGGGCTGGATTGTGGCCCCAGAAGAGGTGATCCAGCGCGCCGTTATGGCCAAGCAAGGGATGGACCTGCATACCAGTACGCTTCTGCAGATGGTCACCTATGAAGTGTTGCAAAATGGATTCCTGGACAGTCACGTCAAGGAAATTCGCCGCGTCTACGGACGACGACGGGATTTGATGCTGGCCATGCTGGAGCGTCACTTTCCGCCGGAAGCACACTGGACAGAGCCTCAGGGAGGCCTCTTCCTGTGGGTCACACTGCCCGAGAGCATCGACGCCACACAGCTCTTAGAAGCGGCCGTCGCCCACAAGGTGGCCTACGTCCCCGGCACGGCGTTCTATCCAGACGATGGGGGCGCCCACAGCTTCCGCCTGAACTTTTCTAACGCCAGCGATGAGCAAATAGAAGTAGGTATTCGCCGGCTGGGCGAGGTGATTGCCTCCGAACTACAGCAGCAGGCACACCGCGCACCAGCAACGGTAATGGGGTAGAGGATGAGTAACGAGACTTCAATCATTATCGCCGGCTTCGGCGGACAGGGCGTGCTCTTTGCAGGGCAGTTGCTGGCCTACGCCGGCATGGACAGCGGTCGCCACGTGACCTGGATTCCATCCTATGGTCCTGAAATGCGCGGCGGCACTGCGAACTGCACGGTCATCATCAGCGACGCGTCCATCGGCGCGCCCATCGTGGCCAACCCGGACATTGCCGTGGTCCTTAACCAGCCCTCCTTTGAGAAGTACGAACCACTGGTCAAGGAAGGGGGCCTGCTCGTCCTGAATAGCGACCTCGTTTCGCCAGAGCAGCTACGGGAGGACATCGACGTCGTTGCTGTCCCCGCCAACACCATCGCCGAAGAACAGGGCAATAAACGCATGCTGAACATGGTCACTGTCGGCGCTGTGCTCGGCCGGCGCTCTGTCCTTAGCCTGGAACAGGTAGGAAACGCCCTGCGTGACCATCTACCGGCCAGCAAGTCCCATCTGCTGGACGACAACCTGACCGTGCTACGGCGCGGCTATCAACTGGCGCAGGAAGCGGTTGCAGCCTGAAAAAGCGTGGGCGCCTTTGTCGGGTCGTCCACACTCGTCCACGCTGTACGTCAGCATACTTTTAAAGCTCATCTCATAATTTAATTACCGCGCTTTGCCTCTCCACATGGGTGAGATACAATCTGCGCCCATGAATCGTGCCCGCCATCTTCTACAATCAAGCCTCATCGTAATCCTTTTCTTTGGGCTAGATAAAATCGTCGGTCTCGTCCGCACGCTGCTGGTTGGTCGTGCGTTCGGCACCGGAGCCGCCTACGACGCCTTTACAGCAGCCAATCAACTACCTGAGGTATTCGTCACCCTTATCTCCGGCGGCGCCCTGGCAGCCGCCTTCATCCCCGTCTATTCGGCGCGCCTCACGAGCAAACGCGCTCGCGAAGCCGCTCGCCTGGCTAATTCCACTCTCACCCTGGTTCTGGCTATACTTGGCGGTATCTCGGCGCTGGGCGCGTTGCTGGCGCCCTGGCTTACAAGCCACGTGCTGGTGCCCGATTTCTCACCTGAACTACAGCAGCTGACAGCAGAGCTGATGCAGATCATCCTGGTGCAGACGACGCTGTTCGGGATCAGCGGCGTGCTCAGCAGCATCCTCAACGCCCACCAACATTTCGCCCTGCCCGCCCTGGCGCCCATGGCCCTGCACTTTGGCTATCTCATCGGTCTTTTCGTGTTTGTGCCGGCCATGGATGGCGACATTCATGGGTTAGCCTGGGGCACCGTGGTCGGCGGCCTGTTGCACATACTGATCCAGGTGCCGGCCCTCATCCGGTATCGCATCAGCTACCGGCCGTCGTTTGGCCTGCACCTGGCCGGCGTGCGCGAAATCATTCGCCTGATGGGGCCGCGCATTGTTACGTTGGGCACCATCCAGATCGCGGACTTATTCATCATCCGCCTCACATCTGGACTTCCCGAGGGAAGTACATCGGGCTTCTTCTACGCCTACTATCTGCAGCAGCTACCCGAGACTCTATTTGGAACTGCCATCGGTATTGTCGTCTTCCCCACCCTGGCTGAACTGTACAACGCCCACGACCTGCAGCGCATGAAGCGCACGGCGATGAACGCGCTGAAAGTCGTATGGATGCTGACTATACCGGCCGGAGCGGGACTCGTCCTGCTCGGCCAGCCGGCCATCGCCCTCATTCTGGAACGCGGCGCCTTCGACGCCGCGTCCACGCGGCTGGTCTACGGCGTGCTCATCTTCTTCAGCGTGCGCGTGGTCAGCGAGGCAACCCTGGAGATCGTCGCCCGGCTCTTCTACGCTCAACACAACACGAAAACGCCGATGTACGCCTCGATAATCTGGCTTCTGGTCACCGTGAGCCTGCTGTACGTTTTCGTGGATGACATGGGCGTGGGCGGCCTTGCCCTGGCTACGACAGTCGGCTTCACGGTCCAATC
>DATHSI010000107.1:0-3405 GCA_035464315.1 Candidatus Sulfomarinibacteraceae bacterium
TCTGGCTGCCGCTGTAGGCCACGTCCACCTGCCACTCGTCCAGCAGCAGAGGCACACCGCCCAGGCTGGTCACCGTGTCCACCAGCAGCAGGCAGTCGTGCTCGCGGCACAGCGCCCCCACGCCCTCCAGCGGCTGCCGCGCCCCGGTGGAGGTCTCGGCGTGCACCAGCGCCAGCACCGCCGGCCGGTGTTCCTCCACTGCCGCCCGCAGCTCCTCCAGGCTGAACACCTCACCCCACGGCTTCTCCAGGCAGCGCACGTCGCCGCCGTACCGTTCGGCCATATCCGCCAGGCGGTGGCCGAAGTAGCCGTTGACGCCGATGAGTACCACGTCGCCGGGCTCCACCACGTTGGCCACGCTGGCTTCCATGGCCGCGCTGCCCGTGCCGCTGACGGGGATGGTCAGCTCATTGTCCGTCTGCCAGGCGTAGCGCAGCAGTTCCTGCACCTCGTTCATCAGCTCGATGAAGGCCGGGTCCAGGTGCCCCACCTGGCGCATGCCCAGCGCCTGCAGCACGCGCGGATGGGCGTTGGACGGCCCCGGCCCCAGCAGCAGCCGCGGCGGCACGTCCAGTTGCTCCGTCGGAATGCGATGAGTGTCGTTCAGCGACACATTAACGGGCGAATTTGAACTCATAGATAATACCCCTCCTTATCACACGTCTCCTTGCGTCCACCGCCCGTCCACGTAGCGCCACATCTCGCCCGTGGGGTTCTCGTTCTGCAACTCCACCGGCAGGCGATGGTGGCGCACGTTGTCATAAGAGCGCCGCGCCGCGAAGCGCAGCAGGGCGGCGGGAATGCCCACCGCCGTAAAGCCCGGATGCCCCGTCGCCGGATACGGCCCACCGTGCACCATCGCCGCGGTGACCGCCACGCCCGTGGGCATCTTATCGTTGAGCAAGCGCCCCACCTTCTCGCGCAACACCGGCGACAGCCGCTCGTAAAGCGCCTCATCTTCCTCGCCGCTCGCGCTGTAAATACCCGCCGTCAGGTTGCCTTCCAGAGCCTCCGCAATCTGCACCATCTGCTCCGCGTCTCGCGCAAAGACCACGACCGACGCCGGGCCGAATGCCTCCGTCTGCAACCCTTCCGCATCGGCCAGGAACTGCTCGCCGCTCGCTCGCAGCAGCGTGTTCTGGAAACGGTATCCCGGCCCTTCCGCCGGCTGCCCGCCGCACAGCAGCTCCGCCCCGTTATCCTGCAGCGCCGCCACCGCTTCTACCAGATGCGCCACGCCCCCCTCCGCCAGCAGCACGCCGTTCTCCTGCTGCGCAAAGAGCCGCTGTGCTTCGTCCAGGAACGCCTCGCTCCGCGCCCCCTTCTGCACGATCACCAGCCCCGGATTGGTGCAGAACTGGCCCGTGCCCATCGTGCAGGAAGCATAGAACGCCGCCGCAATTTCAGCGCCCCGCTCGGCAAGCGCGCCGGGCAGGATGAACACCGGATTCACGCTGGACATTTCCAGGTAAATCAGGTTGCCCGCCTCCTCCGCCGCCCGTTTCAGCGCCATGCCCGCGCGCCGGCTGCCCGTAAACGCCGTGGCCTTCACCCGGTCATCGGCCACCAGCCGCAGGCCGTCCTCCGGCTCGATGTGATAGAAGAGCTGCACCATCGCCGGCGGCGCGTCGCTCTCCTGCAACGCCTCGCACGCCGCTTCCGCCAGCAACCGCGTCGTCGTGGGATGGCCCGGATGCGCTTTGGCAATCACCGGATTGCCTGCGGCAATCGCCGCCGCAAAGTCACCACCGGAAATCGCATTGAACGCCAGGGGAAAATTGTTGGGTCCCATAACCACCACCGGCCCGCCCAGCGCCTCAAAGCGCGAGCGAATGTTCGCCTCGCTATCAATCGTGGCCTGCGACCAGCTTCGCTCCCGCGCCGCGGCAGCCGCCTGTCGCAACTGATCTACCGTCCTCGACATCTCCCCATTGCGCAGCCGCGGCTGCAGCGGCAACCCCGTCTCCTCGTGCGCCGCCTGTGCAATCTGGTCCGCGCGCGCCTCGATGGCTCCGGCGTAGCGCTCCAGGAACGCCGCGATGGTCTCCGGCGAGGTCTGCCGCAAGGCCACCGCTGCCTCCTGCCCCGCCGCCACCATCTCCTCAATATCCTGCCAGCCAGAAACCGGATAAACTTCTGCCAGCGCCTCTCCCGTCGTCGGATTGCTGGCGCTGAAGGAATCGGCCGCCGCCTGAGCCTGGCGCCACTCGCCGTTAATCAGTAAGGGATGTAAAGGCATTAATCGATTTCTCCTTGGAAGCCCGATAATTTTCGTTTCTGAGTCACACTGAAGGTTGTGCACTCTATACTACTGCAATCCTACCTTCTTCCACACCATCCTGCCATTTAGGCGAACCAGCGCAGCGCACACACTCGCCCACCGGCCACATCCCCTGGTATACTTGCGCCCGCAACCGTCCCACACGGGCGGGCGCCTGGAGGACAGTGCAACATGGACACTATTTATCACCATCTCGCCTTTCCCCTGCTCCGGCGTCTGGATCCAGAGCGGGCGCACGACCTGACCATCAGCGCCCTGCGACTGGCCCAGAGCAACGGCATCGGGTGCTGGCTCCTGCGCCGCATCGCCGGTCCCCTGCGGCGCCGCCCCCTGCGCCTCTTCGGCCTCACTTTTCCCAACGTGCTGGGCCTCGCCGCCGGCTTCGACAAAGACGCCCACGCCGTAGGCGCGCTGGCCCTGCTCGGCTTCGGCCATATCGAAGTGGGAACCATCACGCCCTACCCCCAACCCGGCAACCCCAGACCGCGCATCTTCCGCCTGCCCGCCGATCAGGCCCTCATCAACCGCATGGGCTTCCCCAGCCAGGGCCTGGCGAACGTCGTACCCCGCCTGCGCCAGCTGGCCCGCCGGCGCTCCTTCATCCTCGGCGTCAGCCTGGGCAAGCAAAAAACCACGCCGCTGGCCGACGCCGTAGACGACTATCTCGTCGCCATGCGCGCCGTCTACCCCTACGCCGACTATCTCGCCGTCAACATCAGCTCTCCCAACACCCCCGGCCTGCGCCAGCTGCAGGGTAAACAGCACATCGCCGGCCTCCTCTCAAGGCTCAACGAAGAGCGCGCTGCCCTGTCAGACACGCACCGGCTCCCCCCGCGCCCCTTGCTCGTAAAAATCGCCCCCGATCTGAGCCGCGCCGAGTTAGACGACATGCTCCAGGTCATGCTCGATCAAGGCGTGGATGGCGTCATCGCCACGAACACCACCACCTCCCGCGCCGGCCTCACCCACCCCGCGCAGTGCGAAAGCGGCGGCCTCAGCGGCGCTCCCTTGCGCCAGCGGAGCACGGCCCTTGTCGCCGCCATTCACCAGGCCGCCGGCCGTCGGCTGCCCATCATCGCCGCCGGCGGCGTCGCCGGCGCCGCCCACGCCCGCGAGAAACTGGA
>DATHSI010000108.1:0-6666 GCA_035464315.1 Candidatus Sulfomarinibacteraceae bacterium
ATTGCTGACGCCCAGCTTGCCGTAGATCTCACTCGTGTAATACTTCACCGTGCCCAGCGCCAGTACCAGCCGCTCCGCAATCTGCGCGTTGGAAAGCCCTT
This sequence comes from Candidatus Sulfomarinibacteraceae bacterium, assembly GCA_035464315.1. Classification (GTDB taxonomy): domain Bacteria; phylum Chloroflexota; class Anaerolineae; order Promineifilales; family Promineifilaceae; genus JAAYYY01. The sequence continues at coordinate 102 of DATHSI010000108.1, forward strand.
CGGCCAGCAGCTGCAACACCTCAGCTTCCCGCTTTGTCAGCGGCTCCACCAGCGGCGAGGGGTCGGACCGCCCCTGCTCACCGGCAACCACCTCGTCGTCTTCGCCGGTCTCGGCGACCGCCGCTAGCGCCGCTTCCGTGTCCCGCGCCAGCTGCTGCAGCGCGTCCCAGGCCAACGGCAGTTCATCAGCAACCGCTTCCTGCGCATCCTCCGCGCCCAACCGCGCCAGCGCCCGTCGCGCCTCCTCCCTCGTTTCGTGCTCGCTGCGCGGATGTTGCCGGGCCATAGCCAGCAGTGACAACCCTCGCTCCGCCTGACCCCTATGCACCAACAACTCGCCCGCGCCCACCAGCAGCGACAGCAACAGGGACACAAAGCGTTGTTGCCGGGCGATGGTCAGCGCCTGCCGCAGACAGCGCCCCGCCACGCCATAATCGCCGTCGGCCACAGCCGTGGCCCCCAGGCCGCCCAGCGCCGTAGCCACGCCGCCCTGGTTGCTGATTTCACGCGAAATAGTCAGCGCCTCCTCATAAGACGCCCGCGCGTCCGCCGCCTTCCCTTGCAACAGGGCCATCTTGCCCAGGTGGTTGAGCGCCACGGCCATCCCTTCCGGATCTTCAAACGCCTCCCGGATCTGGTAGCTCTCCTCAAAGTAGCGCCGCGCCTGCGCAAACCGACCCTGCGCGCAGGCCACATTACCCAGCTCAATCAGGCTATAAGCCGTGAACCAGCGGTCGCCCCCCTGCCGGCCCAACTCGTGCGCCTTCTGGAAATGCGCTTTCGCCGCCCGCACCCGCCCCGTTTGGAACGCCGCGCGCCCCAACAAATAGTACGCCGCCTGCAGGTTCAACGGATGGTCGTGCGCCTCGCTGAGGCGTCGCGCCTCGTGGCCCAGCCGCTCGGCCGCCTCGTAATCGCCGCGGATGGAAGCAATGAGGCCCATAAAAAGTGCGGGAACGCTGGCAAACGCCCCGGGCACAGGCAGGTCCGTGCGCTCGTATATCTCCCGGCAACGCGCCAACATTGACTCCGCCTCCTCAAGATTGCCCAGGCGCACGAACAATCCCGCCAGATTAGAGCACAACAGCGCCAGCGTCAATTCCCCGCGCGGCGTGCGCTCGTCTCGCTCCAGGACCACAACCGCTGCCTCCAGCGCTCGCACCCCCTCATGGTAGCGGCAGCGGTAATCGTAGAAGATGGCCATCGCCTCCAGCGCCTGCCACAAGCGGTCCACGTCCCGCTGCGCCACGGCCCAGTTCCAGGCAGCGCGAATATTCTCCAGCTCCGCTTCGATTTCGGCCAGCGCCTCAAGCTGTCGTCCCCCGCGCAACGACGCCGTTCGCGCTTCCAGGAACGCGGCGTAATAACTGCCGTGTCGCGCCGCTGCTTCCTCCGCCGCCGGCTGCTGCAATTGTCGCGCCGCGTACTGTCGCAGAAGCGCGTGCATCTGGTAGCGGCCGTCCGGCTCCCAGCGCAGCAGCGACTTATCCACAAGCGAGGAGAGGAGCGGCAATGTGGCTCCGGCCACCTGCGCCGCAGCCTGCCGGCGAAAGGAGCCGTGGAACACAGACAGGCGGGCGTAGACGTCGCGCTCTTCTTCCGTCAACCGCTGCCAGGAATGCTCGAACACGGCGTGCAGGCTGCGATGCCGAGCCGGCACGTTGCGCATCGCCGTCGTCAGCAGGTCCAGGTTATCCTCAATCTCCGCCGCAATCTGCCCCACCGTCGCCGTCTTCAGCCACGAAGCGGCCATTTCGATGGCCAGCGGCATGCCCTCCACCAGCCGGCACAGGCGCACAGCGTCCTGCAATTCGTCGCCCACGGCGAAGTCGGGTCGCACGCGGCGGGCGCGGTCGGCGAACAGGCGCAGCGCGTCGTGCGCCTCCCAATCCGCGGGCGCGGCCTCGTCGGGCAACGACAACCCCGGCACCGGGTAGCGCCACTCCTCCTGCAGCTGCAGCGCCTCCCGCGACGTGACCAGCAACTTGACGCCCGGCGCGGCCTGTAACAGCGTGGTCAGGCGTGGCGCGGCGTCCAGCAGTTGCTCAAAATTGTCCAGCACCAACAACGTCTCCCGGGCGGCAAGCTGGGCCAGCAACTGCTGCCAGGGATCGTCCGTGTCGCGGCGCGGCAACTGCAGCGCGCCGGCAATCGCCGGCGCCAGATAAGAGTCTGACTCCACACTCTGGAGCGGGATAAACGCCGCGCCATGCGCAAAGCGGGTGCGCGCCCGGCGCGCGGCCTCGATGGCCAGCCGCGTCTTGCCCACCCCGCCCACACCTACCAGCGTCAGCAGCCGGCACTCCCCATCACGCAGCAGCCGCTCAATATCCGCCAATTCGCGCCGGCGACCGACGAAGGTCGTCAACTGCGGCGGCAGAGATAGATCCTGGCCTCGAGCGCGGGATTGGGACATGTGATTATTTTATCGTAAAGAGCAGGGGTAGCGAAAGTCAGGACGTACTGTATCGGTATATTTGTATATTGGTGTATGGGTTGGCAGATTGCTGGTTACAGGTTGGCTACTGTCCGCGGCCCGCCGTCCCTTGCCCAGCTTCGCTGGGCCGTCCGCCGTCCGCCGTCTGCCCCCCTTCCTGCGGCTGATAATAAATGCGTTGCGTGGGATACGCCAGGTCCAGATCTGGCTCCTCGTCCAGCCGGTCCAGCAGCGCCTCCCAGATCACCTGCGCAATCGCACGGCGGCGGCGCGGGTCGCACAGGTAGCGGGCCGTGAGGCGCACGCCGTGGTCCACGACGTCCATGTAGACGATGGGCGTCAGCTTGTCGTAGCTGATCATGTAGCGGCGCGCGGCTTTACGCAGGCTTTCCCGCGCCGTGTCAGCCATCACGCCCGATGATTCTTCCACAATCTCCTCCAGAACCGCCTTCCCTTTGCGCCAGTCACTCTCAAAGGTCAGCACGACCGGAATTTCGTGCCAGATATAGGCAATGCCCTGGTGAAAATTGGCTACCGAATCGGTAAACACCTTCTGATTGGGGATGTGCAGCACGCGCCCCGTGCTCTGGTCAGCCTGCACCCAGTTACCGATTTCCAGCACGCTGAACTGGAAGATGCGGATATCGACCACGTCTCCTGCCGTCCCGTTGATTTCGATGCGGTCGCCCACCTCGAAGGGCCGCCGGCCAATGATGAACATCCAGCCAAAAATGTTGCTGATGGGGTCCTTCAGGGCCACCGCCAGCCCCGCAGAGAGCAGGCCCAGGTAAGTGGCCAGCGACTGTCCGCCCACCAACCAGATGCGGCCCATGGCGAAGAGGCCGATCAGCAACGTCGTATAGCCCACCACCTTGCGCCAGCGGTAGAGTACGGCGGCATCCGCCGTGCGCCGGCTGACCACGGTCATGATCAGCCAGCGCGCCAGCACCAGGGTTAGAATGACCCCGGCGGTAGCGATCAGCCGCCATTGCAAGAAGGTGTTCAGGCTCAGACTCCCTTCAATCCACTGTAAAAATGCGTCCATATCTTTCCACCACGGCCGGCAGTCGCACCGGTCGAAGACAGCGACAAGAGTAGCATACGCCCAACCGTGATACAAACAGCCGCCATAGACTTTCATTTTGCGCTGCAAGCTGGTACCATGCGGCAGTTATCCATCGCACGCAGTCAAACCAGACAAAGAAGAGGAAAACAGAATGCGTTTGCTAACATTTGAGAAAGAGGGGCGGTTGGCGCTGGGCGTGAGCGTTGAGAGTGGTGTGGTAGACGTGGGCAATGCGCGCCAGAAGCTGGGCGGCACGGTCCAGGAGGTCCCCGACGAGATGCACGCCCTCATCGCCGGCGGAAACGCCGCGCTAAAGCGCTTGAAAGCGCTGGTAGAGCGGGCGGCTGAAGACGAGGGCCTGCTGCTGCGCGAAGAAGAGATCCGCTTCGGCCCCTGCGTCACTGCGCCGGAAAAGATACTGTGCATCGGCCTCAACTACGAGCGCCACGCCCGCGAAACCGGGGCCAAACTGCCCGAGGAGCCGGTGCTCTTCTCCAAGTTCAACAGCGCCCTGGCGGCCCACGGCGAGCCCGTGCCCATCCCGCCCGGCACAGGGCAGATGGATTACGAGGCGGAACTGGCCGTGGTCATCGGCCGCCAGGCGCGCCACGTCGGCGAGGACGAAGCGCTGGATTACGTCTTCGGTTACTGCAACGCCAACGACGTCAGCGCCCGCGACCTGCAGATGCTCAGCGGGCAGTGGCTGCTGGGCAAAACGCCGGACAAATTCCTGCCCCTGGGCCCCTACCTGGTGACCGCCGACGAGGTGCCCGACCCCCAGGCCCTGGCCATCGCCGCCTACGTCAACGGCGAGCAGCGCCAATCCTCGACCACGGGCGACATGATTTTCACCGTGGCCCAGGTCATCAGCTACGCCAGCCGCTACATGACCCTGCAGCCGGGCGACGTCATCTCCACCGGCACCCCCGAAGGCGTGGCCCTGGCCATGGACCCTCAGCCCTGGCTGCAGCCGGGCGATGAAGTGGTCATCGAAGTACAGTCCCTGGGCCGCCTGCACAATAACATCGTGGCCTCGTAGCTGACCCATACACCAGCAACACGGAGTAAAAAGAATGCCCAACGAACACTTCCTCGTCACCGGCGCCGCCGGCTTCATCGGCGCCTGGGTCACGCACACCCTGGTCGGCCAGGGCGTGCGCGTCACCGCCTTCGACCTCTCCAGCGACCGCCGCCGCCTGCGCTACCTGATGACCGGCGGGCAGCTGGCGGGCGTGCATTTCGTGCAGGGCGACATCACCGACACCGACGCCGTCAGACAGCTGGTCGCCGAGCACAACATCAGCCACATCATCCACCTGGCGGCGCTACAGGTGCCCTTCTGCCAGGCCAACCCGCCGCTGGGCGCGCGGGTCAACGTGGTGGGTACGGCTAACGTCTTCGAGGCCGCCAAAGCCGCCGGCGTCTCGCACATCGCCTACGCCAGCAGCGCCGCCGTCTACGGCGTGGAGGCGGAGTACGAGGCCGGTCCCGTGGCCAACGACGCCCCCCTGCTGCCGCGCACGCTCTATGGCGTCTACAAGCAGGCCAACGAAGGCATGGCCCGCGTCTACTGGCTCGACGACGGTATCAGCAGCATCGGCCTGCGCCCCTACGTCGTCTACGGCGTGGGTCGCGACCAGGGCCTGACTTCCACGCCCACCAAAGCGATGCTGGCGGCGGCGCTGGGCCGGCCCTACGAGATTTCCTACGGCGGGCGCTTCAACATGCAGTTCGCCGCCGACGTAGCCCAGACCTTCATCCGCGCCGCGCGCACTCCCATCAAGGGCGCCCGCGCCTACAACCTGCGCGGGGCCGCCCCACACATGCGCGACGTGGTCCAGGCCATCGAACAGGCGCGGCCCGAAATCGCAGGCCAGATCACTTTCGTGGACCATCCGCTGCCCTTCCCCCCCGACCTGGACGACCGCTCGCTGCAGGAAGCATTGGGCGACGTGCCCCAAACTCCCCTCGCCGACGGCGTGCGCCAGACGGTAGAGCGCTTTGCCGAGTTGGCGGCGCAGGGGTTGGTAGGCGAGGAAGATCTGGATGACCGCCGACGGCAGACCGCAGACCGTGGCTAACCCCCAATCTCCAGTCAGCCAATCTCCACTCTCCTCTTCCCCCTCTCCCTCCGTGGCTCTCCCTCGCCCGGCACGGGCCGCCCTCCGTGACCCTCAGTGTCACGTTCTTGCCGCCGTCCGCGGTCGGCCGTCCGCCGTCTCAAACCACCTTCACCGTAGTGCGCAACACCCCCAGTCCATCAATGGCGATCTCCACCACGTCGTCCACGTTCAGCGTGAAATCATCCGGCGGCACAATGCCCGTGCCCGTCAGCAACACCACGCCGTCGGGGAAGTCCAGGCTGCGCCCCAGATATTCTACCAGCTCCCGCGGCTGCCGGTGCAACTGATCCGCGTGCGTGTCGCCCTCGAAGACGACGTCGTCGCCGCGGCGGATGACCATGCGGATGCCCACATCCGGCCAATCCTCCTCAACAGGTCCCAAGCGGATGCCCGGCCCCAGCGCGCAGGCCGCGTTGTACACCTTGGCCTGCGGCAGATAAAGCGGGTTTGCGCCCTCGATGTCGCGGCTGCTCATATCGTTGCCGGTGACGATGCCCACGATTTCTAACGCCGGGTTAATTACCAGGCCCAGTTCCGGCTCTGGCACGTTCCAGGTGGCGTCGGCGCGGATGCCCACTTTGCCGTAAGGACCCACCACCCAGGGGCCTCGCGCCTTGAAGAACAACTCCGGCCGTTTCGCGCCGTAGACGCGGGCGTAGATGTCACCGCCGTCCACCGCTTCCGCCTGGCGCGCTTCGCGGCTGCGCGTGTAGGTCACGCCCGCGGCCCACACGTCCTGCTCGTCCACCGGCGGCAGCCAATGCGCCCGCCCCTCCGCCGGCTCGTTGGCAAACAGCTCCGCCGGGTAGTTGCGTGGCGACTCCTCAACTGCGCGTTCGACCGCGGAAATCGCTGCCCCCACACGCCCCGCGCTGCCGCGCAGCCAGGTCCACAACGACCCAATCGCTTCGCTGATATCATGAACGGTGTCACCGTCCT
>DATHSI010000109.1:0-100048 GCA_035464315.1 Candidatus Sulfomarinibacteraceae bacterium
CGTGAAGGCGCGTTCCGTAGGTGATAGCCAGCCTCACTCTTTTCGATCCGGTCGTTCCCATTATAGTCGTTAGAGGACGACGAGATCTATGCCCAGTTAACGGTGGCACCTCCGGTTCGGGCTAGTGGGAACTCGTAATCCGTTCGCCCGAACAACTCCTCGGCCCATTCACCTGCTGCGTTGCCGCCGGTGTCTCAGCACTCGCACCGACTCTCTGTGACCCGCTTTGCAGACTACTCTTCCGATTCGCAGTTGTTTGCTCTGAAATTGTCGTCAGATGGTAGCATGGCCGGCGGCAGGTGTCAAGAAAATCGTGCTAGACGGCGCCGCTTCCACGACCATAGCGAGAGTGAACTAGACTCTGCTTATGAGGACAAACCCTCAAGCCAACGATTACCCTCTACAGGCGCCCCTTACTACGCAGGTATATGAACAGGGCCGCAGGCAAAGCCAGGGCCAGCACGACCATGATCCAGGCAAACCATCCAGGCAAAAAGACGCTCTCTTCCTGCGCCGCCAGCACCGGCCGGGCCGCAAGCAAGTAGATGAGAATCGTAATTGTTGTAAGCGCGACTCTTTTCTGCATAGAATCCAAAATACCAGATTCCGCCGTGACGTCAAGACAGGATTCAGGCTCCCAACGGTCTGGTCTATGGCTTTGCCTTCCACTCGTGCAGCGGCAGCGCCCGGTCGCGCTCCGCCGCGGCATCGACCGCCCGCAGCTTGTCCGGATTGCGCACATACAGCAGCTCGCTAATCGTGTCACCGTCCCAGCGCGCGAGGGTCACAGTGTCCACCTTGCCCCCGGCATCGTATATCAAGAACGCCGTCTGTCCGTTTAACGAGGCAAATCCGCCCTTCATGTCCGGTGTGGCGAGATCCACAAGGCGCAGGCAGAAACGGCTGACGCGGTCCGCACCATGAATGGGAACCATGGCAGCCGCCGCTTTGCCGCCGCCGTCGCTAATTATCGTGGCATCCGGCGCCAGTAACTCCAGAACGCTCTGCACTTCGCCGCGGAGACAGGCTCCGATAAATTGCTTGATCAGAGCTTCTTCTCGGTCCGAGTCCGGCGCGGCTGCGACGCCGTCGACGGCCAACTTGCGACGGGCCCGACTGACAAGCTGGCGGCAGTTGTCATAGCTCGTGCCGAGGATATCGGCCAGTTCATCGTAATCATATTCAAACAGCTCCCGCAGGAGAAACGCCGCCCGCTCGCGTGGTGACAGCCGTTCCAGCATCAGCATGTAGGCCAGCGACAACGATTCGTGCACGGCGACGGTGTCGTCGGGCCGCGCGATGCGGGCCGTAGGCACAGGCTCTGGCAGCCACGGCCCGGGATACACCTCACGCTGCACCCGGGCCGAACGCAGATAATCGATGCACAGGCGGGTGACAACAGTCGTCAGGAAGGCGCGAGGGGTGGCAACTTCTGCTTCGTCAACCGCCTGCCAGCGCAGATAGGCTTCCTGGACCATATCTTCCGCCTCCATCACGCTACCCAGCATGCGGTAAGCTATGCCAAATAGCAGAGATTGGTGCTCCAGAAATGTCTCACTCCTGGCCATAGATTGCCACACCCTCAACCACTGCTCACGCGTATGCCAATTGTCGCACAGGGTCCGAGTTTAGCCGTCGCCCGGTCTGCCGCAAGGCGAGCCGGGCTGCGGCCCGCCCGCTGGCGAACGCTGCATCGGCCAGCCAGCCTTCCGGACCCACCCAATCGCCCGCGAGATAGACGCCGGGCATCTGCGGAAGATCTCCGGCTGCCCGACCACGCAAGCCGTCTGGGGGTTTCGCCAGATGATGAACCACATTAAAGTGCGGTACAAAGCGCCGGTGCACCAGCTCCCGCCGCCATCCCGGCTGCGCCAGGTCCATCAATGCCTCCAATTCCTGTTCAGCCCCTTCAGCCTCATCGTCCGTCTGAAGATATTTGGCCAAATGTAGCAAAGCGCTTCCAGGCGGCGCCACTTCCGCAACCGCCGAGTAAACCGAAAGGTACAGGGGCTGTCGCAAACCGAGCACCACCGGGCGTTCGGGCCGCGGCAGCCGGCGCAGCGCAACATCCAGTGTGGCGGCCATCACCGGGCGCATGCGGGCCACGGCGGACGCCAGGCCGTCATCCTGCGGCAACAGTCCTCGCGCCGTTTTCGGTTCCACGGCCAGAACGACCGCCGCTGCCGGCGCACTCCGCCCATCGGCCAGGACCAACTCCGGTCCTGTCTCGCCGCGGACCACCTCCTCCACGCGACAGCCAGTCTCGATCTGCACACCCGCGCGGAGCGCCCGGCGGCGCAGCCCGTCGACCAGCGTCTGCCAGCCACCGTCAAGGTATAGTACCCCGTGTCGCAACGTCAACTGCAACTGGAGCAGAAAGACCTCCGCGCTCATCTCGCGCATCGTGGAGCTGTAGGTCGACGTGCGCCCTACCATGAACATGAATTCGCGCACACGTTGCGAGGCTCCTCGCCTGTGCATCCACTCCTGCGCACTCTGAGCGGCGGCGGCGGCAGGCGATGCGCGCATTACGTTTAACAGGGCAGCCATCAGTTCCAGCCGCTCGCGCACGCCAAGCAAATCGTTGCTCAGGAACGTGCGCGGCCCGGCCGGTACGCGGTAAAGGGTGTTATTGTGCACGGTAAGCGCTTTCCAGATTGGCGGCCCGGCGCCTGCATACGACACGCCTAATTCGTCTAATACTTCCTGGGCCTCAGCGCCTTGATAAAGGGCATGCGGTCCCAGATTGAACAGGAATCCATCCTGCCGCCGCGTTTGCGCGCGACCGCCCACCTCCGGTGCTTTCTCGAACAGCGTGACGCGACTTCCACCCCGCGCCAGATAGATGGCAGCGGTCAGGCCCGCCAGCCCGCCGCCGACCACTACGGTATCGTAATTTCGTCGATCATTGTTAAAGCTCATTTCTACCTCCGAAATTTGGCCCGCGTGGGCCGGTCTCTATAAGTACTGACGACACAACACCGTCTTTTGTGACAAATTCGATAGGCAGACGTAGAATCTAGAGTAAAAAGTGGGGGGATAGGCCTGAACACACTACCCGATCGATCCTTGAGACTTCCGCCAGGACCAGATGGCCCTGCCGGCCGTGAGGCGCTGGGCGCGCTGCTGGCCGACCGCAACGTGATGGAAGCGTTGGAGATATTCCATCGCCGCCTCGGTCCTGTCTTTCGCATCACGCTGCCCGGCTTCCAACCGATCATGATGGCCGGGCCTGAGGCCAACCGCTTTATTCTGGTCCACGCTCGCGACCGCCTGAGCTGGCGTCCAGAAGGCGATCCGGTCACGCGCCTGCTGCGGCACGGCCTGCTGGTGGAGGATGGTGAGTGGCACGATACACTTCGCGAACGCATGACGCCCGCCCTCCACAAACAGAAGGTGAGCACCTACATCGAGGCCATGTGGCATTATACGGACCAGGTCACTGCCACGTGGGTCGCCCCTGGCCCCTACAATATGCTGGACGAGATGCGGCGAATCGCGCTCCTGATCTTGATCGACACCTTGTTCGGCGTTGACTTCACGCTCGATCTGCCGCGGTTGTGGTCGCCTATCCTGCGCATCCTGCAATACATCTCGCCCGGCCCCTGGCTCATCTGGCGTCACTTCCCCAGGCCGGGCTATTCCGGTGCTATCAAGCAAATCGACGACTACCTGCTGGAATTGATAGCCCAACGGCGGCGCTGGCCCGGCGCGAACGATATGTTGAGCCAGCTCGTCTCTATTCCCTGGATGAGCGATGGACTTATTCGCGACCAGTTGCTGACAATGCTGATCGCGGGACACGACACGGGAACGGCGCTGATGGCCTGGACCCTTTATTTGCTGGGCCAACACACCTGGGCCATGGCCCAGGCGCAGGAGGAAGTCGACGACGTATTGGGCAGCCGCGCGCCAGACGGCGAAAGCATTGAACAACTAGACTTTCTGGATCGGGTTATCAAGGAGTCGCTGCGCCTCTACCCGCCGATCCACGTGGGCACGCGCCGCGCGCAAGAGGAACTGGCCTTTGACGGTTTCCGCCTGCCGCGAGGCAACCGCATTCTTTACTCCATCTATCTCTCCCACCGCGATGCACAACAGTGGGACGATCCCGGTCGTTTCAGCCCCGACCGTTTCATTGCTCGCCGCGGTCAGCGCACGGTGACTCCCTACGCCTACGTGCCCTTTGGCGGCGGCCCGCGCAACTGTATCGGCGCTGTCTACGGCCAGGTAGAAGCGAAAGTCGTCCTGGCGCGCCTGTTGCAGACCCTGGAGCTAAAGCTTGCCGGCAACCACGTCCGCCCATACATGGGCGCTACCCTGGAGCCACACCCGGGTGTGCTGATGACCATAGGCCGCCGCTCGCGCAATGAGTGACGGGCGAAGCGCCGGCGCCCGCCGTTCCCACGGTGATCCCTCGCCCGGCAGCCTGCTCGCCGCAGCGGCCCTGCTCATGCTGGGCATGCGCGCCGAAAAGAAATACCGCCAGCTGGAAAAGTTGGGCGAAACGGCAGTACCCGCTTCCCTTCCCGCCCTGTCGATCATCGTGCCTGCGCGTAACGAAGCAACGAATCTACCCCACTTGTTGAACTCTTTAGAACGGCTGGATTATCCGGGGCCTGTGGAGTGCATCGTCGTCGATGACGCCTCCCAGGACGAAACCGCCGCCATCGCCCGCGCTCATGGCGCGACCGTGCTTTCCTTACAGGGACCGCCGCCGGGTTGGGGCGGAAAGACCTTTGCCTGCCACCAGGGCGCGCTGGTTGCCGGCGGGCAGTGGCTACTATTTACCGATGCCGACACAAAACACGCGCCGGATGGGCCGGCGCTGGCGGTGGCCTTTGCCCAACAACGCGGCCTGGATGGGCTCAGCGTGTTCATGAAGCACGAGACCAGCGGCGCGCTGGATCGGGTCGTGTTAATGGCGGCCCTTGCCGGCTACTTTGCCGGCATCTCCACGCCCCAGGGCGTTCTCAACGGCCAGTATGTGTTGTTGCGGCGCGATGTCTATGAGAAAAGCGGCGGCTTCAGCGCCGTCCCCCTGGAAGTGCTTGAGGATCTCGCGCTGGGTCATCACCTATGGCGATTCGGCTTTCGCGTTCCCGTGTTGCGCAGCGACCGGCTGGGCGTGGTGCACATGTACCGCACCCTGGCTCAGTTGTGGGGCGGCATGGTCAGGCTGACCATTGCCAGCCTGCGATGGAGCGGGCTCAGCGGCCTCTACTCGGTACTGCTGACTCTACTTCTTGCGTTACCGGCGCAACAGGCCGCGCAATTGCCGCGCCACCGGCAGCCCATAGCCACCGTCCTTACCTGGATGAGCGCCGCTGTGGCCTTACTCCCCTGGGCTCGACGCTTTGGCGGGCGACGCTGGGCGCTCCTGGCGCCGATAGGCGCCGTGCTGGTCCAGTTCGCCGCCATCTGGGGGCTGGCGCGCCGGTTGATACGGGCTGGCGTCTTCTGGCGCGGGCGGCTGCTGTAACGGAGAGAACAAGCGGCAGGACACGGCGGCTGATTCAACGCCTCACGCCTCTGCGACAAGCAGTGGATCAACTTTGAGCGCGGCCGGACCGAGGCTACAATCAAATCAATCTGCGATCGCGTCACAACCTTCGATTCATCAAGGGCCATCACGGGCCAAAGGGGACACAGTCATGAAAATAGGAATCGTAGGAACAGGGTTCGTAGGCTCCACAGCGGCCTACGCCATGGTAATGCAGGGCATTGGACGGGAGATTGTACTGGTTGATCTGAATAAAGAGCGAGCCACTGCAGAAGCCGCCGACATTCTACACGCGGTGCCTTTCGCCCACGCGCTAAAGATACGCGCCGGCGACTACCCGGCGCTCGCCGGCTGCCGCGTGGTGATCATCACCGCCGGCGTCAGCCAGAAGTCCGGCGAGACGCGGCTGCAGTTGCTGGAGCGCAACGCCGTTATCTTTCAGAGTGTGGTGCCATCTATTCTGGAACATGCCCCAGATTGCGTCCTCCTGGTTGCCTCCAACCCCGTCGACGTCATGACACACCTTGCCGCGCGCTATGCCGCAGAGCACGGCATGCCCTCGCACCGCGTTCTCGGATCGGGCACCACGCTGGACACGGCCCGGTTCCGCGCCTTGTTGGGGGAGCACGTTGGCGTCGATTCGGCACACATCCACGGGTACGTCATCGGCGAGCATGGCGATTCGGAGGTGATCACCTGGTCGCTGACCAACGTCGGCAACCTGCCGCTGGCGGAGTTCTGTCGACTGCAAGATATTCCGCTCCATGATGAGATCCGCAGAAAGATAACGCGCGATGTGTGCCGCGCCGCCTACGACATCATCGAGGGCAAGGGGGCAACCTACTACGGCATTGGCAGCGCGCTGGCGCGCATCGTCAACGTCATTATGCGCGACCAGCGCGCCATTCTCACCGTCTGCACGCCCCGCGCCGAGATCGCCGGCGTCTCCGACGTGACCGTGTCATTGCCCCAGCTGGTAGGAGGAGAAGGCATACTGGCTACGTTCCCCCTGCCGCTGAGCGAGGCCGAGCAGGCGGCGCTGCAAAAGAGCGCTCAGGTGGTTCGCGATGCGATAGAGGAGCTTGATAGCGCCTCGAAGGATTGACCTGCACCACCAGAGCTTATTCGAAAACAACAGGCGAGCATGCTATCATGGACAACAGAATGTCGGAACGTCAATCAACGGGAGAAAATCAATGAGCAGTCACGTTTACAAACAAATCGAACTCACAGGCTCATCGGAAAACAGCATGGAGGAAGCGATCAAGAACGCCGTCAACCGTGCCGCCAAGACGTTGCGAAATATGCGCTGGTTCGAGGTGACCGAAACGCGCGGTTACATCGAAGACGGCAAAATCGCGTACTGGCAGGTCACGGTGAAGATTGGCTTTACGCTGGAAGACGAGGAGCCGGTCGTATAGCAGGTCATCGTGCTCCTGGTCCAGTAAGCGGGCCAGGAGCAAACCGGCTATTCCTCCAGTGCCAGGATCTTGTCCAGACGTCGTTTGAAGCGGCCGGCGCCAATGAACTCCGCTTCCAGAAATCCGTGCACCAGTTTTTTGGCCAGCGCCTCGCCGACGATCAAACCGCCCAGGCACAAAACGTTCATATCATCATGCTCTACCCCTTGGGTTGCCGAGTAGATGTCGTGGCAAAGGCAGGCGCGAACGCCCTTGATCTTGTTCGCCGCCACGCATGCGCCCACGCCGCTACCACACACAAGAATGCCTCGTTCCCCTTCTCCGCTGACCACCGCGCGCCCTACTGCTGCCGAGAAGTCGGGATAATCGTCGTCTGGATCATAGTGATGGGCGCCCACGTCGACAACCGTGTGCCCGGCGCTCTCCAGCTCTCTCTTCAACGTCTCTTTAAGGGCAAAGCCGGCGTGGTCGGCTCCGATGACAATGCGCATTGACAACCTCCTGCAATTGATGTCTTATTTGTGGCAATCAGCGACGCCTGCTCCAGGATCCAGGACGCTTTTTTCAACCGGACAGGCCCGCGATATAGAGGCCGATTATAGCGCGTTCCAGCCATCAGAACATGCTCCTTATCCACAGCGTCCCGGCTTAGAAGTTGACTTGACGATAAGTCGAACCATACAATTGGAGTGTACTTGTCAGCAGGTTCAAGTTGCAGCAGGTGACTCCCAGTGAAGTCTTACGCGATCTGACGTAAGCCGATAGCCCATGAAAACGCGTCGTTCCATTCGCGCGCAACTTCTCATTCTGGTGCTGATCACGACCATCCCGGTATTATTGCTGCTGATCGTAGCCACATATACTGACGTGCAGGATGAGTCAAACCAGGCGCATGCCGCCGCACTGAACCTGGCGCAGCTCACAACCGGACACATCGAACAGTGGCTCCGTGATTCTGAAACCCTCCTGGCGCGCGCAGCGCAGCGGCCCGACGTGCGCGCACTGGACCCGGAACGGTGCGACGAGAGCCTGGCGGATATGTCGGAGCTGTTCCAACCGTACCTCGGTTTTGGCCTCATCGATCGCGAGGGCCGCGTCATCTGTGCCACCAACGCGGAACCGGAAGGACCGCTGCCCTCCGTGGTCGACCGGGAATGGTTCCAGGCCATTCTGCGCGACCGCAAGTTCGTCGTCAGCGACGTCCAGGTGGGTCGTGTCACCGGTCGCTGGGTCACGATTCTCGCCTATCCGGTGTTCACCAGTGACGGAGAGTTCGGGGGCGCCGCCATTCTTCCCGTGGACCTCACCTGGTTCCAGAGTAGTCTCAATCAGGTTTCCCTGCCGCCAAACGGCACCATCACCATCGTCGATTCTCAGGGCGCCGTCGTGGCCCGTTCTGTCGATCCCGAGCGCTGGGTCGGGGTAAACGTGCGCGGGGTCGAAGTCGCCGATCTGGTCATGGCCAATCAATCCGGACAGGCTCGCGCCACCGGCGTCGATGGCATTGACCGCCTCTACGGCTACACCACCATCCCCTCCGCGTCCTGGCACGTCTACGTGGGCATCCCCGCTCGGGAGGCGTTACAGCCGGTGCAGCGCGCGGTGGCCCGCAATATCGTGCTCTCGCTGGCGGTAATCGCCGTGGTAGGCGTTGTCAGCTGGTACTTCAGACGGCAAATAGTCGAACCGCTGTACCAGATGGCGCAGGTCGCCGGCGCCGTCGCTGCCGGCGATCGTGAGCGACGAGCTCCTGTCGGCGGTCCGCGCGAGCTCGCCTATGTCGCCGTGCAATTTAACCGGATGCTGGACGTGCGCGCGGAGCACACTGCGCGTCTGGAACGGCAGGCGCGAGAACTGGCAACGCTGGCCGAAATGGGCCAGGCAGTAGCCTCGACTCTCGATCTCGACGTCGTGCTTGACCGCGTGCTAAATGAGGTCACCTCTCTAGTGCCTGCAGAGGGCGTGTCCATCATTCTCCGCGAAGACAACACTCTGCGCCTGGCGGCGAGCAAAAGCAACGCGCCGGATCTGGGCCTCAGCGATGACAATTCTCTGCACGGCGCAGCCGTCGATCAGGCGTTGCGCGATGGCCGAGCGCTGATGCTCAACAACGCTGCCCGGCTCAGGGAGTTCGGCGAGACCGACGCTAACACTGCCGCTGGCTCCCTGCTCATCGTTCCCCTGGTCCTTCGTGACGAGATCATCGGCGTCATCAAGGCTGTGAACAGCGAGGAAAGCGCTTTCAACACCCACGATCTGCGCCTCCTGAAGGCCACCGGAACGTGGACGGCAATCGCCATCGGCAACGCCCGTACCTTCCAGGAGGAGTTGCGGGCACACCGTCTGGCAGACGCGTTGCGCACAGCGAACGCCAGTCTGAGCGAAACGCTAGATCAGGAAGTGATTCTGGAGCGGCTCCTGGACCATGCTCGCGAGATGGCACCCTACCAGACAGGAACGATCTTGCTGAACGATGCCGCCGAACAGTGGCGCATCGCCCACGCCCGGGGCGAGGCCGGCATCGGAAGCAAAAATGCCGCCCCTCCCGCCGCCATCGACCTTGCCGCCATGCCCCACCTGCAACAGGTTGTACAATCACACGAGGGCGTCCTTATTAACGAACCGCTGGCTCAGACGGAGTGGGCAGCGGCAACCGAAGCCGAAGTAACCCAAAGCTGGCTCGGCGTGGCGTTGCCCCAGCGCAAACAGAAGATGGGCATTCTCAGCCTGCACCGGCATTCAGGTGCGCCATTTAGCCAGACCGACCTGCGGCTGATAGAAGCGTTAACCGCACAGGCCGCCACGGCGCTGCAAAACGCTTCCCTTTTCGAGGAAGTTCGCAGCAGTCGCGAACAACTACAAAATCTGACGCAGCAGTTGGTTACGGCACAGGAAAATGAGCGGAAGCGCCTCTCACAAGAATTGCACGACGACGCGGGACAGATGCTAACTGCTCTGCAACTCAATCTGGGCATGATTCGCAGTCGCATCCCCCAGGAACTGAGCGACATCCAGGACAGCATCGCCGAGGCCAACGAGATAGCCTCGGAAACGATGGAGCGTCTGCGCTGGCTTTCTCAGGATCTGCGACCACCGGCGCTGCAGCACACCACCATCCTTCAGGCAGTGGAAGGTCTATGCCGCGACTTCGCCCATCGCACAGAGATAGACATTCATTGTCAGGGCCAAGAGGTGGGCCGGTTGCCGGACGACGTGTCTCTTTCGCTTTACCGTTTCGTGCAGGAAGGGCTGACGAACGTGGCCAAACACGCAGCCGCCACAGAAGTGCATGTTGCCCTCTATTACCAGGACCAGCGTATTGAGGCCACGGTTGCCGATAATGGCTGTGGCTTCAACGTTGAGGATAAGCTGAATGGTTTCAGCCACAGTGGTCACTACGGTCTTTCTGGCATGAAGGAAAGGCTACAACTGGTCGGCGGGGAGCTACACATTGATTCTGAGCCGGGACGTGGTACAGTTCTCGCGGCGTCCATCCCCCTAGCGGACCGTGAAGCAGAATAACCCGGCCTGGATCCCAGGCGTCGGGCACAAAAGGAGAAGAAATGCGCATCGGCATGGTCACCGCCTGTTACAAGCCCGTCATGAACGGCGTCACGAGAATGGTGTCCCTGTACAAAGAAAAACTGGAAGCTGAAGGACACGAAGTAACGGTGTTTACGCTCGGTGAACCGGATCCGGCCGGGGAGGAGAAAAACGTGCTGCGCTCGCCGGCTATCCCTCTGGGAGACACCGGCTACTACTTCAGCTTTCGCTACAGCAAACAGGCTCAGGAACGGTTGCGGCAGATGGATATCATCCACTGCCACCACCTTTTTATGAGCGTGGAAATGGCCCACCGCTACGGCAACTGCCCCATCGTCTACACCAACCACACGCGCTACGATCTTTATACCGGCGCCTACATGCCCCTGCCGCAACCTGCCGCCGACGCCATCATGCGACAAGTATGGCCGGAGTTTACCGATTACTGTGACGTGGTTATCACACCGTCACCGAGCATTCGTGATATTATGCGCGAATTTGGCGTGCGGCAACGCATCGAGGTCATTCCCAACGGCATTGATCTGGAACCGTTCTGGAACCCCGCTCTCTCTCATACGCGCGACGATCTTGGCATCCCTGAAGAAGCGATACTGCTCATCTACACCGGCCGCCTTTCCAGCGAAAAGAACCTGATGAAATTGCTGAGCCAGTTCGCTCTGGCCCAGGATATTGTATCCGACCTGCACCTGCTGTTCATGGGCAAAGGCCCGCTCAAGGAAAAGCTCCAGGAGCGAGCAGAGGAGTTGGGCCTCGGGCAGTCGGTCCACTTCTCCGGCGCGGTGCCCTACACGGAAGTGGGCAGCATCCTGGCCCTGGCCGACGCCTACGTCACCGCCTCCATCTCTGAGGTTCACCCCCTAAGCGTCATCGAAGGGATGGCCACCGGCCTCCCTGTGGCTGCCGTTTCCTCGCCGGGCATTGCCGACACGGTGGAGCATAATCAAACCGGCCTGCTCACCTCCACGCCGGAGGGCCTGGCGGCGGCCATCACCGCCCTGGTTATCGACCGGCAGCGATGCCAGGCAATGGGCGCCGCTGCTCGCGAGGCAAGCTGTCGATACGATATCGATCGCACCGTGCAACAGACAATAGAGCTGTATGAAGAGTTGCGCCGCACGCGGCCCGATTTGCAGCGAGAGAAGGGGCATGGACGGTGGCTAAGGCGGCAGGCAGCCCCAATGCTGGAGCAATTGGGCCAGCTCCTGCGCCCGCCGGAGTGAGGATGTGGCGCTGTGGCGGCGTCGTGACAATTGCTTATAATCGGCCCAACCGCATCCCGATAGGCTCTGGAGGTAACATTGTGTCAGATGCGCGCAAACGGCTTGGGGCGTGGGGAGAATCGCTTGCGGCCCGCCACCTGGAAGAACAAGGCTACGAGATATTGGAGCGCAACTGGCGCTGCACGCGCGGCGAGATCGACCTGGTGGCACAGGCGGGCGACCTGCTGCTGTTTGTAGAGGTGAAGACCCGTCGCGGACGGCGTATGGGCTTGCCCGAGGATGGACTGACGGCGCGCAAGAGCCAGAAATTATTGCAATTGGCCGAGATATTCATTTACGAGCATGAGATCCGCGACGTCAACTGGCGCGTCGATCTCGTCGCCGTAGAACTGGATTCCAGCGGGAAATTATTGCGTTGCGAGCATATTCCCAACGCGGTACGCGGCTGGTGAGTAAACAACAAATGGAAGGAAGGTCGACTTCCATCCGGCCAGGCGACGGCAAGTCTCCTCTTCTGGTTGTCGTCGGTCCCACGGCCATTGGCAAAACCGATCTTTCGCTGCGACTGGCCCGGCGCTTCGACGGCGAGATCGTGTCCGCCGATTCGCGCCTGTTCTACCAAGGTATGGACGTGGGCACGGCCAAACCATCTCCGGCCGAGCGCGCCGCGATTCCCCACCACCTCATCGACATCGCCGGGCCCGATGAAACGATTACGCTGGGCCAGTACCAGGACCTGGCGTATGCAGCCATTGACGAAATCCAGGCCCGCGGGCGGTTGCCCATCCTGGTCGGCGGCACGGGTCAATATATCATGGCTGTGGTTGAAGGTTGGGGCATTCCTCGCGTCGCGCCACACCCCGCCCTGCGCCGCGCGCTACGACAGCGCGGCGGCGAAGAACTACATCGCTGGTTGCAGCACCTCGATCCGCCCGCCGCGGCTCGCATTCACCCCAACAACGTGCGCCGCGTGGTACGCGCTCTGGAGGTGACGCTGGTTAGCGGGCGCCCCATCACCGAGCTACAGAGAAAGACCCCCCGGCCGTATGACATCTGTATCATTGGCCTGAACACGGACCGCGACACCCTTTACCGGCGCATCGACGAGCGCGTGGAACGCATGATGGCGACGGGTCTGCTGGAGGAAACACAGGCTCTGCAAGAAGCAGGGTATGACCCACGCCTTCCCGCGCTCAGTGGATTAGGGTACCGGCAACTGTTGGATTACCTTGCTGGGGAGATGACCCTGCAGGAGGCCGTGGAACGGATCAAGTTTGAAACGCACCGTTTTGTGCGCCACCAGAACAACTGGTTCCAGGAAGAAGACCCACGCATATGTTGGTTCGACATCTCCGAGGACGATTACCAGGAACAGGTACACCATCGCGTCGCGGCCTGGCTGCGCCTGGCGGCGTCGCACCGCGAGGGTGAAGAAGAGGACAACGAGTTATGAGCCGCGCCGCGCCAGCGTCTGTTGCAAGGTTCGCTCGAAGGAACTGTCGGGCACAAAGCCCACGTTGTGCCGCCGGATGATGGCCGAGCGTGCAGCGACATAAGCATCCATCAGTTCCCTGAGGTGCGCCAACGTTATCTCTGACTCCTCTGCATAACGCGCCTTCAACAGGGGCTGGTACGCTGCATCTTCTGGCGGCAGGGCGCGCAATAACGGCGGCAGCGTGAAATAGAGCAGCTCCAGATACACCGGAAATGGTTTGACGACATCACCCCGCAGCAACTGCCGGTACACGTCCCAGAACATGACCCAGAAGCGATTGTCAATGCGTTCCAGTTCGGAAGCTTCTACACGCGGTTGGGTGGCCATGACGCGCGCCGATTGGTTCTGATACGACTCCGCCCACCCGTCACTGTCTTTCAGAATCCGAATCTCGCGATACCAGGGCGCAGGCTGCATATTCTCGCGAGCCTGGAACAGATAATCGACCTTGGCTCCGTTGCCGTAAAGCGCAACGTGAAAGTGCGGGCGCACGTGGTCGGCGTCAAACGATTTAGCCGGTACATAGGGCAAGACCGAGCGAGCAAAATCACGCCGCTGCGCCCAGGCCGCGTCGCGAGCCGCTTCATCTTCATAGACCAGCACAACGTCCAGGTCTGAGTAATCATCTTCGCGGCGGCTGCCAAAGGAGCCACTCAGGAAGCAAGCCACGATCCCATCTTCGCGCACCACGCGCTGTTGCAGGCGGACGATAAAGCGATCTTGTTCAAACATTGGTATCTTGCCTTGCCCCTATACGAAGCAACCAAATGGTGTCAACAATACGACCGATCCGCCGCCCACCACGATGCCGCCCACAATTTCGGCCACTGTGTGCCGGCGCAAGTAGAGACGGATGGCAATAACGGCAAGTAAGAGCGGCAGAAGGGCAAGCCCTAGCCCCAGGCCGAACACCAGGGCCACTACGATCAGTAGTGCGGAGGCTGCGGCGGCGTGAAAACTAATCAACCAGCGGGTATTGATGATGCCCAGGAGCACCAGCGTAACGATGTTGAAGGCGGTGAGGCAGCGCAGCACCTCCGGTCCATCGAAGAGAGAGAGCAGCGCAAGGACAAACCCCGAACTGAGGCCCGCAGCCAGGTAAGGCACGTGGCGCTCCGTCGTGTTGCTCATGTGCAGTTCCGCCACCCGGCCGGTACGCAACAGATACAGCACCAGCAGAATTGGAGCCAGCGAAACGAAAAAACCGTAGACAGCGGCCCAGCCCAACGCGGGCAAGGGGGGCAGCTCGATCCATGCCAACAACAGACCGAGAACGGCGAACATGACCGGCGGGCTGACCACGTTTGAAAAGAGGCGCGCAGCGCGCACCGCTCCAACCCGGTCGACGATATGATGATCTCGCGGTCTTCTCATTTGGGATACAGGTTCAACTGTGAGGCAGGCAAACCGTGAAGGGCGGCAAGTGAAATTCGCACCTACCGCCCCGGCAACGTGTCAACCACTGGCGGAACTCAGGTGCCCTCTTCCCAGGAATTGAGATATGCTTCCTGTTCCTCAGTGAGCGTATCAATGTCGATGCCCATCGCTTCCAGTTTTATGCGCGCGATCTCCTGATCCACTTCCTCAGGAACGGAATACACTTGCCGCTCCAATGTGTCGGCGTTGTCCTGCATAAAGATGGCGCTCAGGGCTTGATTGGCAAAGCTCATATCCATCACCGACGCCGGGTGACCTTCGGCTGCAGCCAGGTTGATCAGACGTCCCTCACCCAACAAATTGATCGTCTTGCCGCCGGGCAGCGTGTACTGCTCCACAAACTCACGGACGCGACGGGGCGCTTCAACCGCCATGCGCTCCAGCGCAGGAATGTTGATCTCCACGTTGAAGTGGCCGGAGTTAGCCACAATCGCGCCGTCCTTCATTGCCTGGAAATGGGGCTCGTCTATCACGTCGATATCGCCGGTTGCAGTGATAAAGATATCCCCAATGGCCGCCGCTTCTTGCATAGGCATCACACGATACCCATCCATCACCGCCTCAAGCGCCTTCAGCGGATCGATTTCGGTGACGATGACGTTGCCGCCCAGGCCATCCGCGCGGCTCGCAATGCCTTTGCTGCACCAGCCATAGCCGGCGACCACGACGGTCTTACCGGCGATCAGAATATTCGTGGCTCGGATGACACCATCCAGCGTAGACTGCCCTGTACCATAGCGATTGTCGAAAAGATGCTTGGTCAAAGCGTCGTTTACGGCAATCACAGGGAATTCCAGCGCCCCGTCGGCAGCCATGGCCCGCAGGCGAATAACGCCGGTGGTCGTTTCTTCCGTCCCGCCGATTACGTTATCCAATAGTTCGCGGCGGTCCTTGTGCAACGTGCTGACCAGATCTGCGCCGTCGTCCATGGTAATGTGTGGCTCGTGGTCGAGAGCAGCGTGGATGTGTTTGTAATACGTTTCGTTGTCCTCGCCCTTGATGGCAAAGACCGGAATCTCGTAATGGGCGACCAGGGCCGCAGCAACATCATCCTGCGTGCTGAGCGGATTGCTCGCCGTCAGGACGACGTCCGCGCCGCCCGTCTGCAGTGTGTGCATCAAGTTTGCCGTCTCTGTGGTCACGTGCAGACAGGCGCTGACGCGCACGCCGGCAAGCGGGCGCTCCTTCTTAAAACGCTCGCGAATACCCCGCAACACAGGCATTTCCTGCTCGGCCCACTCGATGCGCAGGCGACCGCCGGGGGCCAGATCGGTATTTTTTACGTCGTAGTCCATGATATTTTAGTCACTCCTATTGATAAGTGTGGTGTAAGGTCGCTGTCACTGGGCGACGGCGCTGGTCTCCGGCGCAAGCAGCACGTCCAGCGCGCCTTCGTCGTCAAAGTGTTGGCGATAGCGGGCGACGAACTCCGCGGGCGTGTAACGGTGATTCTGCGTACCCATGTTCTCTAAAACATAGGTCGCTGCCAGAGCGCCCATGCGTCCGCAGATTGACCAGGGCAATCCCAACTGTATGCCGCGCAGCAGACCGCCGCGGAAACCATCGCCCGCGCCTGTGGGCTCCGCAACTTCGTGCGGCGGCACCGGCGGAATTTCCACGTAATCCCCGTCGACGATAATCTGCGAACCTTCTTTGCCCCTGGTGACCAGTAGCCCTTCTGCTCTTCTCAGGATTTCATCCTCGTCCAGCCCTGTCTTTTCCTCAATCATGCTCAGCTCATACTCATTGACCGTCAGCAGGTAACAGCCGTCGATGCCTTCAACCAGATCGTCAGCCGTCAGGCGGATTGTCTGCTGGCTGGGGTCATAGATATAGGCGATATCTAGTGCCTTGCACTCCTCAACGTAACGGCGCATGGCGCCGGGCTCGTTGGGTGAAATGATGGCCAGTTCCGCATCCGGCGCGTGTTGTGCGAAGCTGAGCTCGCCGGCGTGCGCCATGGCGCCGGCGTAAAAGGCGCCAATCTGATTCTGTACTTCGTCAATGTTGGCAAAGAAAGAGGCGCAGTACTCGCCCTCAATTTCCTTTATCGCAGACGTATTCACACCATGCTGCTCCAGCCACTCGCGGTAGCTGCCAAAGTCCTCGCCCGCCGTCGCCATAACCATAGGCTGGCCCTTTAACAAAGCCATGGTATAGGCAATATTCGGTGCGGTGCCGCCGCGCTCCCGGCGCAGCGAATCGACGAGGAAACTGACGCTCAGCGAGCGCAGTTGTTGCTCTAGCAGATGCTCAGCAAATTCGCCGGCGAAAAACATCAGGTAATCGTAGGCAATGGATCCCGTTACGACAACGTTCATCTCACTCTGTACCCTCCAGGGCATACCGTTATGTGTTCCTCAACTCCGGCGCCGCGCTGGTTTGTTTGTGCACAGGAGACAGCCCCAGGCGCGCGCGCAACATCGTCAGCACCGCTTCCACAAAGTCACGAGCGCCTATCTTCTTACCTTCCTCATAGGAGCGCGGATTGTAACTAATAGGAATCTCCTCAATCTCGTGCCCCGCCAGAAGGATTTTCGCCGGTAGTTCGAAATCGAGGTCAAACCCGCTGCCTTCCAGATGGAGCTCGTCCACCACATCGGCGCGCACCATCTTGGACGCGGTAGCGACGTCGGTCAGATTACCTCGAAACAGGAAGTTAGCCAGCCAGGTAATGACCCGGTTTCCCACCAGGGTTCGCAGATACTTAGACTTAATCTCACCGCTGAGCACACGGGAGCCAAAGACGGCGGCGGCATTGGTTTCTTGCGCTTTGCGGCAGAACAAGGGCTGTTCAAAGGGATCGTATTCGGTGTCGGCGTCCTGTATGAAGTAATGGGTGCCGCCGGCGTTTTCGAATCCGGTGCGAATAGAACGCCCCTTCCCCAGGTTGCGCTCGTGGAAAATCACGCGCACGTCCGGGTAGTCCAGCTCCTGCAGGATTTCTCGCGTGCCATCGGTGGAATAATTATCCACGACGATGATCTCTTTCTCCCAGCCGCCGCCCAGATCGACCTCGCGGGTGCGTTCGATCACCCCCATAATCGTGGCCCGCTCGTTATAACAGCAAATGATGACAGACAATTTCATGACGCGTTGCACGTATGCCGTGTGAGACTCATCCGGTTTCCAACAGGGCGCGTGGCCTCAAATCGCAGCGCCGGCCCTGGTCCGGTTATCGTTGGGCAAAGAATTCCCCAAACGTATCAATCATATAGTCCAGTTGCGGAATGTCCAAACCTGGGTAAACGCCAACGAAGAAAGCGCCGCGCATAATGTAGTCTGCCACTGGCAAATCGCCTACAACGCGCCGCTCGATGTCGCGGTAGCCCGGTTGTTTCAGGATGTTGCCCGCAAACAGCGGTCGCGTCTCAACCAGATTCTCCTCCAGAAAGCGCGTGAGCTCATAGCGCCGGAACGGAGCTTCATCGCGCACCAGCAACGGGAAGGCAAACCAGGCCGGCTCTGCTTTCTCATGCCACGTGGGCAGGATGAGAAATTCCTCAAAAGCCTTCATCCTCTTGTAAAGATAGGCGAAGTTTCGCTTCCGCTTCTGGATAAAGCCTTCCACCTTGTCCAGCTGCGCCAGACCGATAGCCGCCTGCGGATCGGTGAGTTTCAGATTGTAGCCAATTTCCGTGTAAAAATAGCGGTGATCGTAAAAGCCCGGCATTCCTGGCACCTCACGCTGGAAGCGGATACCACATTTCCCGTTGGGCGGGTTTTCGTAGCCGCACCAGCAATCCCGTCCCCAGTCACGGACGGCGCGGGCGATTTTGGCCAGGCGTGGGCGGTCGGTGTAGACAGCGCCCCCCTCGCCGAGCGTAATGTGGTGAGCCGGGTAGAAACTCAGCGTCGCCAGGTGGCCAAATGTGCCCACCAACTTGCCGTCCCACCGCGACCCCAGCGCGTCGCAGGTATCCTCGATCAAGTACAGGTCGTGTTCCCGTGCAAAGTCGACGATGGCATCCATGTCCCCAGGGTTGCCCAGCGTGTGGGCAAACATCACGGCCCGCGTGCGCGGCGACAGCGCTGCCTCGAGCTGAGCCGGATCCAGATTGTAGTCGCCCAGACAACTGTCAACGAACACTGGCACCAGGCGGTTCTGGATGATGGGATTGACGGTGGTCGGAAAGCTGGCGGCAGGCACAATCACTTCGTCGCCGGGCCGCAACGGTCGCCGCAACTGTTTGGAACAGAGCGTGGTCACCGCCACCAAATTGGCCGAGGAGCCAGAGTTGACGGGAACTATCTCTCGCACACCCAGGAAGTTACCTAACTTCTTCTCGAACCGTTCGGCGAAGGGGCCGGCAGTCAGCCAGAAATCCAGCAGCGCCCTGGCCATATTCTGCATCTCATGAGCATCGTAGACGCGTCCCGCGTACTGGACGCGTGTCTCGCCGGGGACGAAGGGCTGACCGGCGTGCGCCTCGCGGTAGTATTCAGCAACCTGCGCCAGTATAGACTGGCGCAGGGATTCAGCCTTAGACATGGCTTCGTTTACTCCAGATTATGGCAAAGTCGGGCTGAGATTATAACACAGCACCCTGTTTAACCAAGAAGCGCACGGCTCAGGGAGACGGGTCAGACGTTGGCGTATCCTCGGGCGTGGGAGTATAGGTGGCAGTTGCCGGCGGCTCGTCAGGTTCGGCCGTGTCTGTCGGTGTCGGCGGCGCTTCCGTTGGAGTCAACGTGGGCGGGATGGCCGTATTCGTTGCTGTCGGCGGCGCCGGCGTGTGAGTAAATGTCGGCGTTGGTGGAACAGCCGTCGCGGTCGGCGTTGCCGTCGGCGGCGCACTGGTCGCCGTCGGCGAGGCAGTCGCTGTCGCCGTAGCGGTAGGCGGGGCAATGGTATTTGTCGCTGTTGCAGTTGGTGGCACAGCTGTATCTGTTGGCGGTGGCGTCCCGGTAGCCGTGGGTGCGATAGTCGCCGTCGCCGGCGGCGTGGCCGAAGGCTCGAGGGTCGCCGTTGGCGGCGGTGGCGTGGCAGTGGGCGGCGCCGGCGTGTCTGTCGGCGGTGGCGGTGGTGGCGCCGTCGGCGGCGCTTCCGTGGGGACAGGCGTCGCCGTCGCCGGCAGGGGCGGAAGGTAAAGGACCTGCCCGGCGTTAATGCGAGTGCCCACCAGACAGTTCGCCGTCAGCACGTTGTAAACGGTCGTGCCGCGAGAGCGAGACAACGAGAAAAGCGTATCGCCCGGCTGCACGGTGTAGCGTGTCCAGGAAGCGGGCGGACCTGTGCACACGGGCGCCGGCGGCAGCGGAGTCTCCGGCAGGTAGATGGTCATGCCGGCGTAAATACGATTGGAGTCCAGGCAGTTGGCCACCGTCAGCGCGCTGACGGTAGCTCCGGAGTTGATGGCCAGGCGGAACAACGTGTCGCCGCGCCGCACGGTATAGGCGGTCCAATCGGAAGGGATAACGCCGCATTGGGCCATGACGGGAACCGGCGTGGCGCTCGGTTTCTTCTCGTCTGTCTCTGTTGCTCCGGCAGTCGCTGTGGGCGTTGGCGCAGGGGTCGTAGGTGTGGAAGTGGGCAGCGAAACGGTGGGCGGCACTACGGTCGTCGCTGCCGCGACTGCGACAGCCGTTTCTGTGGGGCGAGGTGGTGGCAGCCGCACCTGCAGCCCGTCAGAGAGCGCCAGTAACAGCGCCATCAGCACAGTGCCCACCACGCCCAGGGTCAGCAACAGGCCGGAGCGCCAATTGGAACGATCCTCTAACGGTTGCTCCATCACTCGTCGTCCGCAGGCGGGCCGCTGTTACCGTTGTGCGACAGGGGCAATAGTACGGAGAAAGTGCTTCCCTCACCCATATCGCTCTCCACCCACAACCGTCCACCATGGGCCGCCACCAGCGTCTGCGCCACAGAAAGACCCGCGCCTGTCTCGCCGAGGCCCGTAATGAGCGGGTTTTCAGCGCGATACTGTGGGTCGAATACGTGCGAGCGATCTTCCGGGCTGATGCCGCCGCCGCTATCACGAACAGAGAGATGCACAAAATGCTCAGCGTCGGCCACACCCTCTTTGTCTACTTCGCGAAGTGTGTCTGCATGGCAACTGACCGTCATTTCGCCCTGGCTGACAGAGGCCTGTGACGCATTACTCAGTAAATGGATGAGCACCTGAGATAGCGCGTCACGATTGGCCGGCACAAGCGGTAGTGACTCATCCACATCCAGATTTAAACGCAGCTCCTTTTTGCGCAACTCTGTGATGATGGTGTTCACCGCAGTCTCAATCAGCTCGTTGACATCAACCAGCTCCACGTCCCGAATGGTCACGTTGCGCGACGGCGCTGTGGCCATCTGCACGATCTGATCCAGCAACACGCCCGCGCGTTCCACATTGGCCTTCACCCGCTGCAGGAAGTCGCGCTGGTGAGTGCCCAGAATGCCCATCGTCTCGCCCAGCAGCAAATCGGTATAGCCGGCAATGGAGGTCAGCGGTGTGCGCAGTTCCTGGGCCAGCGACGTAAGCACCTGGTTAACCTCATCAGACTCATAGCGCGCCAGTTCCGCTTCCAGTTCATCCAGGCGAACCTGCGCTTCCTCCAGCTCGCCTGAGTAGCGGCTGATGGTCGTCGTTACCCACTCGGTGCTCAGCTCGCCCTCGGCTGCAGCCGCCATGGCCATGGCCTCCTCGGCCTCGATAAGCGATTCGCGCAGCGTCCTGACCTCCGTCTCCAGAGATTGCACGTATTCGTCGCTCGAGCGGCTGCGTTCCAGTTCCTCTACCGTTTCGGCCAGGTTACGCGCCTTTTGCTGCGTCGACTGCAATTGCGATTCTGTCTGCTGCAGGCGGGCAGCCAGCGTTTCGCGCTCCTCCAACGCACTTTCCAACTCGTTTTCCAGAGCAATGACACGACCAGAAACAACCTGCTCCTGTTCCTCAGCCGCGCCTGTGGTTGCGGCAGCACGCATATCGCCCACGACCGCGCTCGGCGCCACGTCACTCTCGCGGCGCGCATTGGACAGCGCCTGCGCAACATACGCGCCCAAATCGGGCGCAATTGAGCGCACGTCATCCGGCCAGACACCTTCCTCAGTTTCGCTCCCCAGCAACAACACCCCTACCTCATCCTCACCTGCCTGCAGGGGAATGATCAGCATGGGACCGGAAAGAGACAGGCCCAATTCCTGGTAAAGATCGTGCAACTGCCGCGCACCAAGCCCGTTAGGCGCCAGTTCCACCACGTCATCCTGATCGATAGCCATCCGGAAAGAAGGCCAGTCCTGCCGTTTCAAGGCCCACGGGCGCAACGCCTCGTCCCCCTGCTGCCGCCCAACCAGGTCCAGTTGCTGTGCGTCGCTACTCGCCGGGATGGCGATGGCCACGAACGCGGCGTCGGTCAACCGGGCAATCATGCTCACCGCTTTGTCAATCCGCCGGCGCAGGCCCGGTGGCTGAATGACCTGCGACGCCATCTGCAAAGCGGTTGCCATTTGCTCCAGCGCGGGCCGGTTTGTCAGTTGCGCCGCCAGGAGCTGGCTCAATGTATGGCGATAAGCCACCACAGCCAGCAGGGGCAGGGCCACCAGGTGCCCCAATCGAATCCAAAACGGGATTTCCGTGTTGCTGGGAACCGTCTCAGGATAATTCCAGAACTGGACGGCGTGCGCCGCCAGGAGCGCACCGACGATCAGGAGGTGCAATCCACCGCCGGGAAACTTCTGCGCCAACAACAGCACAGCGCCCACAAGCAACACCGCGATCTGAAACGCGCCCCAGATGGTAGACTGCTCGGAGCCATTATAGATCATGCCCGGTTGCGCATTGTTGGCCCAATCTTGCGCAAAGAAAGCGTACATCACGCCCGCCAGCAGGAGCACGAGCACAACGCCCACGTCATTGACCCGAGGCAACGAAGGGAACGCGGGCAGTAACGCCCAGACGATCAGGATCGCCGTTGCCGAATTGACCCCCTGTTCCAACGGGGGCAAGATACGCATGGGCAGCGTAGGATCATTGCTACTGGCAACAACAAGAGAGATAATTAGAAGGAGGAAGCGCGCAATGAACAGACCCAGCGCCGCCAATGTGAGGCGTCGCGCCAGCTCGCCGCGTTTGCGGTCCGACGGTAGCTCACGCTCGCGCCGCCATTGCGAAAAAGCAATTGCCAGCGTAGCCTGGATGGCGAAGAGCGTAACCAGGTGGTAGACGACGTTGCCCGGCGCCTCGCTTAGAAGTTGATTGAGTTGCTGCCAAAAAGACATAGATCCACAATACTCGCCAGATGTGGGAGTTTCTCAATTGAAACGCGCCGATTATAGCATAGCAGACCAAATATGGAACTGCTGTAGACCAAAGGTAAATCAGGCGCCTGATAGGACCAAAGGACCAGTGGTCAGCGCCTGAATTCATACCTTCCCTCCTGGCACCGTTACTTTAACATAATGGCGCGGGCTCTGGCAACTGCCGGCGACCAGCTTGAAGAGGCAAACTCATGCTTACCGTTCATCAGATCAGCAAATCCTTCGATTTCAACCCCATATTACAGGACGTTACCTTTCATCTTAATGCCGGAGAACGCGTCGGGCTGATCGGGCCCAATGGCAGCGGCAAGACCACGCTTTTGCGCATCCTGGCCGGCGAGGAACAACCGGACAGTGGGCATCTATCATTCGCGAGCAATGCGCAGGTCGGCTATCTGGCGCAGAGCTTCGAACTGCCGTCAGAATTGTCGCTGGCGCACGCCGTGGGTCGCGCCGCGGGCGACCCCGACCTCTTACAGGCCGAGTTGGAGCGGCTGGCGAACGCGCTGGCCCAAAATCCAGAACAAGCCGGCCTACAGAAAGCTTACGACCGCGCCCTACAGCAACTGTCGTCTTACGACCCGGCGCGCGTCGAGGTGACGCTACAACACCTGGGCCTAAGCGAGATCCCCGGCGCTCGGCCCGTGGGGCAACTGAGCGGTGGTCAGAAAACGCGGCTGACGCTGGCCCTGATTTTGCTACAGGAACCGGATCTACTGCTCCTCGACGAGCCAACCAATCATCTGGATGTGGCAATGTTGGAGTGGCTGGAACGCTGGCTGTCCGGCTTCGAGGGGGGCGTACTCCTTGTTTCCCACGACCGCACCTTTCTGGATCACACCGTCAACCGTATTCTGGCGCTGAACCCGGTTACCCACACCGTCGCGGCCTACGAAGGCAACTACAGCGACTATGTACAACAACGACGCCTGCAGCGAGAAAAGCAGTGGTCAGCCTATAAAGATCAGCAGTATGAAATCCGCAGAATGCGCCAGGACATCAACCGCATCAAGCAGCAGGCGCGGGGCACCGAACAGGCAACCAAGAACGACCAGCTGCGACGTTATGCCAAGAAGGTGGCGCGCAAGGCAAAATCACGCGAGAAGAAACTGGATCGCTATCTGGAGTCAGACGAGCGCGTGGAAAAACCGGCGCGCCATTGGAAGATGAAGCTGGATTTTGACGAGCCTACCCATTTGAGCCAGGACGTGTTGAATCTAGAGGCGCTCACGGTGGGCTACGAGGGGCACCCACCCCTTCTGCGCGACCTCAACCTCCATGTCCAGGCCGGGCAACGCATCGTGCTCACCGGACCCAACGGCAGCGGCAAGACGACGCTGTTGCGCACCATTGCCGGGAGACTGCCGCCGCAGGCGGGCCGTGTACGGCTGGGCGCCAGCGTCAAGATGGGATACATGACACAGGAGCAGAAGTTGCTGGATCCAGACAAGAGCGCCCTGGAGCTGATCCAGCGGGCGGCTCCCCTCAACGAGACGGATGCTCGCTCTTTTCTACACTACTTTCTGTTTAGCGATGACGATCCGTTGCGGCCCACGGGCGACTTGAGCTTTGGCGAGCGAGCGCGGCTGGCGCTGGCGTTGCTGGTTGCGCGTGGCTGCAACTTTCTGTTGCTGGATGAGCCGATTAATCATCTGGACATTCCCTCGCGCACCGGTTTTGAACAGGCGCTGGCCCAGTTCGAGGGAACAACCCTGGCTGTGGTCCACGACCGCTATTTCATCGATCGCTTCGCCACGGATGTCTGGCTACTTGAGGATGCATCTATCCGGCGCCAGATCCGCGACCGGTAAGGGAGCGAACGGGCGCTGCGAACCGCATCAGGCAGCACGTTTCCGCGCCTGCTCGATCCACGACGTGACGTCCGCCTGCCACGGCGCGACGTGCACAATGTCACGCAGCCGTTCTGGGGGCAACATCGCCAATTGGCGGAACGTTGTGATGCCCGCATTGTGCAGGCGGCGGGCAAAGACCGGCCCAATCCCTGCGATTTCCTGCAGCGGATCCGGTTCCGGCTCCTCGTGGCGCGGCTGGCGCACCTGTGGCTCACTTTCCAGAATCGCCTGAAACGGACTATCTTGCTTGCTCTTCTGGCGGAGAATCCACCATATGGCAAATGCAACAGCCAGCAGAAAACCAAACCAGAAGCTTTTACGACTCATCGGGTCACCTCGCGCTTGCTATGACGTCTCTTCATTCTGTTGGCGCAAAACCAGCCGATTCAGAGCCTCGCGCGCCGCCGGCAGATTTTGCATCGCTTCCCAGTCGCCAACGAAATCGGCGGCGGTCTCCGATTCGATCAATCGCCGGAAGGGATCCTTATCCGCCGGCGCGCCAGCCACCTGTGTCTCTCGCCACAACGACTGCAACGCCTTCTCCCACTGTCCATAGTTTGCCAGCAACCAGGCTCGCAGCGCGTGGTACTCTGCTTCGTCAGCCGCCGATGCCTCTCCCTGCTTATAAACGCGGATAATCAGGGCCTCCAGCGCGTCACAATGGTCCACCAGAAGATCCAGATCCTTATCGCGATTCCATTGTTTCAAAAAGCGTGTAAACAGGTTCATAGATACCTTCAGCGAGAGATCAGGATGGGGATTTGCGCCGTCCGTAGTACCTGATTCAACACACTTCCCAAAACAATCTCCACGACCGGACGGGCGCCATACCCGCCGATGACGACGAAATCACAGTTATGGTTGCCGGCGACGCCAACGACGTTCGCTGCCACCTCTCCCGATTTTACTTCATACACGGCCTCTACACCACGCTGCTGTAGATACTGGCGGGCCCGCTCCTGCACCTGGTCGGCGTCAACGTCATCCGCTTCAATCGTAAGCACGACGGGAGAAAATCCCCAGCGCGCAGCCATATAGGTCACGACAAACAGCGCTTCCTGAGCTTTAGCGCTGCCATCGTAAGCGAGGAGGGCCCGCTGCATCAGGCTGGGCTCACGCGGTACCGCCAGGATGGGCCGGGGACAGCGCTGCACCACGCTACGAAATCCAGAGCTCAGGCGCTGCAACACGCGCGTGCCCGGCGGGTGCGTCAGAGGCATCACCAGAAGGTCATTCCACCGCGCCCGATCGCAGAGCGTGCGGGCAACAGGTCCCGACTCCACCACCAGGCGCCCATCAATGCCTACCTCTCCCAGGCGCCACTGGAAACGGTCGCGAATCGCCTGGACCTCAGAGCTGTCGCGCTGTGTCTCCTCCGCAACAATGTGCAAACCGCGCAACTGGCTGCCCTCGCGCCGGGCCATGATGATCGCCTGCTCCAGCGTACGCCAGCCTCCCTCCTGGCCATTTACGGCGACCAGCAAATCGTAAAACAGCCGGTTTTCACTGCGTGACGCCAGCCGTTTCGTGCGCCACTCGCCTGGTGGTGGGCCCGGCTCAAATTCGTCCGGCGTGAAAGCGCCCCACAATTTTTCTCCAACACGAGCCAGCACCCGTCGCGGGCGGCTCTGCCGGTCGGATAGATCCAGCGCCGCCGCGTCCGGGCTCACCGTCCAGCCCAGCGCCTCCTCCAATTCGCTCCGGTGTTCCGTCAACCACAGATAGAGATCGGCCTCCGTGCGATCAGGAAAGTCATGCAACAGACCGCGGGCGCGGATCACGTCGGCCACAGGCTGAAAAACGGTATCGTACCAGTGCACAGCCGCCTCCTCATAAGGGATCTCGCGTTGCTGTTCGAGGCCCATGTAGTAGCGGTGCACCGCAATATGCTCCTCCAGATCATGATAGGCGTCCGCTTCCGTCAGCGTCAGATCCGCATCCAGCCGGTTCCTTCCCAGACCCGTCTCCTCCAGAAAGGCAGCGTAACGAGCCTTCAGCACCAGCGCCTGCGGATCCACGTCCGGGCTCAGGG
Source organism: Candidatus Sulfomarinibacteraceae bacterium (assembly GCA_035464315.1). Lineage (GTDB taxonomy): Bacteria > Chloroflexota > Anaerolineae > Promineifilales > Promineifilaceae > JAAYYY01. The sequence continues at coordinate 26,777 of DATHSI010000109.1, forward strand.
GCACCCGCGTCTTCACCTCGGTCACATACGCCGGGATCGTCTTCATCCCCATCTGCCGCGCCACCGACACCCGATGGTTGCCATCGATCACAAAGTACGCTTCCCCCAGCTTATATACTTCAATCGGGGGCCATCCCGATACGCCGGTAGCCACTGCCTTCACTCGCGCCCAGCGCTCCTGCATCTGGTCGGTTCGGGGCAAAAAGGTGCGCGTAAAATCAGCGTAGCGGCCTACGCTGCCGACAATGTCATCAACCGCTATCTCCTGCAGGCCGCGCTCTATACGGCTCTGTGCGCCCACCTGGCGGCGCACCTCATCATAGGACAGGAGCTCGGACGGCTTTCCTCGCAACCGCGATAGCAGCTGCTCTAACGCAGCCTGACGCCGTGCCCTGCGGAAATCCTCTCTGGCTTCAATGTATCCTGGCGTTACCATGTACTTTCTCCTCACCGCCCAATTATATACGTAAGAGGCGTCTGACAAACAACCATAACCAGCCGGAGCCGGTGCTGGCCCGCGCCACCGCGTCCCAGACGGCTGGCAGCGACGTAGCGCCGGGGTAAACGAGGTAGCGTGCAAGCCAGCGCGGGTGAAATTGCGTCTTGATACCGTGGACGTGAAGCGGATTGAACGTCTCATCCGACGGCCCATAGATCTGATCTACCAGTCCATTGCTCTGAGGATCGTCAACCAGCTCAGGGACGGTTACCCCCAGATTAACGCGGGAAAATCCCTCGCCCTCAGCCCAACGTAGCAAAGTACTCAACAGCAGCTCAAGCGTGCCGGCGGCCGTCTGGGGCCGGTATCTCAGGAGATCGACCACCACAGCATTTTCCTGCGCATCCAGAATCAGCGCGGCAAAGGCGCTAATCAGGCCGGACGGCGCGCGCACGAGTACCAGCGGGCTCTCGCCAATATACTTCTCGTCAAACCATCCCAGGGCGTAGCCGGAGTGGGTGACGTGCTGCATCGTCAGCCATTCGTCGCTTATCAACCGCAACTCCTCCACAAGCTCGTTCTCCTGCGGGGGCAACGCCAGTTCCGCATGGTAGTCGCGGCGCAGGAGACGCGCCACCGAGCCGCGCACAACGTCGTAGCGCTCTGCTTCCAGATCGAAAGCGGGTAGATCAATTACCGCCTCGCGTCCGATGGCAATCGCCTCAAATCCCTGCTCCCGGTAGTGGGGCCAGTTCCTGGCAAGCACCTGATAGAAGGCGGGCAACCAATCGTTAAGCGAACAGTGGGCGCTAAAACTGTCCACAGCATCTGCAAGGTCGTCTGGCGGCCCAATCGGATCGCCGAAAACCACCGCCGTCCGCCCTTCGACCTGAAAAGCCACAAGCGAACCACCTGGGCTAAAGAAAAACGATTTACCCGGCTGCAGCGCCAGGCGCGCCAGTGAGGTATGACCGTATCTGCTGACGATGTTTGTCGCCCGCTCCCACTCCTCAGGCCCCGGCGGCTGGCGCACGAGGACCGGACGCAAGAGGTGGAACAGAGCATAAAGCACAGTCAATATAGCGATAGAGTACACAGAATAGAGCAGAAAACGCCCGCCGTCGCTCTGGGCCAGCCACGGCGGGGGGCGAAGGGCGAAAACGGCATTCGCTGTTTCGCGCAGGGCCAACGCCGGGGTCAGCGGCGCACCGGCGCGTTGTGAAAGAACGAAGATGCCCAGCGTGGCATAGGCCACGTTGAACAGGAGAGCGGCAATCAGCACGATGACGCCAAAGCGCACAGACGGGGCGTCGGAACGGGCGTGAAAGTGCGGGCGCAGGAACACCATCCACACGGCAAGAGCCATTGTAAGCACCGTGCGATAGTCGAACAGCGAGCGATTGAGCGTGTGGCTCACGGCCGACAGCAACAAAACGACGAGGGTGATCAGCCACGCCGTGCGCTTGCGCCGCCACAGCCCGTTGGCCAACAGCAGCAGAGCCAGACCCGTCAGCATCGCTCCCAACTGACCGCCGCGCCGTAATTGCAGCGGCGCATAACGAGTCACCTCCTGCAAGTCGCGGGCCAATTCAGGATAGACGACGGAAACGATATTCACCACCCCCATTAACCCTGTGAGCAGAGCCACGATACGCGCGCTCCACAGCTCGGTCAGCGTCCGCTCTTCTGCACCAAGCGAACGTAATTGTCGCAACAGCAGGAAGCCGACCAACATGGGGATCCAGAAGGTCAGCCCTCGGAAGGCCAGGACAATAATCGTTGCTGCTGCGCCGGGAACATCCAGCGCCATCAATGTCCGGGGCATAAGCGTTTCCACATATCCGATCCCCGGTGGCGTTGGCGCAATTATTACAAAAAGATGGCCGATAGCGTAGCCAGCTGCGACGACGCCCACCACTGGCGGTTGGCGAAAGGCCAGAAAAAGCGCGTAGAGGCTGAGAACCTGCACCAGATGGGCAGCGACAGCCCACAGCAACATGACAGGTAACTGGCCTGGACGCGCCCGCGCTGCCGTTGCCGCGTTGCTAAACTCCTCCGCGGTTTTGGCCGACCAGTGGGGCGCCAGAAAGGGCGCGCGGTCCACCCGAGCAGCCACGCGGTTCGCCAGCCCTTGCACCGCGCCGAGCAGGCGTCGCAATAGGCCGGGATGCGAGCCGCCCAGCAAGAGCAACGTACTCAAAGATACAATAAAGGCCAGCAGCACCATAGCGCCAACCACTTCATGCAGACGCAGCGCCTGGGCAGAGCGCAAGTAAAACAGGCTAAAAAGGACCAGTGCGCCAAATCCGGCGTAGGTACCCGTGATTCCTAACAACGTCCCCGCGGCTGCCCTGGGCCCCGACTGCCCCCGCTGCACAGCATCGTCAACGTATAGAGCCACCCCCGCCGTGCCGCCGCTGGGCGCCACCGCGTTAATGAACATCGAGCCGATGACAACCGGCACCAGACCGTAGAGCGGCGTCCGAACATCTACCACGGTGAAGGCAACCTGGTAGACGCGCGCCTGGAACACAAAATAGACGATCTGCAATAGCCCTGCTGCCAACACCCACAACCAGATGCCGGAGGATAACGTCTCTACCAGGTTCTCTATTTCGTTCAGGCGAGTGAGGACCAGCCAGAGGAAGGAGGCAATCAATACCCATAGTAGCCAGCGACGTTTGTTCATGCCGGCGAGATTGTAACATTGGCCGGCGGCCCGCGACAATGGGCCGATTGTCAAACACGTCAGGGCCATAGTTGCCCGTGCCACAACGCTGTGCTACACTGACGCTCATCATGAAGACGCAACTGTCGTTTCTGCTTTCCCCGATGCACCGCGTGCACCATCATTTTGTAGCATCACGCCACTTTCGGGGATAAGACCGCGCCAGCTTTCTGCGCCTGAACACGAACAGCACTCGAGAAACCCTCCCCGGAACGGGAGGGTTTTTTTCTTATCGCCCGTCGCCGGCCGGCAAACGGCTATCGCGCCGGTCACCACACATAAAGGAGATACCATGCCACGTACCGACATTCGCCTGGCTCTGCCCAGCAAGGGGCGCCTGGCGGGGGATTCGCTGGAATTCCTGGAAGCCGCGGGACTCAAAGTCTACCGGCCCAACCCGCGACAATATGCAGCGACCATACCCTCCCTACCCGGCCTGACGGTCATGTTCCAGCGTCCCGGCGACATCGCCGTCAGTGTGCGCCAGGGAAGCGTTGATCTGGGTATTACCGGACTCGACGTCTTTTCCGAACGCTGTCACAGTGCGCAGCACGCCGTACTGATCCTGCACGACGCGCTGGGCTTTTCCCGCTGCCGGCTGAGCCTCGCAGTGCCTGAGGAGTGGTCCGACGTGCGCACCATGGCCGATCTGGCCCGCCGCGCCGCCGCCTTAACCGAGAACGGCGGGCGCGCCTTGCGCGTGGCCACAAAATTTCCGGAGCTGACAGGCGCCTTCCTGGTCGAGAAAGACGTGACGCCATTTGAGTTGATTGAAGTGGAAGGCACGTTGGAAATTGCCCCCTCCATCGGCTACGCCGACATGATCGCTGATCTGGTTTCCACGGGCACCACACTGCGCGACAACCACCTGCGCGAGCTACAGGATGGCGACATTCTCCACTCCCAGGCCATCCTCATTGCCAACAAGGCCGCGCTGCGGCAGAGGGACGACGTGCTGGCAGTCGCGCGCGAGCTGATCGAGTATATTGAGGCGCACCAGCGAGCCCAGGACTGTCACCTGGTTTTCGCCAACATGCGCGGTGACTCGCCCGAGGAAATTGCCCGCCGTATGTTCGGCCAACCCGGCCTGAGCGGCCTACAGGGCCCAACCGTCTCCGCCATCGTCCCCAACAATGGGGTAAATGACGGCGAGACCAGCTGGTATGCCGTAAACATCGTCGTGCGCAAGAACCGTCTCTCGGAAACCATCGCCGCCCTGCGCGCTGTTGGCGGCAGCGGCGTCGTCGTCTCGCCCGTGACCTACATTTTTGAAGAAGAACCAGAGCGCTACCAGGCTATGTTGGCCGCCTTACAGGAGGACGAAAGTAGCGGGAAGGAGCAAAGGTAATCAGACCATGTTGAAAATCTACACCGTAAAAGAAGCGGAAGAGACCATTCTCAGGCGTGACAAGTGGCTTGAGCGCGAAGTCCCGCCCGCACTGCAGCAAAGCATGCAGCGCATTTTCGGCGAGCCACTGACCCCACAACAGGCAGTGCAGCGAATCGTTGGCGAGGTGCGAGCCGGCGGTGACGCGGCGCTGCGCCGCTGGACGGAACGGATCGACGGCATCCAGTTGTCCAAACTGGCCGTCCCTCGCCAGGAAATCGAGCGGGCCATCGTGCAGATCCCGGCTGAGTTGGCCGAGGCTCTGCATCTGGCTGCCCACCGCATCCGGCAGTTTCACAGTTACCAGCCACTGCCCGACTGGACGACAACGGACATGGGCGGAGTGCTGGGCCAGCGCGTGACGCCGCTGCAGCGTGTGGGCGTCTACGTGCCCGGCGGCACCGCGCCGCTCCCTTCTTCTCTGCTCATGTCGGCCATCCCGGCGCAGGTGGCAGGCGTACCTGATGTCGTCGTGGCCACGCCCCCAGGAGCCGGCGACGGTCGCGTGCCGCCCGTAATCCTCGCCGCCGCGCACCTTGTGGGCATAGACACAGTCTATCCCCTCGGTGGTGCTCAGGCAGTGGCTGCCCTGGCCTACGGCACAGAGTCGGTGCCTCGCGTGGATAAGATCGTGGGACCCGGCAACCTCTTCGTGACGCTGGCCAAGCGCCAGGTATACGGTCTCGTAGGCATCGACGGTCTCTACGGGCCAACAGAAACGGTCGTGATTGCCGACGACAGCGCGCATCCCGCCTGGGTCGCCGCGGACCTCCTGGCGCAGGCCGAACACGACGTGCTGGCCACAGCCATCCTGCTGACGCCCTCGCGTTCGCTGGCAGAGGCCGTGCAAGTAGAAGTGGGTCACCAGGTGGAACAGCTCAGCCGCAGCGACATCATTGCCACGGCCCTGGAGCAGCAGGGGGGCATCGTGCTCACCAAAGATCTGGACGAAGCAGCGCGCCTGGCGGACAGCTTCGCCGCCGAGCATCTCTGTCTGGACGTGGAAGAGCCACGGGAACTGATGGCGCGCATCAATAACGCCGGCGGTTTTTTCCTGGGCAACCGCAGCTTTGAGGTGCTGGGCGATTACGTCGCCGGTCCCAGCCACACCATGCCCACCAGCGGCACAGCCCGCTTTGCCTCTCCGCTCAACGTCTCCGACTTCGTGCGCATTAACAGCGTGGTGGCCCTCGATGACGACACGTCGGCCGAGCTGAGCCGCGCCGCCGCCCTCATCGCCGAAGCGGAACAACTGACCGCCCACGCCAATGCCGCGTATCAACGATTGAAACAGGAGGACAGCGCGTGAGAGACGTGCCATCTACAGACGCTAGATCAGAGCAGTTTGACCCGGCGCAACTGGTCCGTTCCGACATCATAGCCATGGACCCGTACGTGCCCATTGTACCCTTTGAGGTCTTATCAAAGCGCCTGGGCCACGATCCCCAGGATATCGTCAAACTGGACGCCAACGAAAACCCCTTCGGCCCCTCGCCACGAGCCCTCGACGCGCTGCGCCAGCCCCACTACTGGCACATTTATCCCGACCCCGAAGCCGGCGCGCTGCGCGACGCCCTGGCCGATTACACAGGCGTGGATCACGATCACTTGCTGGCAGGCGCCGGGGCCGACGAGTTGATCGACCTCGTCTTGCGCGCCGTATTGGAACCGGGACAGGCCGTGTTCAACTGTCCGCCTTCGTTCGGCATGTATCCCTTCTCCACGGCGGTTAACATGGGCCGCCTGGTAGACGTGCCGCGGCGCGACGATTTCAGCCTGGATCTGGCAGCAGTCGAAGCTGCCGTTCGCGCCGAGCCGCAAGCGAGAGTACTGTTCGTTTGCTCGCCCAACAACCCGGACGGTAGCGTCATCTCCTCAGAAGCGTTGAAGCGCCTTTTAAATCTGCCCCTGCTGGTGGTCCTCGACGAAGCGTACGTGGAATTCAGCGGAGACAGCCGCATCCATTGGGTGCAGGAGCACGACAACCTCGTCGTGTTGCGCACGTTCAGCAAGTGGGCCGGGTTGGCCGGCCTGCGCGTGGGCTATGGCGCTTTCCCTCGCTGGCTCCTGCCCCACCTGTGGAAGATCAAGCAGCCGTACAACGTCAACGTGCCCGCGGCCCAGGCAGCCATTGCCTCGTTGCAGGACGGCGAGCTTCTACTGCAACGCGTGCAGACTATCGTCGAGGAACGACGCCAATTGGAAAGGGAGCTGGCTGGGCTCGATTTCCTCGAACCGTACCCCAGCCGCTCAAACTTCGTGCTCTGCCGTGTTGTCGGCCGCGACGCCGCACAGTTAAAACAGGCGCTCGAAAAAGAAGGAGTCCTGGTTCGTTACTTTGCCAAACCGGGCCTGGACAACTGCATCCGCATCAGCGCCGGCCGGCCCCAGGACAGTGACCGTTTACTGCAGGCCCTGCGAAGCCTGTAGCCGCATTCAGCACAGGAGAACGATGAAACGCGAAGCAACCATCGAACGAAAAACGACGGAAACTGACATTACCCTGACCCTGGGTCTGGATGGCGCCGGCCAATGCGACGTCAGCAGCGGCGTGGGCTTCCTCGATCACATGCTGCGCCACCTGGCCGTGCATGGTCTCATGGACCTGCGGTTGAGCGCTGTGGGCGATCTGGAGATCGACGCCCACCATACCATCGAAGACGTGGCCATTGTCCTGGGCCAGGCGCTGGACCAGGCGTTGGGCGACCGGCAGGGAATCCGGCGCATGGGCCACGCCTATGTCCCCATGGACGAGGCCCTGGCCTTCGTGGCCATAGACCTCAGCGGTCGGCCCTACACCGTGCTGCACACAAAGTGGCACACGGGAGCCATAGGCCAGATGCCGACGGCCATGGTCGATCACTTTATGGAATCACTGGCGGTTCACGGCCGTATGAACCTGCACGCCCGCGTCGAATACGGCAGCAACGATCATCACCAGGCGGAAGCGCTGTTCAAAGCGCTGGGCCGCGCCCTGCGCCAGGCGGTTGCCCGCGACGAGAAACGGCGCGGCGTGCCTTCTACAAAGGGAACGTTGACCGGGTGAGAATCACTCTTCCAGAGGCTGCGTTGGGCCTCCGGGAGTAATTCGGAACCGGCAGGAGAAATAAGAGATGATCACCATGATAGATTACGGCATTGGCAACCTGCGCTCGGTGCAGAAAGCGCTGGAGTTCGTCGGCGCAGAAGTTGCCTTTACATCCAGGGCTGACGACGTCTTGCAGGCCGAAAAGCTGGTGCTGCCCGGCGTCGGCGCCTTTGGCGCGGGCATGGACGCGTTGGCCGAACGCGGGCTGGTTGACCCACTGCGCCAGGCAGCGGCGTCCGGCACCCCTTTGCTGGGCATCTGCCTCGGCCTGCAACTGCTGTTTGAATCCAGCGAGGAAATGGGCGTGCACCAGGGTTTGGGCCTTCTGCCCGGCCGCGTGGTGCGCTTCGCGGGCGACGGGCTCAAAGTGCCACACATGGGCTGGAATCAGATTGAGCACGACGGGCAGCACCCGTTGCTGCAGGACGTTCCCAGTGGCGCCCACGCCTACTTTGTGCACTCCTACTACTGCGATCCGGCTGATGCCCAAACGACCCTGGCCGAAACGGAGTACGGCCGGCGCTTCCCGGCGCTCGCCGGGCGCGACAACGTCGTCGGCATCCAGTTCCACCCCGAAAAGAGCCAGTACGTGGGCCTGCAGATATTGAAGAATTTCGTCAACTGGTGAGCGGGTGTAGGCGTCCCTCATCCAACACCGGAGAACCTCCGTCCATGAGCGAACCATTTACCATCTTTCCCGCCGTCGATTTGCGAGAGGGCCGCGTCGTGCGGCTGAAGCTGGGCGACCCTCATCAACAGACCGGGTTCGGCGACGAGCCGCTCGCCGCCGCGCGACGCTGGGTCGCTGCCGGCGCCCGCTGGTTGCACGTCATTAATCTCGACGGCGCCTTTGACGAAGGCGGCGCGGCCAACTGGCGCGCCCTTCCCGGGCTTTCACAGTTGGGAGCACACGTCCAATTCGGCGGCGGCGTGCGCGCGCTGGATGATATCGCTCGCGCCCTGGAGGCCGGGGCGCAGCGCGTCATCCTGGGCACGGCAGCGGTGGAAAACCCCGATCTGGTCGTGCAGGCCATAGAACACTTTGGCGCGCAGCACATCGTCGTGGCCATCGACGCCCGTGAAGGCATGGTGCGCACGCGCGGCTGGCAAAAAGATAGCGGACTGAGCGCCGAGGCCCTGGGCCAACAAATGAAAGCGCTGGGCGTGGAAACGGTCTTGCACACCGACATCGGGCGCGACGGCGTGCTGAGCGGCGTCAACGCCGCTGCATCAGCCCAACTGGCGCAGAAAAGCGGTCTACGCGTTATCGCTTCCGGCGGCGTGGCCTCCCTTGAGGATATCCGGCGCGTCTTGGAGCACGCCGACAAAGGCCTGGCTGGTGTCATCACCGGCCGCGCCCTCTACGAAGGCCGCCTGGACCTCGCCGAAGCGCTGGCGCTGGCACAGGAGAAAGCGCCACAAGTAGGACAGAACAACGAAGACACAGGAGTCATGTGATGTTAGCCAAACGGATTATCCCCTGCCTGGACGTCAAAGATGGTCGGGTCGTCAAAGGCGTCAACTTCGTCAACCTGCGCGATGCCGGCGATCCGGTGGAGCAGGCTCGCGTGTACGATGCGGAAGGCGCCGACGAACTGGTCTTTCTGGATATCACGGCAACCCACGAGGCGCGGGGCACGGTGTTGCAGATGGCGCGCGACGTGGCCGACCAGGTCTTTATCCCCTTCACCGTGGGCGGCGGCATCCGCAGCGTGGAGGATATGCGCGCCATCCTGCGCTCGGGCGCGGACAAGATCAGCATCAACTCCGCCGCCGTGCGCGACCCAGAACTGATCGGCGCCGGCGCTAAGGAGTTCGGCAGCCAGGCCATCGTCGTGGCCATTGACGCCAAATTGGTGCAACCGGATCAGTGGGAAGTGTACGTCAGCGGCGGGCGCGTGGCCACGGGCAAGGACGCCGTAGCCTGGGCACAGAAAGCAGAGGCGCTCGGCGCAGGTGAAATTCTGCTGACCAGCATGGATGCCGACGGTACGCAGGCGGGCTATGACGTGGCCCTGACACGCGCCGTGACCGCCGCCGTGAATATTCCGGTCATCGCCTCCGGCGGCGCGGGAGAACTGGCACACTTTCTCGCTGCGCTGACCGATGGCGGCGCCGACGCAGCCCTGGCAGCCTCCCTGTTTCACTATCGCCAGCTACAGGTAACAGAAGTCAAAGAGTATCTCGCTCAGAATGACGTGCCGGTGCGCCTGTCGCCCGGCGTCGGAAGATAACATGGAACTTCAATTCAACGAACGAGGATTGATCCCGGCGGTGGTGCAGGATGCCGTCACGCAACAGGTGCTGATGGTGGCCTGGATGAGCGCTGAGTCGCTGCGCCTGACACGAGAAACAGGCCAGACCCACTTCTGGAGCCGCAGCCGGCAACAACTGTGGCATAAGGGCGGCACCTCGGGCAACGTGCAGCGCGTACAAGAAATTCGCGTGGATTGTGACGCAGACACCCTGCTGGTTCTTGTGGAACCGGCCGGGCCTGCCTGCCACACGGGCGAGGTAAGCTGTTTTTTCCGCGAACTGACGATCGAGGAACGGGACTGAGCGATGGACAAAGACATTCTAGAAATGCTGTGGGCCACCCTTGAGGCGCGCAAGGCGCACCCGCAACCGGACTCATATACCGCTCATCTACTGGCGAGCGGTGAGGATGAAATTATCAAGAAGGTGGGCGAGGAAGCGGTAGAGGTGATTTTGGCTGCCAAAGGACAGGGGCAGCAGCGGCTGGTGGAAGAATCGGCAGACTTACTCTACCACGTTTTGGTGCTGCTGCTGGCCAACGGCGTTACCTGGGACGACGTGCGCGCTGAGCTGACGCGTCGCCATCAAAAATAAGAAAGGCGACCGAAGACGCTTTCCTCGGCCGCCTCAGCGACTGGTTGTGCCTGCCACAAATTCCCAGCACTAGTATAGCGAAAATCGGCAATTTGTAAACGCCAGTCGTACCGTTTCGCGAACAGGACTTTTGTACCAGTGGCGGACTACCGCATGCAGAATGCGCCGTTTAACGCCCGTGGGCGCATCGGGTACAATCCGCCTCTATGTGGCATCGACGTCTGCGCGCCCTCCTGCCTTTGATTACGGCACTCATCTGCGGCCTGTACGCCGGTCGCGTGCTGAGCGAATGGCTGCGACCCGGCTGGGGCGGCGCCGTTCTGCTCACGGGCGTCGCGGTTCTCATCTGTGCCCTGGCGGCGGCGCGCCTCGACGAGGGGCAGCACTTAAGACCGTATTTTCCGGTCCTGCTTCCCCTGCTGGCTTACGTTTTCTACCCGTGGCCCCACTGGGGTCTGGCGCTGGCAGCCCTATCCACCACCGTCCTGGGCATGCTCATCGTCGCTGTCCGGGCCACTGAACCCGCCTCACGACCCTGGACATCGGATCGCGCTCTCCTGGCAACCGCCGGCGCTGTTTTTCTCCTCTTTTTAGCTCTGTACATTATCACCCTTGCCCCCGATGTCTTGCCGGCGGACAATGGCGAGCTACAGTTGGTCGCCGCCGAGCTGGGCGTGGCGCATCCGCCTGGCTTTGCCCTGTACACCGTGCTGGCCCACCTGGTCACGCGCCTGCCGCTGGGCGAAACGGCGGCCTATCGCGCCACCCTCTTTTCGGCTTTCACCGGCGCAGCCACCGTGTCGCTGGTATTCCTCAGCGGCTGGCTACTGGCGCGGCGTCTGGCGCCGGCCCTCCTATCCGCGTTGGCCCTGGGAACAGCCACTACTTTCTGGTCGCAATCGACCACGGCCAACGTGCGCAGCCTGACGGCTCTGTTCGCCGCGCTGGCCATCTTCCTCCTGCTGCTGATCCGCGAACAGCGCCGGCGAGGCGCGCCGGGCCGGCATCCGTCCGCCCTCACCCTGACCCTGGCCCTGGCGCTCAGCCTGGGGGTTACGCACCACGCCTCCTTGCTGTTCATGGCGCTGGTATTGGCCCTCGCCCTGCTGTGGCTGGATCCCGACTTACTGCGACAGCCACGCCGCTGGCCTCCTCTGTTCCTGGCGCTGCTCGCCGGCCTCCTGCCCCTGCTCTACTTTCCGCTGCGCGCCGGGGCCGACGCCCACGGCAGCGCGCCTGATCTGGCTACGGTTGGCGGCTTTCTGGAACACGTGCTGGCGCTGGGCTTCCGCGGCGATCTGTTCGCTTTTCTCCAACCGGTGGAGCTGGCTGCCCGCCTGGCGGTCATGGCCAACGTCCTGGCCTTCCAGTTCCAGCCACTGTTGCTGGCGGGCATGGCCGCCGGCCTATTGATTCTGTTGTGGCGCGACCGTTGGCTCGTCCTGCTATTAGGAGGCTCCTACTTACTGCACACGCTGATCACGGCCACCTATCGCGCGCCCCAGACGGTAGAGTACATGCTGCCCGCCTACGTCTCCGCCGCACTGCTTCTGGCAATGGTAGGGGACATTGATCCCTCTGGACAACAACCTCGTACCAGACTCACCTCAGTAAGGGCAACCTGGACGTCGCTTGGCCTGGCCGTCCTCATGGTCGCCGCCGGGGCCCAAGCATGGCACAATTACAGTAGCTTCGCCACCCTGGCGGAAGATCGGACGGCGCGGGAGTACGCCATGACCATTCTGGACAATGCGCCGGATGATAGCGTGGTCCTGGCCGATTGGCACTGGGTAACTCCCCTCTGGTATCTACAACGCGTGGAGGGCCGCCGGCCGGATCTTGATATCGCGTACGTATTCCCCACCGCCGAAGCCTATGGCGCAACCTGGGCGCGGCGCATTGCCCAGGGGCGCGAGGATGGCCGGCCGGTTGTGGCCACTCACTACGATCGCGAGCAATATGAGCAACTGCCCCCACCCCAGCCAATGGGAGACGCGTTCCTTTTCCAGCAGACACCGCTTGCGGAGCCGCCATCCGGATTCCGGCGCCTGGCGTTAACATTGGGCGATCAGATTGAACTGTTAGGATACCGGCTCACCGGCGAGAGCGTCGCGCCGACGTATGAAAGCAGCCTGCTTGTGGCCTGGCGGCCGCGCAACGCCTCAGCGCCGCCGCTGACGCTGTTTGCTCATCTGGTCGGCGACGATGGTGCGCTTTACGCGCAACAAGACGTGCCGGCGCAGGCGCAGGCGGACGGCGTCACCCTCACCCGCTTCACCCTGACACCGCGCCCCGGCGCGCTCCCGGGCCAGTACGCCATCATGGTCGGCGCATATGATGGATCGGGTCAACCGCTGCCGGATGACGACGGCAACCAACGCAGCCGGGTGGCGACCGTGTCCGTCAGGCCCATGCCGCAGCCGCTGTTCACCGGGCGCGCGCGCCAGTGGTCACTGGTGGGCGACCAGCGCCGCCTGCTGGGCTTCGACTGGGACAACACCCTGCCACAACGCCCGCGGCTGTATTTGCATTGGCAGACAGCCGAAGGTTACGTGACGGAGGTGCAAGACGCGCTCGAGGACCAGATCACGCTCCCTGCCCATTACGGCCCCTGGGGTGTCCGCCGGGAAGGGGCGCAGCTGGCGAACGATGGTGGCTATTACGTTCCGTTTGGCGCGGGTATCATCTGGCGGGGTGGGCCACAATTAGAGGGGCGGTCGCAGCCAGCGGGTCAGCGGCTGCAGATCACACAACAGTTCGGCGCCTCACGCCCCATTATGCGCGACTACGTCTTTTCCGTACGCCTCATCGGCTACGAGGCGGACGGCGAGCATTGGGCCTGGTGGGATCTCGACGACACGGTGCCGGCGCTGGGCGCCATCCCCACGTTAAAGTGGGTCGCCGGCTCCACCATTCGCGACCCGCACTTCCTCACGGTTTCTCCCCAGGCGACGCCCGGCCAACGGTTAGGCGGCCTGCTCACCGCCTACGACGCCTTCACCCAACAGCCGCTGCCCATCCTTGACGAGCGCATCACCGAGTCGCATCTGGGGGTACCGTTGGGCCAGGGTTTGGTCGAATAGTGAGTCAAAAAGACCCTCACATAGGCACGTGAGGGTCTTCGTTCTCTCATAATTTAGTGGGCCCGCTAGGACTCGAACCTAGAACCGATCGGTTATGAGCCGACTGCTCTGCCGTTGAGCTACGGGCCCGAGCCGTTCTACGACTCTGACAGAATCAAATTAGAACCATGCAATCGTAAACACGGAGAGCGGGCAACGGGGCTCGAACCCGTGTCACCGGCTTGGAAGGCCGGGGCTTTACCACTAAGCTATGCCCGCAAAAGAACCACTGCAGTGCAACGTACGCGGCGCGATAAGCGCGGCGTCAGTCGGGGCGGCCGGATTTGAACCGACGACCTCTCGGACCCAAACCGAGCGCTCTACCAAGCTGAGCCACGCCCCGTGGCGCTTCGTAGTATAGCTACGTCGAGACCCCCAGTCAACTTTTTGACCGGCTACCGATACTCATCTAAACTAACGTTATCAATTCGTGACAATTTTCACGCTTTTCGCAAGTTGTCTCAGGGGCAGAGGAGGTCTTCTCCATGCAGAACTTTGGTCCATTCCCAAGTAGATACGGTGTCGAGAACCACGGCATTCGCAACGCCGGCACCGTCTACTGGCATCTAACGACGCCCATGTTATACGAACAGGCTGCTCGCCGGCGCGAAGCCGTTTTGGCCCACCTGGGTCCACTGATCGTACGCACGGGCGACCACACGGGCCGCTCGCCAAATGACAAGTTTATCGTGCGGGAGCCGACCAGCGAGAATGAAATCTGGTGGGGAAACGTCAACCGGCCCTTCAACCAGGCCAGATTTGACGATTTAATGCGCAAGGTCCTGGCCTACATTCAGCAGCGCGACATCTTCATCTTCGACGGGTACGCCGGCGCCGACGAGCGCTACTGTATGCCCGTGCGCGTCATTAGCGAGTACGCCTGGCACAGCCTCTTTGCCCGTAATATGTTCATCCGCGAATTCGATCCAGAGAAGCTGACACAATTTGTTCCCGAGTTTACGGTCATCGACATGCCCCGCTTCCATGCCAGCCCCGAGTTCGACGGGACCAACAGCCAGACCTTCATCCTGGTCGATTTTGGCAAACGGCTGGTCCTCATCGGCGGCACCGAGTACGCGGGTGAAATCAAGAAAAGTATTTTCAGTGCGCTCAATTACTATCTGCCGAATCGAGGCGTACTGCCCATGCACTGCAGCGCCAACTACGGCAAAGATAAAGACGACGTCGCGCTATTCTTCGGTCTCAGCGGCACAGGCAAGACGACCCTGAGCAACGATCCGGATCGCACTCTTATCGGCGACGACGAGCACGGCTGGAGCGACCGTGGCGTATTCAACTTCGAGGGTGGCTGTTACGCTAAAGTAATCAATCTGACTTTTGAAGGCGAACCGCTCATCTATCGGGCCTCCCGCCGTTTTGGCGCCATCCTGGAAAATGTGGCCTATGATCCGCAGACGCGGCGCGTAGACTTTCACGACGCGTCGCTGACCCAGAATACACGTTCCAGCTACCCCATCACTCACATCAACAACGCCGATTCTGGCGGCGTCGGCGGGCACCCCAAGAATGTGCTCTTCCTCACTGCCGACGCCTTTGGTGTGTTGCCGCCCATCAGCCGCCTGACCAGGGAACAGGCTATGTACCACTTTCTCAGCGGCTACACGGCCAAAGTGGCGGGCACAGAGCGCGGCGTCAGCGAGCCTAAGCCCGAGTTCAGCGCCTGTTTCGGCGCGCCCTTCATGCCCATGCACCCCAGTGTCTACGCCGAACTGCTGGGCGAGAAGATCGAAAAGCACGACGCAAACGTGTGGCTGGTAAACACCGGGTGGACCGGCGGCCCCTACGGCGAAGGGCATCGCATGAAGCTGGCCTACACCCGGCGTATGGTCTCTGCGGCGATCTCGGGCGAGCTGGATGACGTCGATTACTTCACCCACCCCCTTTTCCAGCTGAATGTACCGGTGCACGTAGAGGGCGTGCCCCATAAGGTGCTGGATCCACGCCAGACGTGGCGCGACGCCGAGGCCTATGACCGGCAGGCGACAAAACTGGCGCAAATGTTCGTCGAAAATTTCGCGCAGTTCGAGGACAATGTCTCCCAGACTGTAAGGGACGCCGGGCCTAGAGTCGAAGACGCGCTCCCCACAGGCTGACGCCGGCCCGTATCTGTACTGATGAACCCTCTTACGCAAACGATCCGCGGGCAACTGCTCTACCAGGAGTCGTTGCCGGGATTGCTCCTTGACGTAACCCCGCCGCCAGAAGAGCGCCCGGCGCACAACCTTGTTTACGTGCGTTATGCGCTGGTCGTCCGCGGCAGCGAGCGCCACGTGTTTCCCGGCCTGGTGCTCGATGACTGGGGGCGTGAGCGAAAGACGCTATCTCTGTATCGTTGGCTCTTTGAAGAAGGGCAACGTTTTCCCCGCGCCGAGCTGTTTGGTTGGCATGCAACAACAGGGGAGCAGACGCAGATTTTCTTGCGCGACCTGGAAATCTTCTTCAAATATCCCTGTTACGCCTTTACTGCAACAGAATCGCCCGTCCAGGACGGAGAGCGATTGCATGCCGTGTTTATTCCCGATGCAAGTCACGAGGGCGTGCCGCAACAGAGTGAGATACCGTCGGGGATTCCCTGGCCATTGCGACACGCGTCGGTTCTCTGGCAGAAGGTCAATCCGGAGACGCTGAGCCAGTATGGCTGGCAAGCGGCGTGATCGCCGCCGCTTCACTGCTGATTGCAATGGTTCGTTGACGCCGCTGCAGCCCGAATCCTGAGCGCGCCTCACCGCACAGGTGTATGATGTCATTTACTTTGCCGCCTTTTGGCGATAAAATCTCTCTCCTATGCCGACACCATTTATGCACCTGCAGATTGCTGAACGGATACGCGCTCACAGCAGCCTGAGAGATGAGATAAGGGATCAATTACGGCTGGCCTGGCCCGCATTTTACCTGGGCAGCGTCGCTGCTGACTTCCAGACGATCTCAGACGTGCCTCGGGAAGTCACACACTTCTACCAGCTTCCTCCACGGCGGGGCGTGCGGGCGCACGAGGTGATGTTAGAAGAATATCCGCAGCTTGCAGATGCGCGAGAACTCGAAGAAGATCACGCCGTGTTCATCGCCGCCTATCGCGCTCATTTACTACTCGACCTTTGCTGGTACTGGCACGTATTGACGCCCTTTTTCATAGAGGCGTCCGGCTGGTCAGGTGATCACCGGCAGCGCTTTCTGGCGCACAATACGCTGCTGACCTACCTGGACAAAGTAGCCTATGACTCACTGCCGGCTCATGCCGGCGAAACCCTGGCCAAAGCAACGCCGCAGCACTGGCTACCCTTTGCCGGAGATGGCGATCTCATCCGCTGGCGTGATATGCTGGTGGGACAGTTGGAACCGGGCGCACAACTACAGACCACCGCAATCTACGCCGAGCGCCTGCAGATGACGGCTAAAGAGTTCGCAGCGCGTATTGAAGACCAGGAGTGGATGTCCGAGCAGGTATTATGCAAAGTACCACTGGCGGAGGTACAGGCAATAATCTCCCACGGTATGGAGCAGAGCATTCCCCTGATACACGATTATCTGAAGGGATCCGCATAGAACAACGTTACAGACAGGCGCGGAGCAATTCCTCAGGCGTTACTCCTGACCTGGACCCTCCGACTCTGTAAAGGAAACCATCGCTATGAATAGACGAGACAACGAGAACAAACAGAAGATCAGGCCGGCGCCGCTGCGTCAGATCGTTCAGGTACGCTTTCCGGACGGTCGCGCATTCGATGGACCTGTCAGCACGACAATCGAAGAGTTCATCGACGTGGCACAGCCAGAGGCGCCGGGGCGCATTGTAGCTGCCATTATTAACAACAAATTGCGCGAGTTGAGCCACGAGCTCACCACCGACGTGGATCTGGTTCCCATCAGCACCGCCGATTCCGATGGGGTGCGCATATACCGTCGCTCGCTCAGCTTCTTGCTCATTGCCGCCGCCTACGAGCTATTCCCCGAACGCGCTATCACGATCCACCATTCCATGCCCTTCGGCGGATACTACTGCGAGCTGCAGGATGGCCAACCGCTGAGCGCGGAAGAGCTGGACTGCCTGCGCGATCGCATGCGCCAGCTGGTAGAGGAAGATCTGTCCATCACCCAGGTGCGCGTACCGCTCGAAGAAGCACTAGAGCTCTTCCGGGCCAACAACGACCAGGAAAAAGCAGACCTCTTTGCCCGGCGGCGCAAGGATTATCTGACCCTGTACGAGCTGAACGGCGCTCGCGACTACTTCCACGGATTCATGGTGCCCAGCACAGGGTATCTCGACCTGTTTGACCTCCGCCCCTACCACAATGGCTTCATTCTACAGTTCCCGCGCCGCCACGAGCCCTATCGCCTGCAACCATTTGAAGACGAGCCCCGACTGGCCCAGGTTTTCCAGGACTATAACAAGTGGCTGGACGTCGTCGGCGTCCCCAGCGTGTCCACTCTCAACCGCGCCATAACCAGCGGGCGGATTCAAGAGGTCATCCTGGTCGCCGAAGCGTTGCACGAGCGGCAATTGGCCAGTATCGCCGGTGACATTGCCTTGCGCGAACCACCGGTCAAGATTGTGCTCATTTCCGGCCCAACCTCCGCAGGAAAGACAACCCTTTCCAAACGGTTGGCGGTACAGCTACTGGGATTGGGCATCCACCCTGTTGCCGTCAATCTGGACAACTATTTCGTCAACCGTGCGGATACCCCGCTCGACGAGCATGGTGAGTACGACTTTGAGGCCCTGGAAGCCGTGGACCTCAAACTGTTCCAGCGCCATCTGCAGCAGCTATTAAACGGCGAGACCATCGTGCAGCCAGTGTACGACTTCCGGGAAGGCAAGCGCAAACCGG
This sequence comes from Candidatus Sulfomarinibacteraceae bacterium, assembly GCA_035464315.1. Taxonomy (GTDB): domain Bacteria; phylum Chloroflexota; class Anaerolineae; order Promineifilales; family Promineifilaceae; genus JAAYYY01. The sequence goes on from DATHSI010000109.1 coordinate 45,238, forward strand.
GCAGTAAATTGACCCTGGGACCCCAACACATGCTCATTGTCGAGGGCATCCACGCCCTCAACCCGCGCCTGACAGAAGGTGTTCCACGCGAGGTGATGTACCGCATTTTCATCTCCGCCTTCACCCAGCTCAATCTGGATCGTCACAATCGGGTGCCTACCACTGACACGCGCATGTTGCGCCGCATCGTGCGCGACGCAGCCACGCGCGGCTATAACGCGACAGATACCATTCGCCGCTGGCCCAGCGTGCGCCGTGGCGAAAAGAGACACATTTTTCCCCACCAGAACAACGCCGATGTGTTCTTTAACTCGGCCTTGGTGTATGAGCTTTCCCTTCTCAAGCCGCTGGCGCAGCCGCTCCTGCTACAGGTGGAACCGGGAACCGTCGAACGTATTGAGGCCAACCGCCTGTTGGCCTTCCTGCAGTGGTTCGATCCGGTGCCCCCCGACGTGCGTGTACCCAGCGATTCCATCTTGCGCGAGTTCATCGGCGGATCCATTCTGGATAGATTCCAGCCCTGGCATCGCTAGTAAAAAGGCGCTCCCTCGCGGGAGCGCCCGGTTGCCTGAATCCTTAGTGATTTTCCCCCAATCACACCTTGCCGGTGGTAATCGACATCTTTACCTCGGCAATCGCTTTGGTCACTTCGATGTCGCGCGGGCAGGCGTTGGTGCAGTTGAAGATGGTGCGACAACGCCAGACGCCGAACTGCTCTGCCATGATCTCCAGCCGCTCCTCATATGCCTGGTCGCGGCTGTCGTAGATGAAGCGGTGGGCCTGCACAATGGCGGCGGGCCCCACGTAACGGTCATCGGCCCAGAAACTGGGACATGCGGTGGTGCAGGCGGCGCACAGGATACATTTGGTGGTGTCATCAAACTTGGCCCGGTCGGCCGGTGACTGCAATCGTTCGCGCCCGTCAGCCGGCGGCGGCTCGTCGTTGACGAAGTAGGGTAACACCTCTTTGTAATGGTCGAAGAACGGCTCCATGTCGACGATCAGATCTTTTAGAACCGGCAGGCCCAGCATGGGCTCCACCTGTATATTGACTTCACCCGTCCCGTTGCCCAACCGCGCCACCAGCACTTTGCATGCCAGCGCGTTCGCGCCGTTGATGCGCATGGCGTCCGAACCGCACACGCCATGAGCACACGAGCGGCGCAGCGCCAGAGAACCATCCATCGTCCATTTAATCTGGTGCAACAAATCGAGGACAGAATCCGTGGGCGATACACCTTCAAGCGTGTACTCGCCCCACCACGGCTCCTTGTCCGTCTCCGGATTGTACCGGCGCACGCGCATATTTGCGGTCAGTTCGCGTCCGCTGCCAATCTGAATCTTCTCCATTAGTAAACACGCTCCTTCGGTTCGTAACGGCCAAGCACCACCGGTTTATAGTCCAGGCGATAAGCGCCATCCTCCAGATAACATAACGTGTGCTTCAGCCACTCGTCGTCATCGCGGTCCTGATAATCATCGCGGGCGTGGGCGCCGCGGCTCTCCTTACGCGCCACGGCAGAAACCGCCGTTACCTCCGCCAATTCCAGCAGGCATCCCAGCTCCCACGCTTCCAGCAGATCTGTGTTGAACTGCTTACTCTTGTCATCAATGCGCACGTCAGTGTAGTAAGCGTCGCGCAACTGTGCCAACTCATCGACCGCCTCCTGCATCGGCTCTTCTACACGAAAGACGCCTACTTTGGAGGTCATCAGCTTCTGCATGCGGTCTCGCAACTCATAAGGGGTTGATCCGCCGTCGCTGCTACGCAGACGCTCGAATTCGGCAACCACTTCATCGGCGGCATCCTCTGGCAGCGGGAGCAGCTCGCTCTCCTGGCAGAAGCGGGCCATATCGCGCCCGGAGCGGCGGCCGAAGACGACAAGGTCCACAAGCGAGTTTGTGCCCAGGCGGTTGGCGCCGTGCACAGAGACGCAGGCCACTTCCCCTGCCGCGTACAGGCCGGGCAGTATAGTGTCGCCATCGTCAATCACCACGCGTCCATCGACGTCTGTGGGAATGCCGCCCATGGCATAATGCGCCGTTGGTTGCACCGGCATCGGCTCCTTGACCGGATCGACGCCCAAATACGTGCGCGTGAAGTCGGCGATATCCGGTAGTTTGGCTTCAATATACTCGGCGTCAATGCGCCTTGACTCACCCTCCTGCTCAAAGTAGTGGTTCACGGTCTCCGGACGCACATCCAGGTGCACATAGTTCTTTCCGTTGATGCCACGGCCTTCGCTCACCTCAAGAAAAATGGCGCGGCTGACCACGTCGCGGCTGGCCAAGTCCTTAATCGTGGGCGCGTAACGAGCCATAAACCGCTCGCCCTCGCTGTTCAGGAGCACGCCGCCCTCGCCGCGCACACCTTCGGTAATCAGAATACCCAGCTTAAAGATGCCTGTAGGATGGAACTGGAAGAACTCCATGTCTTCCAATGGTACGCCGCGGCGCAGGCAAATGGCTGCGCCATCTCCCGTCAGGGAGTGCGCGTTAGACGTTACTTCCCAACAGCGACCCCAGCCGCCGGTGGCGAAGAGTACTGCCTTGCTGTGAAAAATGTGAAACTCCCCGGTGGCGATTTCCACGGCGACGACGCCGCGCACTGTATCGTCGACTCGAATCAGGTCTACGACGTGGAATTCGTCGAAGAAGTTGACGTTGTTCTTCAGGCATTGCTGGTACAATGTCTGCAGGATCATGTGGCCCGTGCGATCGGCGGAGTGACAGGCCCGTTCTACCGGCTTGCCCGTCTCGTTGTTCGTGTGACCGCCAAAGCGACGCTGCGATATTCGGCCATCCGGAAGCCGGTCAAAGGGCAATCCCATGTGTTCCAGCTCGATGACCGTTTCCACCGCTTCCTGGCACAACACATCAACCGCGTTCTGGTCGGCCAGGTAGTCGGACCCCTTCACCGTATCATAGGCGTGCCACTCCCAGCGGTCTTCGCTGACGTTACCCAACGCAGCGCCGATCCCGCCCTGGGCGGTGCCGGTGTGCGAGCGCGTGGGATATAGCTTAGAGATGACGGCCACGTTCGCTTCCTGGCTGGCATAGAGTGCAGCCATAAGTCCCGCGCCACCGGCACCCACAATCACTGCATCGAAGGTATGAACATGTAGACTCGCTGACATTTGTCTGGACCTTAACCTTTTCTACCTACTCATTTTCAGAATATGCTGGCTGCCTCTTCTACGCTACTGCTCTCACAGCCCGCCGACGCCTCTACATACCTGGCGACGCATCAAACGTAATAATGGCGACCGCCGACCAGGCAATGGTGATCAACAGGAAGATCAGCAGCAACCAGCGAATAACACGCACGGCGCTTAGATTGTGCACGTAATCTTCCAGCACAGTGCGCAGGCCATTGAAGCCGTGAACAATGGCAAAAATCAGGAGGAGTAAATCATAGGTACGCCAGCCCCACGACGACCACTGTTGGCGCACGAACTCCAGCGTCAGGTTGTGCACGTCGTTGAGAACGTGCTGGATCATCATATGACCCACGGCGAGCAGCACAAGGGCCACCCCAGAAAGGCGCATGAACAAATAACCGTAGCGCTCCAGAGGGCTTCGCTGCTCTAAATTAGCGATGCGCGTGGTAATTTCCTCGGATGAAGACGGACTCATCGTTGTCACAGTTGATGCCCTCCTCTCTTTATGGTAGCGGGTATGGCGGGAATGACCAACAGCTATTGGCCCACGCCGGCGGTTCCGCACAATGGTTAACGATCCCCACGATCATATAAATGGCAATGGGCAAGAACGCCACGGCGAACAGCCCCCAGACCCACAAGGCGCTGGTCTCCTGATGCCGCCACCACTCCGGCTTAAAGTCCAGGAGCGCGATGCGGATGCCATTGAAAGCGTGGAATAGGAGAGCGGCGAGCAGCATGATCTCGCCGAAACCGAACAGAGGATGTTTGAACAGTGTCACCGACCACTCGTACAATTGGGGATTATAGGTGGCGTTGGCCGTATCCCACACATGGACAATCAGGTAGGCAAGTATGCCTAATCCCGAAAGACGGTGAGCCAACCAGCTATAATGGCCGATTCGGCCACGGTACCGGATGCTTTCGCGAAGCGTAAGCATAAAAGACGACATAGTCGTTAACCTCCAAAAAGCCGTGCAATGGGCGTCTCAACGGCTGTCATTATAACACGCATCCCTGAGTATCGTCATGGTACTGATCTCGCGCGCACCAGATGTCTTCAGATAGGGCGCGCAACGGAGCGCCACCAGATTTAGAAACGGTGATAAGCGCCCGCTCTGCTTGCCTTATCACAGGGGTGTTGTTACACTTTTTTTAATGATACGTACTTTTAAGTTGCGTGACTTAGCGCTGGTGCGCCGGCTGAGCGAGCATGGTATTCGCCTGGATGCAGAATCAGCGTTAACCAGAAGTTATCATCCTTTGCGGGGTGCGCTCTTCGGCATGATTGGGGGCAGCAACCGGCCCACATATGTGTGGCGCTCAGATGAGGGAGACGCAGAAGGATTTGTTCAGCTACGTGTGGCGGACGACCTGAACGCCCGGCTCATTTGCCTAGCAGTCGACCCTGCCTTCGGCGATAACGGAGATCGCAACCAGGACCTGGAGGAGTCAGCCTGGCTGGCCCTGTTGGATGACGTCGTGCGCGCCATCGGGCGTCGAGGGATCCATAGCTTGATTGCTGAAGTGGACGAAAGCGGAGCGGAACTGATCACCCTTCGCCGTGCCGGATTCGCCGTCTTCACCAGACAGGACATCTGGCTTCTGCAGAGCGTGACCGAGGTCCGCAGGAGCGCAGCCCATCTAAAGCCCAGGCGCTCCGTTGACGACTGGGACATCGAGTGGCTCTACGCTAACACCGTCCCGCCACTCATCCAGCTTGTCGAGCCTTCGCCGCCGTTCGACGGTGACATATGGTTGCTTCGCGAGGAGGGCGAGCTTTCAGCCTTTGCCCATATTGCGCAAGGGTCGGCGGCGACGTGGATGCAGATCTTTATCCATCCCAACGCACACGCCAAGGCCGAAGATATTCTGAACGCTGCCGTGAGTCTGTGCGCTGAGAGGGGACAAGAACCGGTCTACTGCTGTGTGCGCCGCTACCAGAGCTGGATCCAGGGTGCGCTGGAGAGCAGCGGGTTCACGTTGTTCGGGAGCCAGGCTGTGATGGTCAGGCACATGAGCAAACCGGCGATCAAAAAGGTGGGGGCACTCGAGCGCCTGCTCAACGCCCAGAGCGTGCGCCCGACCACGCTTCTGCAACGCTGTGACGCCGCAGATGAGGAGCAGAAACTGGTTCGAGAAGATGGTGTTTAGAGTAAAAAAGTCGATAGATAGCCCCGCAATTCCTTGCCATATCGCAGGGATGACTTAGCATTATGATAAAAAGGGAAGCTGACGAAACAGCATTTAATATGACGCTTGAAACAACTGCCGCAGAACAGGCACGAGAAGATTTAGACACCTTGCTGTCCATCTTACCCGTCAGTATTCGGGAGCAGCTGGACACAATCGGAAATGAAGACGAGCTACTCGAGGTCGTGATGGATCTCGGGCGACGCCCTACAGCCCGTTATACAGACGGAGAGGCGCTGTTGCGCGACGAAGAGGTCACCAAGGCGGAAATAGAGGCCGTCGTCAACCGCATCGGCGAATTTGACGATGACAACCGGGCGGGCATGGCCCGGACGCTGCATCGCATCTCGGCCATCCGCAACCGCCGCGGTAGTATCGTAGGTATTACGGCGCGCGTGGGTCGCGCCGTCTACGGTACCATCGATATCATCACCGACCTGGTGGAAAGCGGGCAGAGCATTCTTCTACTGGGCCGCCCCGGCGTGGGCAAGACCACAATGCTGCGTGAAATGGCGCGCATTTTGGCCGAAAGCAAGCGTGTGATCATCGTCGACACCTCCAACGAGATTGGCGGTGATGGTGACATTCCGCACCCGGCCGTGGGTCGCGCCCGGCGTATGCAGGTCCCTCATCCTTCCCACCAGCACGAGACGATGATTGAGGCGGTGGAAAACCACAATCCAGAAGTGATCATCATCGACGAGATCGGCCGCGAGCAAGAAGCCGTCGCCGCGCGCACGATCAATGAGCGCGGCGTGCAGTTAATCGGCACCGCCCACGGTAACACGCTGGAAAACCTGCTACTGAATCCCACCCTCTCCGATCTGGTGGGCGGCATTGAAAGCGTGACCCTTTCCGATGAGGAAGCGCGCCGCCGCGGCACACAGAAAACGGTGCTCGAACGACGCGCACCACCCACATTCGATGTGCTGGTAGAGATTCAGGACAGGCAGCGTCTCAACGTGCACCGTGACGTAGCGGAATCTGTAGACGCCATGTTGCGCGGGGAAGCAATGGACGTGGAATTGCGCTATCGTGATGAAAGCGGCGGCGTCCACGTGGAAAACGAAGAAGCAATGATCGACGCCCCGGCGCTGAGCGGTCGGCGTGGTTCGCGCGATCTGCCTCGCGCGGGACGTCCGGCGCGCCGTACCAGTCGCCCCAGCACCGAGACGTCGGCCAACGGCGGCAGACGCCCCGAAGCGACGCTGATTGGCGAGCAGGGCGTCGGCGTCACGCGCCAGATCTTCCCCTATGGCGTTGCCCGCAACCGGCTGCGCCAGGCGGCCAAGAAGCTGGGCGTGAATATCGAAATCGTGGACGACATCAGCGACGCCGAAGTGCTCATCACGCTCAAGAATTACTATCGCCGCCGTCGCCGGGTCATCGGCGACGCCGAGCAGCGCCGCATTCCGATCTACGTGTTGCGCGCCAACACCGTAAACCAGATGGAAAACGCGCTGGTCGAAGTTTTTGACCTGGAGGCAGCTTCCCAGGACCCTTTTGAGCAGGCCGTGGCCGAGGCGGAGCGCGCCATAGAACGGATTCAGGCCGGCGAATCGAGCGTAGACCTTTCGCCCGCCGGTTCCTCTGTGCGACGCTATCAGCACCAGCTGGCGCGCCAGGCAAATCTCGTCTCGCACAGCTACGGGCGAGAGCCAAACCGCCACGTGCGGATTTTCAGCACGCGACGTAACAGCAATCCGGCGTAGCCTTAAGCAAGCCACAGGGCGCGCCACGGTCACGGCAGTTCGGGCATGTTTATCACATTTGAAGGACCCGACGGCAGCGGTAAGACGACGCAGATTGCCCTACTCGCCAACTTTCTGCGCGAGCAGGGCTTTTCCGTATTGACTACGCGGGAGCCCGGCGGCACAGCAATTGGCGATCAGATTCGCGCCTGTCTGCACGATGTGCGCAACACGGGCATGACGGCAGCGGCTGAAATCCTGCTCTACTCCGCGTCGCGAGCGCAACTGGTACAGGAAACAATTCGCCCTGCCCTGGCCGAGGGTCGCATCGTGCTCTGCGATCGCTACGCCGACAGCACGCTGGCTTATCAAGGTCATGGGCGCGGGCTCAGCCTCGACGATCTGACGTATATCACCCGCTTCGCCACAGGCGATCTGCGGCCCGATCTCACCTTCTTGCTGGATCTGGACGCCGAAGCAGGGTTGCAACGACGCGAGACCGGCGGTGATGAGATCAACCGCATGGATATGCAATCCGCGTCATTCTACCAGCGGGTGCGCGAAGGCTATCGAAAGATGGCTGCAGACGAACCAGAACGGTGGATCGTGCTCGACGCCGACCGCCCGGTCAACGCCATTCAATGCGATGTCAGGGAAGCAGTCACAGAACGCCTGAACCTTCGCATGTAAACGGCTGCGCGCTCTAGAAGTCGTCCCAGTCGCCCATTCCGCCGCCCATCGCGCCGCTCTCGTCGCCCAATTCGGGAAGCGCCTCTTCAATTTCTTCGGGACTCTGCCCACGTTCCAGGCGGTCTACGACCTCGCCAAATTCGTCTCCCAGATCCTCGCCCATTTCATGGCTCATCTTGCGCATGAAGCGCCCCAGGGCCTTCGGATCTTCCTCGTCAAGGCCTGCGAGCGCGCTTTCGTCCATCAGGGAATCCATGCGTGCGTCTTCCGATTTGGCAAGCGCTACGCGGCCAATGCGGCGCTTTAAATTCTCGCTGCCACAGTGCGTGCACGTGGGCGTTGCGGCTTCATATTCGCTGAAGGAATAGGTAAGCTGCACTATGCGCCGGCAGTCAAGACAACGAAAGGTATAAACGGGCATAGAATACAATCCTCACAGACTGTGATTTGTTGAATATCTCGGTAGAATAAGATTAACCATTCACAAAAAAAGGTGCAACATTGACGCAAAACAACCCCTATCAACAGCAACAACACCCCCTTCTCATCGTCATCTCCGGGCCGTCCGGCGTGGGCAAAGACACCATCGCCCGCCGGTTGATTAACCGGCGACCCGATTCATTTTATTTCGTGGTTACAGCAACCACCCGCCCGCCGCGACCCAACGAGGTAGACGGCCGTGACTACTTCTTTGTCAGCAATGACGAATTCGCGCGCATGATCGACGAAGATGAGCTGCTGGAATACGCTCTGGTTTACAACGACTACAAGGGCGTTCCCAAGCAGCAAATTCGGGACGCGCTCACCAGCAACAAAGACGTCATCATGCGCGTAGATCCCCAGGGAGCGGCTACCATTCGCCGTCTGATCCCCAACGCTGTCACCGTCTTCCTGACCGCGGAGTCAGAAGAAGCGATGATCACGCGCCTGAGAGAACGCAAGTCGGAAACGCCGGAAGGCCTGCGCCTGCGCATGGCCACCGCCCGTCAAGAAATGAAACGGATTGACGAGTTCGATTACTGCGTGGTCAATGCTCAGGAAAAACAAGAAGAGACGGTTGACAAGATTCTGTGTATTATTAAGGCTGAGAAGGCGCGCGTAGACCAGGAACCCGTCCGCTTATGAGCATTGACACCATTCTTTTTGACGTCGGGGGCGTGATCATCGAGCCTCTGGACCATGATGCCGTGTGGCGCGCTCGCGACCGTCTGGCGCAAGAATTGGGCTTCGAGTCGGGCGAAGAGATGTGGCTCGCTTTTTACGACAGCGACGTGTGGACGGCGGCCAAAACCGGCGCCATCTTACATGAGGAGATGTGGGAGACGCTGTTGCGCCCCTTCGGCCTGTTGCAGCGCGAGGCGCAGACTCGGTTTGTGACCCGGTTACACGAAGGGGAAGGAATGCGACCGGAGATGGCAGCTCTCATTAAGACGCTGCATCCCCACTACCAGTTAGGCATTCTCAGCAATTGGGACGACAGACTGGAATTGATTCTCGAAGAGAAACTGGAGATCGCTGCTTACTTTGACGTTGTCCTCAATTCCCACCGCATCGGCGCTGCTAAACCGGACGACGAGGCTTTCCACCTGGCCCTCTCCCACCTGGACGCCCGGCCGCAACAGGTTCTATTCATCGATGACCTGCAGCGTAACACCAGCGCCGCCGCCGCGCTCGGCCTGCACACCCATACGTATCGCGACTTTCCCGCCCTCGTTGCCGAGCTGAAGCAGCGCGACCTATTGCCAGAGGAGTGGACGGTTAGCAACTCCTGATCACAACAGCACCGCATATGAACAGCTCCGCACTTTTCACCGCCCCCTCGCTACAATTCCAATTCCTCGCTCGCTGGCAGCCAGACACGCTTTCCCTGGCCATCGGCCTTGTGCTGGGTATTGGCCTCGTTCTGTTGGTACAACGCGTCCTGCCCCACCTGCGGCGCTGGCGCGACAAATCGATCAACCGCGTTCAGGAAACGCAGGAGTGGGTACGCGCTGGCGTCGAAAAGCGCTTCCAGGCGGAGACAGCGTCTTATGTTCGTCAGGCTCGGGTGGCCGGTCACACGGCCTCGCTGGAGCAGATTTTCGTGGAGCCTCGGCTTCTGGCCCCACCGCCGCCGGCGCATCCGTCCGACGAAAATCGCATGGAAACCGGCCGGCTCATCTACTTGTGGCCCGAGGCCGCGGCAAACATCGCGCTTCCACCGCCGCCTACTATGAACCTGCGGCAACTTCTGCTCAACGGGCAGCGCGTTGTGCTTTCTTCGCCGCCCGGTTGGGGAAAATCAACTTTGCTGGCTTACTGCGCTTATCTGTGCGCCACGGCCGACGAGAATGAGAGCTACGCATTCCTTTTACCTTACATCCCTGTTCTTGTGCACCTCTCCGAACTTGATCTGCAGGGCGAAGACGGGACCCAGGATCCGGCGCAGCCCGTGGCCTCTCTGTTACAACAACGAGCCGGCCCGCTTACCGCGCCGGGCATAGCCGCCCTGCTACGCGAGAAACTGGAACGCGGACACGTGCTGCTGTTAATCGACGGCTGGGATGAGTTATCATCCGGCGGCGCTGCGCGCGTGGCGCCGTGGCTTACCGCGCTCTTGGAACAGTTCCCGCAGTTGAAAGCGTTCGTGGCGGCGGCGGAGCAAGGATACGAGCCGTTGCTGGACCTGGAATTCACCCTGTCGGGCATTGCGCCCTGGCGCGCGCATCATGCCCTACAGCTGGGGAAAAGATGGGCCGAACGGTTGGAACGCAGCAGCGCGCCGCGCCTGGACAGCTACTGGAAGCCGGGCCAGACGCCGCTCGTGACCACCATGCGCCTGTGGCTGGCAGATAGCGGCAACGATGACAACGAGGATTCCGGATCGCTCACTGCCCTGCTGGAACGCGCACTCGAGTTACTTTTGCAACAAGCAATCGAAGAAGAAAGCCATAAAGAAGCAGTGCGCGACTTCTGGCAAGAGCTGGCCTACCAACAACTGTCTCAAGACGCGCCCGCGCTGCCGGTGAGCGCCGTGCAGGAGACAGCGTCCCGCATGGCGCGGGAGCAGCCGGAGAACGGCCAACCAGGCGCGCTGCGCAGGGCACTGTCAAATAGCGATATGTTTGTGGAAAATAGCAACCGCAGCGTGCGCCTATACTCGCCGCTTTGGCGCGATTTCCTGGCGGCGGCGCACATGGCGCAACGAGAAGAAGAACCGGCCGTCACCGAACACCTGACAGATGCGCAGTGGCGCTACGCCCTCCGCTTCTACATGGGCCACGCCGGCGTGCGCGGTTTTGCAGATCGGCTCCTGGAGGACGGGCGCAGCGACCCTTTCTATGAACACCTCTTCACGCTGGGTGCCTGGCTATCCGAAACGCCGGATGAGGGAACGTGGCGCCGGCGCACACTGGTGGCGCTGGGACAATTGGTCGTGCGCCCTGATGTGCCCCACGTCCTGCGACAGCGAGCCATTGCTACCCTGGCTGCCTGTGAAGAGAGTGGCATAGTTACGTTGTTGCAGCAGCTACTGCAGCGCTCGGATGCCGCCCTGCGACAGATGGCTGTGGCTGCCATTGCCCGTTTCGACCCCGAGCAAAGCGTCCCTCTGCTGGAGCAGATGCTGCGCGACGGGGACGCCGGCGTGCGCGTGTCCACGGTCCATGCGCTGGGCTGGCAATACAGCGCGGTTGCCGAGCGCCCCTTGTTGGAGACTCTAATCGGGCGCGACGACGATATGCGGCGGGCGACGGTTGAACAGCTGGCGTTAAATGGGGACAGTCACTGGGAAATCTTACAGGAAGCGGCGGAAGACGACGATCTGCAGGTGCGCCGCGCGGCGACGGCCGGCCTTGAAACCCTGGATACGACCTGGGCAGAACAACTGTTACAGCAAATGGCCCTGGAGGATGAGGAGTGGATCGTCAAATCGGCGGCGTCATTGGCGCTCGAAGCCCGCGCTGCGCGAGAGGCGCCTACTCCCTGGCAACCGCCACATGCCGCCGATCTGGCATGGATGGTAGAATGGGCTGCAGAACGCGACCGGGCTGCCCCTGGCGGACCTGCAGCGGTGACGATGCTCTGCGAACTGCTTGCGTCGGCGCCCGAACCACGTATACGAGCCACAGCCGCCCTGACGCTGGGCCAGGTCTTGATCTACCCTGAGCAGCGGCAGGCAGTCTGGTCCGCGTTGCACCAGGCGCAACAAAATGATACGAACGGTACCGTGCGCGAGGCCGCCTTCACGGCGATGGCTCACCTCTACCGCGCGCGAGGACAGGTGAAGACGTGAAACCACTTATCGGAACAGATTTGAAGCGCTTCCTGCGTGACTATAAACGACAACACCGTCCTGAACGCCAGGTGGCGGCGCTGCTGCAGAGCGTGGAGTATCCGGTAAACGTTGGCTCCATCTTTCGAATGGCCGACGCCGCAGATATGGCCGAACTGGTGCTCAGCGGCATCACGCCCGCGCCGCCCAATCCCACCATTGACAAGGTCGGACGTTATAAGAGCAAGCGGGTCAATTGGCGCTACGAGGAAGACCCGCTGCAGGCCGTGGCCCAATTGCGCCAGGATGGCTATCAGATTGTGGCTGTGGAACTGGCCCGGGGCGCGAAACCGTACCATCGTTTCCAGTATAGCCAGCGTACCTGTCTGGTTGTAGGACACGAAGATCACGGTGTGACCAAAGCCACGCTGGGCGTCTGTGACGCAGCCGTCTTTCTACCCATGTATGGCAAAGGGCGTTCCATGAATGTGCACATGGCGCTGAGCATCGTTGTCTATCACATTCTGCACTGTGCGCAGCCGGCGACCGGGTAGAAATATTGGAGTTTCGAATTTTGCTTGACCATCCCCCATCCGCATGCTATGATGGGGCCGTTATGCAAAAACAGGCCGCTTACTTTTACTTTTATTTTGGGTTTACCAGCCGCCAGCGCCGTGTGCGTGGGAGGTCGGGTTGCCCTAGGTAGAAGTACCGGCAACACCATCCGATTCCAGCAAGACGCGGCGTTAGCGCCGCGTCTTTTTTGTTTTGGGCGACAGGCGCTGTCCGCGGTCAGGAGGCAAGATTCATGTCAGTCAACGGTAATGTACACAAAGAACGATGGCCCGTTTGCAGAGGGGTGCGAGGCGCCACGACCTGCGCGGAGAATACAGAAGAGGCGATTTTGGCCGCGACCCGCGAGCTACTCTTTACGATGATCCAGGCCAACGATATCGTTCCCGAAAATGTCGCCAGCGCGCATTTTACGACGACGGTGGATCTGAACGCGACCTATCCCGCGCTCGCAGCGCGCCAGCTTGGCTGGTACGACGCGGCGCTTCTCTGCGGCCACGAGATGGACGTGCCCGGCGGCCTGCCCCACTGCATCCGCATCCTCATCCACTGGAACACGACAAAGGAACCGGGGGAAATTAAGCACGTATACCTGCGTGAGGCGCGCGGATTGCGCCCGGATCGCGAAGAGCTGCCGCCGGTGCCCCAGGAAGAACTGGAGCGGGCGACAGCGATAGCTCAGGGATCGTCGCCTGGGGCGGGCAAAGCGAGGTAAAATGTCCCTGAATGGCAATGGAAACGGGCGCCGCGGGATCAATGGCAATTCAGGGAGCCATCACAGCAGCTACAGGGGCGCAAACGGTCATAACGGCTATCTTGGCCACAATGGCCACATTGACCGTCAAGATCAGGTAAAGAACGTTCACAATAATCATAATTTTCTGCAAGCCAGAAAGAGAGGGAAGGCAACAATGGTGGTAATCATAATGGAAGCGCATGCCAGCATGCGTGACACGTCGGCAGTCATTCAGCGCGTGGAAAATCTGGGCTTCAAGGTCCATCTCTCCGAAGGGGATGAGCGCACAATCATCGGGTTGATTGGCGACAGCCGTATATTGGATAAAGAGGCGATTGAGCGTATGTCGGGCGTGGAGCGCGTCGTCCCCGTCCTCAAGCCCTTCAAACTCGCCGGTCGCGATTTCAAACCAAGAAACACCACCTTTCCCATCGGCAACCATATGGTTGGCGGGTCAGGGCTTCTGCTGATCGCCGGGCCCTGCTCTGTGGAGAGCCGCAGCCAGATCATTGAAACCGCTCACGCAGTTAAAGAAGCCGGCGCCCATGCCCTGCGCGGCGGCGCCTACAAACCGCGCACGTCGCCCTACTCTTTCCAGGGGCTGGGCGAAGAAGGCCTGAAGTATATGGCCGAAGCGCGTGAAGAAACCGGCCTGCCCATCGTCACCGAGGTCATGGAGCCGGATCTGGTGCCCCTGGTGGCAGAGTACGCCGACGTTTTGCAGGTCGGGGCGCGCAACATGCAGAACTACGCGCTATTGCACGCCGTGGGCGAATCGCAGCACCCGGTTCTGCTCAAGCGTGGCATGAGCAGCCTGATGGAAGAGTGGCTGATGTGCGCTGAGTACATTCTGAGCCACGGCAATACCCGCGTCATGCTCTGCGAGCGTGGCATCCGCACGTTCGAGACCTACACGCGCAACACATTCGACATCAACGCCATCCCCGTGATCAAGCACCTCTCCCATTTACCCATCATCGCCGACCCCAGCCACGGCACGGGCCGCTGGGAGTACGTAGCCGGCGCGGCTCGCGCCGCCGTCGCCGCCGGCGCCGACGGGTTGATCATTGAAGTGCACCCGCGCCCAGATGAGGCGATGTCTGACGGCGCCCAATCGCTGAAGCCAGAGCGGTTCGCCGAACTCGTGCGCGAAATGCGGGCCATCGCCCAGGCAGTAGGCCGCGAAATTCCCCAGGCAACTCTGGAGCCGGCGGAAGCCGTAGCCGCCTGATCCTGTTCCCTGTTAAACACAAAAAGGCGCGAACCGGCCGGTAAGTGGCCGATTCGCGCCTTTTCTGTTTCCGCCTGGACCTACATGCGCTCCGGCACTTCGATGCCCAATAACGAGAGCACACACTCGATCTGGCGCAACGTACACTGCGATAGCGCCAGCCAGGACGCCTGCTGCGCCGCGTCCTTCTCGCTCAGTATGTGATGCTCGCGGTAAAAGCGGTTGAAGGTGATAGCCAGATTATAGACGTAATCCGCCAGGTGATTGGGCGCCCGCGTCTCGTAAGCGTGGGCCACGACGTTGGGTAGCTCGGACAGTTTGAGCATCAGATCGCGTTCTTCAGAGCTGGCGGGCGGGATAATGTCCCCGCCTCGCAGCCCCTCTTCGACCGCTCGACGCATGATCGACTTTGTGCGTACCGCGGCGTAAAGCATATAGGGACCGGTGCGCCCTTCGAATGACGTAAAGCGCTCCAGGTCAAAAACGTAATCTTTGGCGCGGTGATTGACCAGGTCGCCAAATTTCAGCGCTGCAATACCCACCTGCTCCGCAATTCGCTCTCGTTCTTCCTCATCATAAGATTGCGCCGCTTCGATCTCTTCCAGCCGCTCGCGCGCCTTATCCACCACCATGTCGATCACTTCTTTTAATGTGGGGACGCCGCCGGCCCGCGTCTTGAACGGTTTGCCGTCCGGGCCGTTAATCGTGCCGTTGGGCAGATGCTCCAGATCCACTTCGCCGGCCGGGGCAATGCCCGTCTTACGCGCCGCGCGAAACACCTGCTCGAAGTGCAGAGACTGGCGGATATCCACAACGTAGCCGATAAACTCCGCTTTCAGCTCTTCTACGCGCTGTTCGATAGTCGCCAGATCCGTCGTGCCGTAGAGGACGCTGCCGTCTGATTTCAGGAGCATCAGAGGCGGAATGTCAGCCTTATCGTCCGGTTCATCAACCTCAATGATAATCGCCCCGGCGCTCTCCTGCGCATAGCCCTGCTCCACCAGGCGGCGCACCATCGGTTCGATGCGCGGGTGGGCGTCTGCCTCCCCCATCCAAAGGTCAAACGTGACGTCCAGCCGCTCGAAATCCTCTTTCAACGCCTCAATAGATACGTCCACGATATGCTGCCACAGAGCACGGTAGCCGGGCCGGCCATCCTGCAAATCCTTGGTCGCCAGCCGCGCTGCCTCCAACGCCTCTGGATCCGTCTTAGTGCGTTCCGAAGCCGCCGGATAAATCTCCTGCAAATCGTCCATATCCACCGGCGATTCCTCAGGATAGGGGCCGGTATAATCCGCGTCAAAATAGGGCAGGTCGGGCTGCCGGTGCTCAATCTCTTTAATCAGCATACCCATCTGCAATCCCCAATCGCCCATGTGGATGTCGCTGACGACATTGTCGCCCCGGAAGCGGAAAAGGCGCTGCAGACTGTCGCCAATAATCGTCGGCCGCAGGTGGCCGATGTGCATGCGCTTGGCCACGTTCGCCCCGCCAAAGTCGAGCACGACGTTGCGTGGCCGGCGAACGAGCGGCACCCCCAGTCGCTCATCCTGGCTCATCTCGCCGATGTGCTGCGCCAGGAAGCGGTCGCTCAAGCGAATATTGATGAAGCCGGGCCCGGCCAGCGAGATTTCCGAAAACGTCTCCTCCCGCGTCTGCGGATCCAGGGCGTCCACCACTTGCTGCGCAATCTCTCTGGGATTCTTCTGGTACTCACTGGCAGCCGGCAGCGCCCCATTACACTGGAAATCGCTCAAATCGGGCCGGTTCGAGGGTACAACTTCACCATAGACTTCGTCGTAGCCGCTGGCAGCAAAAGCCTGGCCGAACAGGCTGCTAAGTTTCTCTGTTATTGCTTTCAATGCGTCCCAACCTCCGCTAATCTCTATCCCATCGATTCTAACAAGCCGGGCGGTCTGAGGCGAATCCTGCGTCCGCGAATCAGCCATCCGCCCGGCGAGCTATAAAAAGCTCGGCTGCAAGGCGCCTTCCTCAGCGTCCAAGGAGTTCCAGCAGCCGGTCCGGACGGTCGGTGATGATGCCGTCCACACCCAGGGCCAGCAGACGCTGCATATCCTCCACCTCATTTACCGTCCACACGTGGACGTCCACATTGTGCCGCTGCGCGCCGCGCACAAAACGCCCGGTCACCACGTGCAACCCGCCGCTGTATTCGGGAACCTGAAATGCCTCTGCCGGAGCCGGATATGCGGCGTCCAGGAAGATCTTGTTCAGAGCAAAGAACGGCCGGATTTCTGGTTCCGTCGCCGAGGTGGCCACTTCGGGACAGGTCTGGCGAAACTCCGTCATCGTGTCCGGATGGAAGGAAGCGACCAGCACCTGGTATTCCATCCCCTGGCGGCGTAGCATCTCACAGAAAGGAACCACAATGGACGGTTCCCGCTGCTTGATTTCAATGTTCATGGCCATGTGCGGGAAGGAGGCGAGCACATCTTCCAGCGCCGGAATCGTAATTCCTTGACCACGATAAGGGTAACTCTGGCCCTCGTCGTCCGTCCAATAGTGCCCGGCATCCAGGGTCTGCAGTTCCTCAAACGTCAGGTCCTGAATACGCCCCTGTCCATCTGTCAGCCGGTCCACGGTGTCATCGTGACTGAGGACCAGAACGCCGTCCGCGCTGCTGTGAATGTCCATCTCCAGCACGTCCACGCCCAGTTCCACAGCCTGTTCAAAAGCATACAGCGTGTTACTGGGCCACAGATGCTCTCCGCCCTGGTGGGCGATGACGGCTACCGCCGGCTGGTCAGCAAAGAAGGGGTGCTCCTGCACCGGACGATTCAGCAGGATCAGCGCAACATAGACAACAAATGACAAGGTGACGAGAACGGCAACGGCGGACAACACTTTCTTCTTCATGCAGATTTCCCTGGGTAATAACCGCTGGATAAGGGGCGCGAGAGACGGCGCACCCGTCCAGCATTGTAAGCAAGAGACAAGAAAACCCCAAACGACGTTTGCTCCGGCCATACTCCTTTCAGTATAATCGCCTGCGTCAATAGCGAACCAACTTGGAGAAGTTGCATGGCTCGTCCCGTAGTATTTCCGTTTACTGCCATTGTGGGACAGGAGCGTATGAAGCGCGCCCTGGTCCTGAACGCTGTCAATCCACAGATTGGCGGCGTCCTCATCCGCGGCGAACGCGGCACGGCAAAATCGACTGCCGCCCGCGCGCTGGCGGCCCTCTTGCCAGATATCGACATCGTGGCCGATTGCCGCTTTGGCTGCGATCCCGCGCGCCCCAATACCTGGTGCGATGATTGTCGCGTGCGCCTCAACGGCGACGACATTCCTCGCGCCGTGCGCCGCACCCCCTTTGTCGATCTGCCGGTAAGCGCCACCGAGGACCGGGTAGTAGGCACGCTGGATATCGAAAAGGCGATCCAGCACGGCGAGAAACATTTCGAAACCGGCGTCTTGGCCTCGGCCAATCGCGGCTTGCTCTACGTGGACGAAGTCAATTTGCTCGACGATCACGTCGTGGACCTGCTGTTGGACTCCGCAGCGATGGGCGTGAACGTGGTTGAGCGTGAAGGCATCAGCTTCAGTCACCCGGCGCGCTTCATTCTGGTGGGTACGATGAACCCCGAAGAAGGAGACCTGCGACCCCAGTTGTTGGATCGCTTTGCCTTTTCCGTGCAAATCAGCGGTCTCCTCGATCCGCGACAGCGCGTGGAGATTATGGAGCGGCGCATCTCCTTCGAGTTGGATCCCGAAGGATTTCGCGAGAAATGGGCCGAAGAGGAGCGGCAGCTCTCCGAGCGCATTCAATACGCGCGCGAAGTCGTGAACCAAGTGCGCTATACGCGACGCGACCTGGCCTCTATCGCTCACCTGACGGCGTCCATGAAAGTCGATGGTCACCGCGCCGATCTCGTTATCCTGCGCGGTGCGCAGGCGCATGCTGCGCTGCAGGGACGCGAGACAATTGCCGACGACGATATCCTGCTGGCAGCGGAACTGGCCCTTCCCCATCGCATCAAAGCGCGTCCATTCCAGGAAAGTTCGGTCGACTTCTATGATCTGGAGGAGCGCCTGGAACAGGCTCAGAGCGAATTTGGCGACGGTGACACCGGCGAGGACGCCGATGACGGAGATGTCAACCCGGTAAAAAAAAACAGACGCTAGACGCTGAGACCTCCGAAGACAGCGAGGTCGAACAGACCGAGGCCGGCCCGCAGAACGTTCCCCAGACGCCGCAAGACGCCTTCTGGTGGGAAGGCGGTCAGCAGCGCCAGAGCAACCAGGAATTCAACACCCGCCGCCTGGATACCCAACTAGACCGGCTGACTCGCCGCCAGGCGGGACGCCGTTCGCGCACCAAGTCGGAGCGCAAGCGCGGGCGCTATATCCGGGCGCGACGTCCGCGCACACCGCGCGTGAGCGATCTGGCCTTTGACGCCACCCTGCGCGCAGCCGCCCCCTATCAGAAAGAGCGCCACGAAGCGGATGAAAACGAGATGGCTCTCGCTCTGCGCAAGAGCGACCTGCGCGAGAAGGTGCGCGTGCGCCGCACGGCCAATCTGATCCTGTTTGTCGTCGACGCCAGTTGGAGTATGGCCGTTTCGGAGCGTATGGAGGCGACGAAGGGCGCAATCATGTCCCTGCTGACCGACGCCTACCAGCGCCGCGACCGCGTTGGTCTCGTCGTCTTCCACAAGAATCAATCGCAACTGGTGTTGCCCCCCACGAACTCTGTGCAGCTTGCGCGCAAGGCGCTGGCCAATATCGCGGTCGGCGGCAAGACGCCGCTCTCCGCCGGGTTACTGATGGCCTACGAAGTGATCCACCGCGACCAGCTTTCCCACCCCGATATCATGCCGCTGATGATCGTGCTCACCGACGGCGCCGGGAATGTGAGCATGTCCGATCTGCCCCCTCAGGAAGAAGCGCACCGCATCGCCGAGATGATCGAGCAATCAAAGATCCGCTCTGTGGTGATTAACATGGAGCACGCCGCCTTCGACCAGGGACTGGCCAGCCTGCTGGCTGAGAAGCTGGACGCCCCCTGTCATACCCTGGAGGATCTGCGTGCGGACACACTGTACCACACGGTCCTGGACCAGCTAGAGTAGCGGCCGCCTGTCAGATTACATCTTCACCAGGCCGTGCTGCACGGCAACGGCCACAGCTTCCGTGCGATTCCCCGCACCCAGCTTGCCCAGAATTGAGCTGACGTGGAATTTCACCGTACGCTCGCTGATCACCAGCTCTGCCGCAATCTCCTTGTTTTGTAGTCCCTGGGCCAGCAACTGCAGCACTTCCTGCTCCCGCGGCGTGAGCGGCTCAAGCTGACCCGCAGCCGGCGTCTGATTCTGGCTCATTTGCTTCAACAGTTTAGAAGCCACCACGGGCTGCAGCAAGGACCCACCCTCGTACACGACGCGAATGGCGTTGAACACTTCCTCCCTGGGCGCTCCCTTCAGCAAATAGCCCTGGGCGCCGGCCTGCACAGCAGCCAGAATGCGCTCGTCGCTGTCGAAGGCAGTAAAGATGATGACCCGCGCCTCCGGATCCTCCTCCCGCAGGCGGCGCAGCGTGGCCACACCATCCATCTCCGGCATTTCCAGGTCCAGCAGGATAACGTCCGGCCGTGTCTGGTCGACCCTGGTCAGCACCTCCTCGCCGCTGCCGGCCTCGGCTACCACCTGAAGATCTTGCTGCGTGCTCAGAATGGCCACGAGACCGTCGCGTACGACAGGATGATCGTCAGCTACCAGTATGCGGATTGTGTCACTCATAGACGCCTTTTGCCCTGTGGCACTCGGTGCCACGAAGGACCTTCACCCGGCGCGTACCGGGCACACTAAATCGCTTCTGAGGGAATACTTACTTCTACGCGCGTGCCTTCACCGGGGCTGGTCTGTAGGTGCAGCCGTCCTCCCAGCAACCGCGCGCGCTCGTTCAGGCCGACCAACCCATACCGTTCGCCCGGCACCTGATCGGCATCAAACCCACGGCCGTCGTCCTCCACAGTCAGGCGCACTTCCTGTGGCGTGTTGACCAGGAGCATCGTCACGCGCTGCGCATCCGCGTGCTGCACAACGTTATTTAACGCCTCCTGAGCCATGCGGTAGAGGCCGGCCTCTACACGCACAGGGAGCGGGCGGCTGCCGCCCGTGGCCGAAAAGGAAACAGCCACTCCCTTCCTCTCCGCCAACTCGTCGCCAAGAGCCGAGAGAGCCTCGGCCAACGTACGCCCTTCCAGAGGCGCAGCGCGCAGATCGAGCACAGAGCGACGCGCCTCTTCCAGATTGGCGCGCGTCAGGGACAGCGCCTGGCGTACCGCGCGTTGCACCCGTTCTTCCTCCGCCCCGCTGTCGAGCAGCGCGTCGGCCGATTCCAGGTGCAGGGTCACGGCGGAAAGGCCCTGGGCCAGCGTGTCGTGAATTTCACGCGCCAGCCGGTTGCGCTCCTCCACGGCGCCTATCTGCATACTCTTGCTGTACAGCCGGATGCGTTCGATGGCCATGCCCAGGAGATCGCCTACCGTATACAACAGGCGCAAATCTTCCGGAGACAACTCGCGCCAATTTCTGCTGGCCACGTTCATCACCCCCAGTTTCCTGCCGTGGGCGTAAAGCGGGATGCTGGAGTGATAGCGCAGGCCGTCAGTGCCGTCCACCAGGCCAAACAGGCGGCTGCAGGTAATCACGTTCACATTAGCTGCGCCTTCCAGGTCGCCGGCCTGATAGGTATCGAGACAGTGGCAACCACCTTCCATACGCCGTGGATTATCGCGCAGCGCCGGCGGCAAATTCTGGGCCGCAGCCAGGTAAGAGTCGCCCGATTCCTCGTGCAACAACCAGATCCAGCCGGTCTGTAGCTCGAGCAGATCCACAACGCGCGCCAGCGTTTGCTGCAGGGCATCGTCGAGATCAACTGAGCGGTTGAGCGCTTTGGCGATCTCGTTGAGGATTGACAGTTCCCGGTTGCGCCGGCGCAGTTGCTCGCTATCCGACAGGGAAAGCTTTTCCTGTTCGCTCATGCCAGTTGCACCATTGCCAGCCAAACGTAAACTTGGGCCATGTCAGAATCGAAAGAAGTTGCTCTGATCTCCACGCTACACGATCCGGAGGGCCGTATGGCCCGTTTTCTCCCGGAGTCGTTGCCTTTCCTGATCCAACTTTATCAATTTATGCTCGTCGTTGCCACTCCCGCCACCGCAGCAGCGACCGCAGACCCGTTGCGCCAGGCCGGCGTGCGGCTGCACAGTGACGGTAACCGCCATGTAGGCGAAAATCGCCGGCGGGCGCTGTCCCGGGCCTTGCAGCACCGGCCCGATATAGTTTACCACTACTGCGACTTTGACCGCCTGCTACACTGGGCCATGAACCACCGCCCTGAACTGGAGCAAGTGGTGACTGAAAAAATCTTCGAGGCCGATTACGTGGCCCTGGGGCGCACAAAAGCAGCGTTCGCCAGCCACCCTGCCGTGCAACGCGAGCTGGAAAGTGTCACCAACCACGTATTCTCCTTTGCCTTCGGCCGTGAAATGGATGTCACGGCGGGCTCCTGCGGCGTCAGCCGCGCTGCCGGCGAATTCCTGGTGCAGCATTCCAGGGAGATGAGCAACGCCACCGACACCGAGTGGCCCATGCTCATCGGGCAACACCCCGGGCTATCCGTAAGCTACGTGCCGACGCAGGGACTGGAATTTGAGACGGCGACGTTTTACGGGCCAGATGTGTTCGCGGAAGCGCACAGCGCCGACAACTGGGCCAGGCGAGCGCGGCTTGCGCGCCTCTCTATCGAAGCCGTCCTGCGCCTGGGCGAACAAATGAGACCTCAGGACACCGCGCTGCCCTAAATGAGAGAGCTATAGCAGGAGATGAGACCGCTACAACAGCAGCTTGTCACACTCCTAGGCTCTCTATACAATCCGCCAGCGGAACGCAAGACGAAGCGAATCGGAGAGAGGCGACAACTGGCGGCCCAGGCCACTTTTGAAACCGTCCCCTACGAGAGAAATCATAAGTTATGCTACTGGCAATCGACATCGGTAACACGCTTATCACCGCCGGCCTGTGGGATGGTCAGGAGTGGCGTCTGCAGTGGCGGTTGCGCACCATTCACGACCAGACGGTAGACGAATACGGCATCTACTTAAAGATGCTGCTGCGCGAGGTGGACCTGGCTGACGCCGTCGACCAGGTCATATTCTCCAGCGTGGTGCCGCCCCTGACGCGCACGTTCGACGCCGTGTGCCATCGCTACCTGAATCTGACGCCGCTACAGGTGACGGCCGAAACGGATACAGGCATTCGCGTGACCACCGAGAGGCCATCCGAAGTAGGCGCCGACCGCATTGTCAACGCCGCTGCGGCTTATCATCTTTATCCGGGCGCCAGCATCATCGTTGATATGGGGACGGCGACGACGCTGGACGTCGTGTCCGAGGATGGCGCGCTGCTCGGTGTGATCATCGTGCCTGGGCTGGAAGTAGCCGCCGACGCCCTGGCGGGGCGCGCCGCGCAACTGAGCCGTGTGGCGCTGGAGGCGCCGCCCCAGGTCCTGGGACGCAACACGACACACGCCATGCAGTCAGGCCTCATTTTCGGCTATACCTCTCTCGTGGAAGGGTTGGTGCAACGATTGCGAAATGAACTCGACCTGCCCCACGCGCCGGTTATTGCCACCGGCGGGTTGATTAACGTGATCTCGGAACACACAGACGTGGTCGACCACCTGGAACCCTGGCTGACGCTCACCGGCCTGCGCCTCATCAGCCAGCGCGCCCGTCGCTGAAACGACAGCCGGAGAGACAAGATGAACAGCATGCGCAACGACGCCCCACAACAAGAACAGGTAAGGCGCGACCATGTCTGGCGTCCGCGCCGTAGCGTCTGGCGCCTGGTTCTCCTGGCGGTCTTGTGGTTCGCAGGCGCGATGATGGTCGCCTGTGTTCCTGACCTCATGAACCCACCGCGCCTGGAACAAGGGACGACGCCGCAGCCGGTAGAGCAGGAACCGCCCGAGGAGCCGCTGCGGCTGCCGGCGCCCACCCCCACCGGTCCCGCCGCAGCGCAACCGAACGCCGGCGCCGAAAGCGCCAGCTACCCCACCGTCACCTTCTGGATCAACAGGACATCGCCCCAATACGAACAGGCGCTGCGAGAAATGATTGACGAGTTTACAGCGTCGCACCAGGTGCACGTAGAACTGGTCACCATCGCCCCCGACACCCTGCCCGACCTGGTGGGGACCGCCGCGGTGTCGCCGTCGTTGGCCTTACCCGACCTGGTCATGTTGCCACTAGAGTACGCCGTCGGATGGGTAGAGCGCGATATCCTGGATCCCACGGCGGCGGAAGAGCTGGTGCAGGCGCTGGGACCAGAAACGTTCGACCCGCAGGCCCTGGAATTGGTGACGGTACAAGGACAGGTCAGCGCCGTTCCCAGCGACGGCTGGCAGCAGTTGCTCATCTACCGGCAGGACTGGTTCGAGGCAAACGGGCTGCCGCCACCGCAAGATTTCAATACGATGCTGAGGGCATCGGAGGTCATCTCAGACCGCGCCAACCTCATTTACAGTTTCAACATGCCCACCGAATCCTCGCTGCCGGCGACCACCCGCGCCTTTGAGCAGATGGCCATTGCTAACGGCTGCCGCCTTATTGACGAGAAAGGGGAATTGCAGATATTGGAAGGCGTCTGCCGCGACGCCTTAGAATTCTACCGCTTCATCTGCAACACCTACTGCCCGCCCGGCGTGCAAACAGAGGTCAGCGCCCTCAACGCCTATCTGGAAGGTCGCTCAGGTCTCATTATCGCGCCACCCGGAGTGCTGCCGGCGCTAGCCAGCCTGGACGACACCTACCGGCCCTCCTGTGCGCAATGCGAGACGCCCACCTATCTGGCCGAAAATAGCGGTATCGTGACCACCATTGCGGGCCGCCAACCTGGGGCCAGCGCGCAAAATCTGGGTGAAATCGCCTACCTGGGCGTGACGACCAACGCAGACCGCGAGCCGGCCCTGGCCCTGGCCCGCTTCTGGTTCGAGGAAGGGTATCTGAGTTGGCTGGCTGTGGAACCGGAACGGAAAGTGCCCATGCGTCTGGGCACGCCCGAGGAACCACAGCGCTTTATAGACGCCTGGTATGACCTGCCCATCAGCGACGATGGGCGCACCATTAGCGACATTTTCGGCCGCGAAGTGGCAGAGACCCTGGCCCGAGACGTTGTCAACAGCGACCGCTGGGGGTACAAAGAGGGGCACGGCGCGTTGGTGACAACTATTTATGAACAACTGACCTTCTCTATTTTGTTGCAGGAGCTGCTCAGCGGCTATTACGATAGCGAGCGCGCCGCCATCGAAGGCTATAGACGCCTCGTGGACCTGATTCCCGACTACGCTTATTACGTCGATCCTGAAGCAACGCCGGACGAGTGACCGACAATCATATGCCTGACCCAGAACGCTACGTCGAAGAAACTTTTGGCATTCTAACCGACGACGACCTCTACCTGGACTGCGTCCTGGTCAGGTCGCCGCAGACCAGCGACGAAGACGTGCGCGCGCTGCGCGTCTGGGTGCCTCGCTACCCGCTGACCAAAAGCAGCGTCATCACTTGCGCCCGCCAGGAGGCGCAGGCTTACGGCGCGTCGGGCAAAGTGGCGCACCTGGTGTTTGATTTGCGGGGGACCGGTGAGAGTGAAGGAGAAATAGGGGACACGAATTTTGATCGCGATCTGCACGCCGTGCGGCTGTGGGCCCGTGAGCGGTTCGGCAAAATCAGCCTGGGCCTGATGGGCCGGCCATACGGCCCTGAGAAGGTTGACGTGCGTCCCATCCGGCCCGGCGTCGTCATGGAAACGTATCACTACCGGCCGGAATCCGCCAATGAGCAGCCGCCGATATTCTATATGTCCACTTACGGTAACTTCAGCAAAGCGGATGAACGGTGTTGCCTGGCGCTGGCCGACGCGGGTTACGATGTGTTCGGGGCCGATCCACTGCGTTATCTGCTACACGCAAGCGCGGCCGAGCGGCTGGAGGTGCGCGACCTGTGGCGCGATTTCCAGGCCTTCGCCCGGGGTCTGCCACAGGCGCCGATTCTGATTGGCCGTCCGGTCTCCGCCGGCCTGGCCCTTATGTGGCTCTCCGGCGTGGAGCGCGCGCCCGGGGCCATTGCCATCGGCCGCGCTCAGATTGCCTTCAAACCACAGCATGTCTTTGACGGCCGCGCGCCCCACAGCTTTTTCCTGGGCCGCCACGTGCACCGCATCGCGCCGCGTCCCGTCGTCCTCGTGCGTGAAACGGGGCATCCCCTGGGCGGCAATCGCGACGAACTCGCTGCTCTCTACGAAACCTGCAGCCAGCCGCGCCGCCTGGAGGAAACGGAACAGATGACGCCAAAATTGCTGCTAGAGTTACTGGATTGGCTGCAGCAGTCCGCCGCTGCTGGAAAAGCATAAGGGCGGCCCATCGACTGAACCGCCCTCGGCCAGAATAACCGGATGAGCTAACAGGTAGTTGATTCCTGTTACGTCACCGTTGCCAGATAGTCGTCCAGGCGATCCCAGGTTTCACTGATCCCTTCTATCGCGCCCATTTCGACGACCGATTCCAGCTCCTCGACGGAGGCGAACTCTGTACGCGAGGTGAGTTTCGTTCGATTATCTTCGTATTCGGCAAACTCCACCGTAATGAGCATAGTGGGCATACCGTCCACGATGTTCCCTTCTTCGTCGCTGAAACTGTCCGTGTAGACGAGACGCTCCGGCGCAACAATCTCGCGGTATACGGTGAGGCCCCACGACTCTTCACCATCCGGCCCGCGCATGCAGTAGTGCCATCTACCGCCCGGCCGGAAATCCATCTCGCACACAGGCAGCGTCCACCCCTTGGGTCCCCACCAATGCTCCAGGTGTTCGCAGTCACTAAATGATGTGAACACAAGCTCCCGCGGCGCCTCGAAGATACGCTCCAAGATCAGTACACGATCGTCGCGCTCAACTGTAACTTTATTCTGAACGGTCATCTTTCTCTCCTTGAGTCTCATCGGACCCTTTTTGTGAACGGTCATCCTCAGGGGGCTGCTGCTCTTGCAGCTGTAGCTCGCGCAGGTAGTCGTCAAGACGGTCAAAGCTGCCTTCCCAGAAGCGCCGGTAATTCTCTACCCAATCGGCTACTTCCTTCAGCGGTTCCGGCTCCAGGCGAGCCGGGCGCCACTGCGCTTCGCGGCGGCGGCTGACCAGACCCGCCCGCTCCAGCACTTTGAGGTGCTTGGAGACCGCCGGCAGGCTCATGTCAAAAGGCTCGGCCAGCTCGGTCACGGATTTTTCCCCTGTGGCGAGCTGGGCCAGGATAGCGCGCCGTGTCGGGTCTGCCAGCGCGGCGAAGGTAGTATTGAGTGTGTCGGAAGTCATGTTCATTAAACCAATCAGTTAATTAACCTGAGGGTAAAATAACACATACTGGCCTCAATGTCAAGGGGATGTACAAATTTCGACTTGCCCCGCTTGCCCACATTCAGTATACTACCTTAGGAATTACATGCGGGATAATACAACAAAACTTTTGGGAGAAGAGACATGAGGGTTTCGTGCTTGCAGGAGAATCTGGCAAAGGGCCTGAACGTTGTAGGACGCGCCGTCAGCACTCGCTCTACACTGCCGGTGTTGGGCAACGTTCTGTTAGCCACCGACGAAGGGCGCCTGAAACTTTCAGCCACCAATCTGGAAATCGTCATCACCTGCTGGGTAGGCGCCAAGGTAGAAGAGGACGGCGCGACCACCGTCCCCGCGCGCACCTTTAACGATCTGATCACTGCGCTGCCCCAGGAGCGCGTTGAGCTCGACTTACACGAGGATACCGAAACGCTACACGTATCCTGCGCACGCACCGAAGCAAACATCAAAGGCATCGACGCCCAGGAATTCCCCCTGGTGCCGGAGCCGGAAGAGGAAAACCGTGTGCGCATCGAGGCCAGTGTGCTTAAGGAGATGATCAACCAGGTCTCTTTCGCCGCCGCCTCCGACGATGCCCGCCCCACCCTGACCGGCATATTCACCCAGTTCGACGGCGACACCCTGACCATGGCTGCCACCGATGGCTTCCGGCTATCGCGTCGCACGGCGCAGTTCCCGGGCCACGTGGACAAGCCGCGCACCGTCATCGTGCCCGCCCGCGCGCTGGAGGAGCTGGCGCGGGTGATGAGCGACGACGTAGAAGAACTGTACGTCATCATGCCTGAGGGGCGCAACCAGATCATCTTTGACCTGGACACCATCGTCGTCGTCTCCCAGCTTATCGACGGCAACTTCCCAGATTTCAGCTCGGTGATTCCCAAGGGACGCAAGACGCGCACGGTGTTGAACACCGCGGCCTTCCTCAAAGCGTGCAAGACGGCGGACATCTTCGCCCGTGAGGCCAGCCACACCGCCCGCGTGAGTATTGAGCCTGGCAACGAGCTGACCTCCGGCCACGCTACGATCAGCGCCACCAGTACGGAGACGGGCGATAATGTGGTACAGATCGACGCCGAGGTAGAAGGGGAACCGGTAGAGCTGAATTTTAATGTCAAGTTCCTCACCGACGTGCTCAGCGTCGTGGGCAGCCCACAGGTGGCGTTGGAGACTACTTCTTCAGTGGAGCCCGGCGTCGTGAAATCGGTGGGGGAAGACGACTTTCTCCACATCATCATGCCCATGCAGTTTGGGCGCTGATCAGGAACTTTTCGGGCGCCCGGCGCGGTGCAGGCTCCGGGCGCCTGACACTTACCGCCTCCGCTTGCCCGCCCCCCTCCTTGCTATACAATTCAAACATGAGTTTGCGCCAATTTCTGGAAGAAGCCGCCCAGAGCGGCGATCTAATCAACATTGACCGCCCCGTCAGCGTAAAGTTCGAGCTGGCAAACGTGGCCCACGCCCTGGAAGGGCGCCCCGTTCTGTTCAATAACATCATCGATTATCCTCAGTGGCGCGTGGTCGCCGGCCCCTGTTCCGACCGTCGCTACTTCAGCATGGCTCTCGACGTCAGTGTGGACGACCTTGTGCACCACCTCGCCGACTCCCTGGCGCATCCCGTGGCGTCCGAGGTCGTGGACAAGGCTCCCTGCCAGGAAGTCGTGCTGGAGTCCTTCGACCTACACGACCTGCCCATCCTGCTTCACCTGCCGCAGGACGCGGGCTATTATGTGGCCAGCAACGTGGTCATTACCATGGATCCGGAGCTGGGCCGCAACATGAGCTACCACCGCCTGCTGCGGCTGGACGACCGCCGCTTCGCCGCGCGCATTGTGGAGCGGCGCGGCACGGACACGGCAATGGGCAAAATGGACGCCGATTTGCCGGTGGCCATTTGCATCGGCGTCTCGCTGGCTACGCACCTGGCGGCGTCTATGTCACCCGCGCCCGGCGTGGACGAACTTGCCGTGGCCAATGCCCTGGCGCCCACGCCGTTGGTCAAATGCCTGAGCAACGACCTGGAAGTGCCCGCAAACGCCGAGATCGTGCTGGAAGGGCGGCTGACCAAGCAGCGCCACGGTGAGGGCCCGTTCATGGACCTCACTGAGACGATGGATATCGTGCGCGAGCAACCGGTGATCGAAATCGACCTGGTCACCCACCGCCGCCGGCCCATTTACCACGCCCTGCTACCCGGCGGCCTGGAACACAAGCTGCTGATGGGCATGCCCAAAGAGCCTACTATTTTTGCCGAAGTAGACAGGGTCACGCGCTGCACCGGGGTAAACATCACGCCCGGCGGCGCCAGCTGGCTGCACGCCGTGGTGCAGATCGACAGACAGAACGAAGACGACGGGCGCAAGGCAATCGAAGCCGCTTTTCGCGGGCACGGCTCCCTGAAACACGTCTGGGTGGTGGATCAGGATATCAATATCTACGATCCGGCAGAAGTGGAATGGGCCATGGCCACCCGCTTCCAGGGCGACCGTAATATGATGGTCTTCCCCGACAGCCCCGGCAGTTCGCTCGATCCCTCCGGCGTGCACGTCCCCGGCGAAAAGAGCCGCACAACCAAAATCGGGTTCGATTGCACCATCCCCTGGGGCGCAGATCCCGCCAAATTCCATAAAGGCCGCTATCAGGACGTAGACCTGGACAATTACCTGAGCGACGACGGAAGCTAACATGACAGACGCCATACAGCTGAACGATGATCAACGGGCAATGCTGCGGGGCGACCAGGGCCGGGCGCGGCAAATGGCCATGCGCCTGGTGCTGGACCTTGCCGCAGCGGCGGGCGCGACAGAGTTAATCCCCATCCAGAGCGCGCACCTTTCCGGCGTGTCTCCTCTGACCGGTGGGTTAGGCCTGCGCCAATTCTTGACGCGCCTGGCCGAAGATCGTAACGCTCAGGTCGCCTTGCCCACCACCCTCAACGCCGCCGGGTGCGACGCCGCCCGCTTTGAGGCCATGCGCATCAGCGTGCCCCACTTTCTGGAGCACAGCCAGGAGATTGTGGCCCGCTATGAAGCGTTGGGCGTGCAACCGACGCAGTCGTGCATCCCCTACGAGTGGGACGGCGTGATCACCGAGGGCGCCGCGGCGTGGTCCGAGTCGAACGCCATCTGCTTCGGCAACTCCTACTGCGGCCTGCTCACCAATCGCGAATCGGGCCTCTCGGCCCTGGCCAGCGCGCTCACCGGCTACGCGCCTCGTTACGGATTGCTACACGAAGACCAGCGGCGGCCCAATCTGCACGTGCAGGTAACCGTGGCGCTCGAGGAACCCACTGACTTCTCTATACTCGGTGATTGGATCGGCAAACAGGTGCGGCCGGAGTGGCAGCTGCCCTACGGCCCCATTCCCCTCATCGCCGGTCTGCCCGCCGAGATTGAACATGACCAGAAAAAGGCCCTGTCGGCCGCCGCGGCCAATTATGGCTGTCCCCTGCTCTACTTGGAGGGAGAGGGCGAGTATCCCGATCCGCATTTCGAAGGCCGCCTGACGTTTGACGACGCGGCGCTTGCCACACGGTATGATGAGCTGCAACCGCGCCAGCCGGTTTCTCTGATAACGCTGGGCTGCCCACAGGCCTCGGTAGGCGAGTTGCGCGCCGCGGCCCAACATTTGAAGGGCCGGCGCGTGCGGCACGAACCCGCAGGGCCCGGCGACCCGCCGCCGCTGTGGATCTTTACCTCCAGGGCCAACCGCGCCATTGCCGAGCGAACGGGCCTGGCGCGCATCATCGAGGAAAGCGGGGCTTTGTTGCTGGAAAACACCTGCCCCGAAGTGGTGCCCTATGACCAGCGTTGGGTGCGCCACATCCTGACCAATTCCATGAAGGCGGAACACTACATCAAGTCCGGTCTGAACGGCATTCCCACCTCGGTGATGACTTTGCCTGACTGCATTGCCGTTGCCAACGGCGACCTGTCCGTTGCAGAAGCAGAAAGAGACGCCAATCGTACGGAAACGGCAATTTGCAGCACGCCGCAGCAAGAAACCGCGCCCGCGCCGCTCGAGCGCGCCAGCGGGCCGTTTGAGGCATCAGGCCGCGGCTTGCCCTCCCAGGACGATTTTGAAATTAGCGGTGAAGCATTTGTCACCCACCGCCCCATTACCCTGCTCGGTTTTGTCAACCGCGAAACTGGCGTAATCGAGGAGCCGGGCCATCCTGCCGACGGAGAGAGTCTGGCAGGGAAGATAGCGATTTTTCCCAAGGGTACCGGCTCTACTGTTGCTCCCTACGTATTGCTGGAGCTATTCTACCGCGGTAAGGCGCCCCTGGCCATCGTCAATACAGACATCGATCAGCAGAGCGCCCCGGCCTGCTCTCTGGAGAACATTCCCTACGCCTACGATTTTGACGAAGACATTATCGCCGGCATCAACCACGGAGACGTGGTGACGCTGGCGCGGCGCGACGACCGCGTTATCCTGCAAGTCGTACAACGATCGGGCGGAGAGTAAGCGCACCGCAAGAGGTCTGCATTTACAATGGAAACAGGCTTCCTTGATCTCATCCTGGCGCTGGCGATCATTATTGTCGCGGCCAAAGCCAGCGGCTACCTCAGCACCCGCCTTGGGCAGCCATCGGTACTGGGCGAGCTGTTAGCCGGCTTGATTCTGGGCCCCACCGTGATCGATCTCTTTCACGCTTGGCCCGCCTTCGCCTCCAGCGAACTACTGTTAGAAACGATCAGCATGATGGCCGAGCTGGGCGTCATCCTGCTCATGTTGCTGGCAGGTCTTGAATTACACCTGGATGAGCTCGTGCGGTCTGGCGGCGTCTCGGCGCTGGCGGGCGTCCTGGGGGTCCTCGTGCCAATTGGGCTGGGCTACGGCGTCGCCATCCTTTTCGGCTCCACCAGATCGGAAGCACTGTTCATGGCTCTAACGCTTTCTGCAACCAGCGTCAGTATCTCGGCGCAGACGCTGATGGAACTAGAGGTGCTGCGCAGCCGGGTAGGGCTCGCTTTGCTGGGCGCGGCCGTCTTTGACGACATTCTGGCCATTCTCCTGCTCTCCATTGGGCTCGTGGTGGTTGGAGGCGCGGGAGGGGGTATGGCCAGCGTCCTGCTGACCGTGCTGAACATGGTCGTTTATCTGGCGCTGGCTATTGCCGCAGGGCTATGGCTGTTGCCGCGCGTGGCGCGGGTTGTCAATCGGCTGCCCATAAGCCAGGGCAACATCGCCTTCGTCATTATCACCGGCCTGCTGTACGCCTGGGCCGCGGAAGCCGTGGGGGGCATGGCGGCGATCACCGGCGCCTTCCTCGTCGGGCTCTTCATGGCTCGCACGCCGTTTCGCGAGCAGATGGCCGGCGGCGTGGCCGTCCTGGCCTATAGTTTCTTTGTACCGATCTTTTTCGTTAATATCGGGCTGGAGGTGAATATGCGGGCCATCGGCGGCAGCGTCCTATGGTATGCTCTAACCATTACCGTCGTGGCCATTGCCAGCAAGATCATCGGCAGCGGGGCCGGTGGTTTGCTGGGCGGTTTTTCGCCCAGAGAATCGCTGCAACTGGGCATTGGCATGGTCTCGCGCGGGGAAGTGGGCCTGATCGTCGCCGCCCTGGCTCTGTCACAGGGGCTATTTACGGAGCAGAGTTTCTCCATTGCCGTCTTCATGGTCATCATCGCCACGCTGGTCACGCCTCCCCTGCTGCGCGCCGCCTTTGCCGGCGAGAAGGCGGATACAGATGCTGTCAAGGGGACCGCAAGAAGAGAAGCGTGAGGAGACAGTTATGTATTACATGGTCCTACTGATCTTAAACAACATCGAGCAGAGCCCCGACGTGCTAGACGCCTGGGAGGCGGCAGAAGTGCCGGGGATTACCATACTGGAAAGCACCGGGCTGGGGACAGTGCGCAGCCAGGCGCTCCGCGACGACATACCGTTGATGCCCAGCCTGCGCGACCTGTTCCGCTCGCAGGAACATCATCACCGCACGCTGTTTACCGTGGTCGAAGGGGAAGCAATGGTGAACCGTCTGATCGCGATCACACAGCGAACCGTTGGTGATTTGGAACAACCACACAACGGCGTGCTCTTTGTCCTCCCCGTCTCTCGCGTGGTTGGGCTCAAAGGCGCCCAGGCCCGTGCGCGCCGCGAATAAGGGCGCCGGCGGCGGAGCGCAAACAACGTGCAATGAGCCCCGGCTATTCACTTCCCTGGGCTCCCGCTCTCACAGCCGGTTCACGGAAGCAACAGAATCTTGCCCTTCGTGTTGCGTCCCTCCAGGTAGCGATGAGCGTCCGCCGCCTCTGCCAGCGGGAAGGTGCGGTCGATGCGCACCGTCAGGCTACCGTCCTTCACACCTTCAAACAAATCCCCCGCGCGCCACAGCAGCTCCTTGCGGTCTCTGATGTAGTGACCCAGCGACGGTCGCGTGAGGAACAGCGACCCGTGCCGGTTCAAAATCTGGGGGTCCATAGGCGTTACGGCGCCGCTGGATTGGCCGTAGAGCACCAGATATCCTCGCGGTCGCAGGCAGCGCAGGCTTTGCTGGAACGTATCTTTGCCCACCGAATCGTAGACCACGTCTACGCCGCGCCCGTCCGTGAGACGCATCGTCTCTTCTTGAAAATCCACTTCGGTGTAGCGAATCATCTCGTCAGCGCCCGCCTCCAGCGCAAACGCTATCTTCTCCGGCGTGGAAGCGGCGCCAATGACTCGCGCGCCGCGCTTCTTAGCCAGCTGCACCAGCAAGTGACCCACGCCGCCGGCTGCGGCCAGCACCAGACAGGTATCGCCCTCTTGCAGCGGATAGGTGCTGTGCACCAAATAGTGCGCCGTCATGCCCTGCAGCATCAACGCCGCGCCCTGTTCCTCCGACACGCCTTCGGGCAGCGGCGCCGGGTTCTCTGCATCCACCACCACGTACTGCGCATACGTTCCGGGAACCATGGCAAAGGCCACACGGTCGCCCTCCTGCACGCCGCTGACGCCGCGACCGACGGCGTCAACCACACCTGCGCCCTCGCGGCCCGGGATAATCGGTAGCTCGCTCTGGTAGGCGCCGGTGCGGTGGTAAACGTCGATGAAGTTGACGCCGACTGCCCCCAGCCTCACGCGCACCTGCCCTTCGCCCGGCTCCGGCGCCGGGATTTCGTCCAGGCGCAGGGCTTCTGGCCCTCCATACTTGTGAACGCGAATCGCTTGCATCTGCATATCATCCTCCTCATGCTGAAAGCGCTATCAGAAAGGCGGCAACGGCCTGCTACCAGCATACCGCTTGCCTCTCCTCATGGCAACGCAAAGCGGCACGTAGGCGGCGAACGGGACATCTTGTACCGTCAGGAAGGCGGCTCGACGCGCCTGCTTTATCTGTGGGACCAGAGCGGCGGGCAGAGCGCCATCTCTCCCGACGGCTTCGGCTACGGGCGCGAATTTGACGCCACCGCAATTAACCAGGCATTGCGGGCGACAACCCGTACATGGCCCTGAGCTACGACCCCGGTGCCGCAGCGCACGGCACGCACGTCATGGACATCCAAGCATTTTCACCAGAGAAAGTGAACCGTTATAATAACGGCCATACCCGAGCGTAACCATCAGAGTAACATTGTCATGGCGACACACAGATTCTTCTACCATCCCAGCGCGTTTGTCGGACGAGAGGAAGACCTACGTCGCATACGGGAGCTGCTGGCGGATCCAGATTGTCGTCTACTGACGATGATCGGGCCGGGAGGCATCGGCAAAACACGGCTGGCGCGACAGGTGATGAAACAGATGGAGGACACCTTTGCTCAAGGTGTCTTTTTTGTCTCCCTGCAGCCGGTAGACACGGTGGATCTTCTCGTCTCGACGATAGCTGAAACGATTGACCTGTCATTCTCCGGACAGGAAGCGCCAAGAAAGCAGCTTCTTAACTATCTGCAGGATCAAGAAATGCTGCTGGTCCTGGATAACTTTGAGCAGTTGCTGCCGGCAACTGGTTTGTTGAGCGACTTGCTGCAAGCAGCGCCGCAACTCCAACTCCTGGTCACCTCGCGGGAAGGGCTCAATATGCAGGAAGAGTGGCAGTACCGCCTGTCCGGCCTGTCTGTGCCCCCGAGCGCACAGGTTGAGAACCTGGAAGATTATGCAGCAGTTCAATTGTTCTCAACGCGCGCCCGGCGCATCAAGCCAGACTTTAGCCTGGAGAATGAGCGGGCGGGCGTCGTGCGCATCTGCCAGCTTGTTGAGGGCATGCCCCTGGCCATCGAGATGGCTTCTACCTGGTTGAAGACGTTGCGCTGCGCGGAGATTGCCGCGGAGATTCAGCGCTCGCTCGACTTTCTCACTACCAGCCTGCGAAATGTGCCCGGCCGCCACCGCAGTATGCGCGCTGTGTTCAGGCAATCCTGGAAGCTGCTGAGCGACGAGGAGAGAGAAGTCTTTCCAGAGCTGTCGGTTTTTCGCGGCGGGTTCGGGCGCGCTGCCGCCGCTGAGGTCGCCGGCGCCACGTTGTCCATTCTGTCAGCACTGGTAGACAAATCGCTCGTCGTGCGCGAGGATACAGGGCGCTACAACATCCACGAACTGTTGCGCCAGTATGGCAGCGAAAAATTGGCCCAGGATCCTGAGGCCGCAGCGGACACCAGGAGACGGCATGCCAACTATTATGCCGACTACCTGCGGCAACGGCTGGCAGCCATCAACGGCGCCGCGCAGCGACAGGCCAGCAAGGAAATTGGCGACGAGCTCGAAAACGTGCTTGCCGCCTGGGAGTGGGCCGTCGATACCGTCGATATCGAGGTTATCGGCAAGAGCGCCAGCGCCTTCTTTCTCTTTTGTCAGATGCAAAGCCGATTTCAGGAAGGGGCCAGGGCGCTTGTCAGGGCCGCCGATGCACTGGAAGGCGTGGAGGGCAGTGCAGAACGGGACGTTACGCTGGCCAATGTGTTAAACCACGAAGGGTGGCTGCAGCTGCGCGTGGGGAATTTCGAAAGAGCGGAAACGGTTCTTGAGCGAAGCCGCGAGCTGTTTGAACGCCATGATGAACAGCCTCCGCCAATTATGGGGGGGGATTCTGCCGTTCCCCTGGGCCTCGTTTGTATCGTCAAAGGGCGTCACGGTCGGGCTATCGAGTTAGGAGAAGAGGCGCGTCAAGCTGCAGATGCTCGGGACGACATTCAGAATCACTCCTTTGCTCACTATCTACTCACGACTGCCAGAGCCGCCCTGGGCCAGTACGATGCCGCCTACCAACACGCCCAACTCGCCTGCTCCTTGGCGCGCCAGGCAGGCAATCGTTGGTACCTGGCCTACCCTCTCAACGAATGGGGAAAGGTAGCCCAGGCCATGGGCAAAGTTGATGAAGCAAAAAAGCACTTCCAGGCCAGCTATACGCTAAAGAAGGAATTCGACGATAAGGAAGGCATGGCCGTAGCGCTGCGCCATCTGGGTGAGACCGCGCTTCTGCAATCGGAGTACGGCGAGGCTGAGCGGCTCTTTAGCCGGAGTCTGGCCATCTATCGCAAGCTCAACGATCAGGGAGGCCTCGCCGCGTCGCTAAAAGGGTTGGCCCAAGTTGCCTGCGAGCAAGAGGCTTACGAGAAGGCGCGGCAGAATCTTGAGAAAGCGCTGGCCATCGCCGCCGACATTCAGTTTGTACCGCTCATCCTTTCCCTCCTTGTTGACGCCGGCCAGCTGCTTCTGCGTGCAGGCGACCCGTCGTTTGCCCTGGTCTTGTTTACCATTGTGAGCGACCATGAGGCCAGCAACCAGGCCACAAAGGAGCGGGCCGCCAAGGAGCGGGTATTGTGGCAGAAAGAGAGGGATGACGCGTCGCTTGAGGAAGCGCAGGCCAGGGCCCGCGATCTCGATCTGCGGAGCGCCGTGACTACGCTGCAGACCATTCTCGCCTCTCCGCTCCAGGAGAAGTTCGCCGCACCCGTGGCCAACGACGACCTGGTGGAGTCGCTCACCGATCGCGAACGTGAAGTATTGCAACTGATGGCCCAGGGCTGCACAAACCCTGAAATCGCCGACGAGCTGGTCATTGCTGTGGGCACTGTCAAGTGGTACGCAAGCCAGATTTACGGCAAGCTGGACGTCTCCAACCGTACCGAAGCCGTCGTTCGGGGCCGAGAGCTGGGCCTGATTTCCTGATACCCAACCCCCAACCCATCCCCAAATCCTATCGATCGGCCGATCACGAGTCGCCGCCGCGCCGTTATCCTTTGCCCTGAATCAACCCAACCTACACAAGGAGGCAATACCATGTTGAACGTCAAGACGGCCCCTGACACGATAGAGGCCATTAGCGACGATGTACTGGATGACTTTGAGAAGAAAATTCGCGGCGACGTGTTGCGACCCGACGACGAACGATACGACGAAGCGCGCAAAATCTGGAACGGCATGTTCGACAAATATCCTGCGGCGATTGTCCAGTGCCAGAACACGGCAGACGTCGTCACTGCCGTCAACCTGGCGCGAGAACACGACCTACTCGTCTCCGTGCGAGGCGGCGGGCATAACGTGGCAGGTCACGCGGTCTGCGACGACGGTCTAATGATCGACCTCTCACAGATGAAGGGCATTCACGTCAATCCCCACTCCAGGACGGCGCGGGTGCAACCAGGCGTCGATCTGGGCGATCTGGACTCGGAGACCCAACTCTTCGACCTGGCGACACCGACGGGCATCGTGTCCGAAACAGGCCTGGCCGGGCTGACGCTTGGCGGCGGTTTCGGCTGGCTGACCCGGAAGTACGGCTTTACCGCCGACAACTTGCTTTCCGCCGAAGTGGTCACGGCCGACGGCTCCGTGGTCCAGGCCAGTGAAGAGGACAATGCCGACCTATTCTGGGGCATTCGCGGTGCCGGCGGCAACTTTGGCATCGTCACCTCCTTCGAATACCGGCTCCATCCCCTGGATCGAACCGTCCTGGGCGGCGTGCTGATACACCCGATGGAACGGGCGACTGACCTGCTGCGTTACTATCGCGAGTTCACCGCCCGCGCACCCCGGGAGCTGGGATCGCTGTTTGTCGTGCGCCTGGCGCCCCCCGCCCCGTTTTTGCCCGAAGCGGTCCACGGCAAGCCGATTTGCGGCATCATCGTATGCTATGCCGGAGACGTTGAGGACGGTGAACGGGTGCTGCAGCCCCTGCGCGACTTCGGTGAACCGCTGGCGGACAAGATCGGGCCCAAGTCGTACGTGGCGATGCAGTCGATGCTGGACCAGGGCCAGACGGACGGACATCAGTACTATTCGAAAACGGAGTATCTGCCCCAGCTGCGGGACGAGCCCATCGAAACGATCGTGACTTACGCAGCCACCATAAGCTCGCCGATCACCCGTGTGGTTCTTATGCAGCACGGCGGCGCCGTGCGCGACTGGAACGAAATGGACGCCGCGGTCAGCCATCGTGACGCCGAATTCGTGCTGGCCCTGAACAACGGCTGGAGCGATCCGGCGGACGACGAGCGGCAGATTCAGTGGACGCGGGATTTCTGGACGGCAATCCGACCTTTTGCCACCGTCGGCGCATACGTCAACTTCCTCTCCGCCGACGAGGGACAGGACCGCGTGCGTGCAGCCTACGGCGACGAGAAGTATCGCCGCCTGGTGCAGCTTAAGAACAAGTACGATCCCACCAATTTCTTCCGCCTCAACCAGAACATCCGGCCCAGCGTCTAGCTGAAGACGATGAGGATTGGCGCCGATAGCGTGGGCTCCGCGCGCATAGAGCAACCTGCGAGAGGCCCGTCGAGCAGTTGAGTTCGCAACAGGCGATACACGGGCGTCCCGGAGGTCCCAGGGCTATAACCCAACCCAACCGAGGAACGCGGCTGCCGCCAGCAGGAACAGGGCAAACTGCACGGTGGCTACCAAGCGCACCGTGAACGCACCCCACAGCCGGCCGTCGTAAATCGTGGCGCGCCGCGCCCCATCGCCGCGCACCGGCAGCCGCTCTGCCAGGCCCGGCAGCAGGCCCAACAACAACGCCGCGGCCATCAGCGAGAACGTGAAGCTGCCTATTGCCAGTAGCAGGAAGGCGCGCGCCGTGCCTTCTACTCCACCTTGCAACGCCATCACACAGCCAACCACTGCCACCAGATTGGCTCCCACCAACCATCTGCTCCACTCGCCCACCAGGTCCAACGCTTTCACTTGAGAGTGCTCCGCCATCAACAGACTCCTTTGCGGGAAAAACCACGAGCGTGGCCCCACTTGAGGTGTTCGGCTCCAATTTATTGTATTGTAGCGGGGTGCTGGGTGGGTTCAAGAAATAAACGCGCTGAAGCGAGCGGGGCGCAATCCGTCAGGAGATCGTCAATATGTGACCTGGCTCTAGGCCGCTATCGAAATAGCACGAGCTTGGGCTACAATGATTGTATCATGTAACTAATCATACTCAGAGGGCGTTATTGGCGCCGCACAGCGCTTAACCTCCGTGACCGATGTCGGGCAACTATTACAGTGCTGGTTTCGGCGCCTTCTCCACCATCGCCGACAGGCCGGTCCACTCGCGCCAGGCCAGCGTCCACAAAGCGGAGACAAAGGCCGTGATGGCGCCTTGCACGACGAACAGTATCGGCCACAGGAGGCAGCAAAGCAGGAGGAATAAGCCCGGTACGAACAGCACGGCGCCCAGAACGAGGAAAATGACGATCTGTAGCACGAACAAAACGATCGCTTCACCAAGATTCGCCGCAAGCACGTTCCAACCGCGGCGGTAGGCGTCGATCACGCCCAGATCTTCCAGCATACAGGCCCGCTCGGCGAAGGTGCGCAGGATCGATAGCAGCAGGGCAATGGGCAGCACGATGCAGGCTAACAGGGCGAACATAGCCCCCAGCCCCACGCCTGCCGGCGCCAACACATCCTCCCCGACGAGGGCCCACACGCCTCCATAAGCCGTCAACGCAAGCAATCCGATGGCGAACAGGATCAGGCCCGGTATTCCCGGCAATAGGCCAATCCCCAACAGGGTCCAGACCTTCTGCCAGCCGGCGCGCCAGCCATCAGTGAAGCTAGATTTTCCACCGGATTCAATCGTATCAACGCTGGCGATGAGGCCACCGCGGGCAATCGCAGAGATTGCCCACAATAGAATCCCCACGAATAGGGCCACGCATATCAGGGCCAGTATCACGCCCACCGCCAGACCGCCGATCTCCGCACTGAAATCGGGGAATTGCCCCGGCTGTGTAAATGGTTGGCCATTCCCGCTTCCATTACTACCACCGCCACCGCCGCCTCCACCGCCGCCGGCGATCGAGCCACTGCCCAAAGCAGCCAGAATGCCCAAGAGTATCAAGTACTTATTCTCCCAGACGATAGTCGCAGAACGACTCAGAGTTTTACCGTAGTCCATGTTGGCCTTCCTGTGTTGTTAGTGTCAAACTTCTATTGGGCTATACGCATCGATCGCTAACTGGTTGCTACGGCCGGGGGAAGTGCAAGAGGCTCAAACAAAAAGACACTCCGGTATTTACACCAGAGTGTCTTACATGGGCGCGACAAGACTCGAACTTGTGACCTCACGGATGTGAACCGTGCGCTCTAACCGACTGAGCTACGCGCCCGTCCAGCACATTAAGTATAGCAAAAATCGGGTGGCGGGCAATAATACAAACAAGAATTTTATTAACACTGTTTCGCCGAGTGAGGGTAGACAGCACGTACCGGCGATAGGTGGCGCCACGGCATTGATGGGAAGGTCAGGAGGCCACGGCGATGTGTCCTTCCATAGGAATGTTGACCGCGCCGCTTTCCGTGAAAAACGGCTGTAGCCGGTCGCGTGCTGGCTCCAACATGGCGTCTACGTCGACGCGCCCGGCGAGAATCCAGGCGTCGATCTCAGTCCTTAAGAATGTTTCCAGCGACGAAAAGCGCGCCGCCGCTTGCCGAGTCTCGACTGTCACAGGTTCAATGCCGGCCTCTGCGAAAAGTGACTCGAAGTCACTCCG
Organism: Candidatus Sulfomarinibacteraceae bacterium; assembly: GCA_035464315.1. Classification (GTDB taxonomy): domain Bacteria; phylum Chloroflexota; class Anaerolineae; order Promineifilales; family Promineifilaceae; genus JAAYYY01. The sequence continues at coordinate 86,106 of DATHSI010000109.1, forward strand.
ATCGCTCAGCACAAAGGGCATTCGAAACATTGCCGCCTCGTCTTCGCCCGCAACCTGCTCAACAATGTCAGCAGTCACATCGTAGCCTGCACTCTCCCCAAACACCTGAACGGCGAGCTTGCCGCCCGGCCGCAACACGCGATGCATCTCCCGGAGGGCAGCCACCGGTTCGGGAACAAACATCAACGCTGCCTGACAGAGAACGACGTCAAAGCTCTCGTCGTCGAAGGGCAAGTTCGTGACGTCCCCTTCCCGCCATTGGAGATCGGGTCGTATCTGCCGCGCCACCTCAATCATACTCGGGTTCAGGTCCAAACCGACCACGTCGCCATCGTTGCCCACGTGCTCGTTGGCTCTTCGCGCAACGATGCCAGTCCCACAGGCAGCGTCGAGCACCCGTTGGCCTGGCGAAATATCGGCAGCGCTCACCAGGATACGCGCCCATTCGTCGAAAATGGCGGGCACAAAACTCTTCTCATAAAATTCAGCAGCCTTCCTATCGAGTACCCACTTCTCAGATTCCGCCATCATGACCTCCTTTCTCTGCTTCGCACGCAGACCGTTTTTTCACTTTAATCGTTGTTACGTTACCAAACTAACATGATACTCTCGGCTTCTCAAACTGATCAGGGCAGTTCTAATGAGCGGAACCGGACGGGTATATAGCTGCGACGGGCGTGATTGAGGTCCCTCGCGAATGGTCCGCAGTTTCGACTTCTTAATCCGGCAACGTCCGCGCATCCTCCGCGTGCCAGGTAACACGCACGCGGTCGCCCGGAGCGTACTGTTCCAACGGGCGACCGGGGCGGTTCTGTAAGCGGGCGACTACCGATTGGCCGGCGTCCAGCAACACTTCATAACGTGTGTCGGTGCCGATGTACACCTGTTCCTGCAAAACACCGGGCAGGCCCTCCTGTGGCCCATCCCCCGCCGTTGCCAGCAGCGTCTTTTCCGGGCGCACTGTCACCGTGACCTGGTCCCCGGGCGCAATGGAAGCGTGTCCCGGCGTGACTGTCAGATGGTCGTCGCCAATAGCCAGCTCGGCGCGCCCTGTCTGCACACTGCGCACCGTACCACGCAGGAAGTTGCTTTCGCCGATGAAGTCGGCCACAAAGCGGTTGGCAGGCGCCTCGTACAGTGTTACGGGGTCGCCAACCTGCAAGATGCGCCCCCTGTTCATCACCGCGATGCGGTCGGACATCGTCAGCGCTTCCTCCTGGTCGTGCGTCACGTAAACAAAGGTGATGCCCACCTGCTCCTGCAGATGTTTCAGCTCCAGTTGCATCGCCTTGCGCAACTTCAGGTCCAAAGCGCCCAGTGGTTCGTCAAGCAGCAGCAGCGCCGGTTCGTTGACCAGGGCGCGGGCCAGGGCTACGCGTTGTTGCTGGCCCCCGGATAGCTGCGACGGTTTGCGCTTCTCCATCCCTTCCAACTGCACCAGGGCCAGGGCCTCGGCCACGCGCCGCTCCCGCTCCGCTTTAGGCACGCGCTTCACCATCAGACCATACCCCACATTGCCGGCCACGCTCATGTGTGGAAAGAGAGCGTAGTTCTGGAAAACGGTGTTTACTGGGCGGCGGTGCGGGGGCACCGTGGACATCGGCTTGCCGTCGATGAACACCTCGCCGCCAGTCGGTGTCTCGAAGCCGGCGATGAGCCGCAGCGTCGTGGTCTTGCCACAACCGCTGGGGCCCAGCAGGGTGAAAAATTCGCCGCGCTCAATGGTCAGGTCCACCGCGCGCAGAGCGTGCACGGCCCGATCATCGTCACGACCACCGCCAAAGACCTTGGAGACGCCCTTTAGTTCAACAGAGGGTTCGGTCATGCAACGTACCTTCGTTCCTAATCCTGGCCAAAACGGCGCAGCCACTCGGCGAAAACCATAAGCAGCATGGTGCCTACCATGAGCAGCGCCGAGAGGGCCACCACCAGCGGCAGGCGCGTGGGAAAGCGCAACTGCGAGTAGAGGTAAACGGGCAGCGTTGGCTGCGTACCTACCAGGAAATTGGAAATGGCAAATTCGTCAAATGAAATCGTGAAGCTAATCAAAAAGGCGGCGACCAGCGCCGGCAGGCTGATGGGAATCGTCACACGCAACAGCGCACCCCAATAACTCGAACCCAGATCCATGGCCGCCTCCTCCAGATTACTGGGAAATCCTGCCAGCCGCGAGGCCACGATGAGCATAGCGTAGGGCACGCTAATCACCACGTGGGCCACACCAGCGGCCCAGGCGGAGAGGCTCACCCCCACAGCGTTAAACAGGATCAGCAGCGAGACGCCCAGGATGACGTAAGGAATGACCAGGGGCAGTGTGGCCAGCGCGGTGAAGAAGTCGCGCCCGGGGAAGTTGGCGCGGGCCAGGGCGATGGCGCCCATGGCGCCCAGGATGGTGGAAACGAACGACGTGCCCAGACCCAACAGGATGCTGGTGCGGAGCGCGCGCAGCATCTCGCGGTTGTCCATTAACCCGGCATAGTGGCGCAGGGTGAAGCCACGTAGAGGAAAGGCCAGGTTGGTAGCATCGTTGAAGGAGAAAATGACCAGCAGCAGGATGGGTAGGAACAGGATGGCCAGGACGACCAGAAAATAGAGGAAGCCGGGCGTAAGCCACTCACTGCGTCGCATCGCTTACAGCTCCAGCATGTTGGAACGCATGCCGTAGCGCGCGAAAATGATGATCAGGGGAATCACGGCGACCAGCATAGCCAGGCTGAGCACGGAGCCCATGGGCCAGTTAAGCGCGCGCAAGAATTGATCCTGGATCAGGTTGCCGTACATGGCTCCCTGCCCGCCGCCCACCAACAGTGGCGTCACGTACTCGCCCAGCGTGGGGATGAGAGCGAAAAAGAATCCGGCAATGACGCCCGGCAGGCTCAGCGGCAACGTGACACGCAGAAACGTCTCCCAGGGCGGCGAGCCCAGATCGGATGATGCTTCCAGTAGGCCGGGGTCGATGCGCTCCAGGGCAGCAAAGATGGGCAGGGCCACGAACGGCACCCAGACGTAGATCAGCGTAACGACCACGGCGCTGCGGCTGTAGAGCAAGATGGGCGATCCCTCCTGGATAAGGCCCGTCCACAGCAAGAAGGAGTTGAGTATCCCGTTGCTGCCCAGGATCAGGCGCCAGGCAAAGACGCGGAGAAGATAACTGGTCCAGGTCGGAATGATCAGCAGCGTCAGCAGCAACACACGGCGTTGGCCGGCGCGAAAGGCCAGATAGTAAGCCAGAGGATAGGCCAGAACCACCGAAACGGCTGACACAGCCAGGGACATCAACGCCGACGTTCTCAGCAGCCGCAGGAATCCGCCGCTTTGTGCAAAGCGGCGGTAATTATCCAGGGTGAAGGTTTGGTAAGCCTCTCCGGAGATGCCGCTGCGGAAGCTGAAAACGGCCATGATGGCCAGGGGCAGCAAAAAGAACAATAACAGATAGACCGTAGGCACCCCGGCGAGAAAGGCAACGCGGCGTCGAGCTTGCATGGGCCTCACAAAAAGACACCGAGGGGTAGCCGTAACGGCTACCCCAGGGCGCCTTTCCAGTCGCTATTTATTGAGAGGTCTTTACTTCCGACCAGGTGTCGGTCCAACGCTGGCGTTGTTCCTCTGTCAGGTACTCGTAGAACACTGTGTCGTCAAGCGTGCTGATGTCCTCCAAACCCAGCAGCTCGGCCATCTCGGGATCGATCTCCGGCACGGCGTCCTGGTTAGCCACGCCATACCCATACTCGTTAGCCAGGTAGGCCATCGACTCCGTGGCCAGGTAAGCGTCTATCATTTCGTGCGCCAATTCCACGTTGTCCGAGGACGCGGGAATACCAAAGCCACAGAGGAAGCCGGTGCGTCCTTCCTCGGGGGAGATGTACTCGACCTCATAGCCTTCGCTGAGCAGGCTGACGTAGGAGGCGTTCCAGGCGCCCACGCCCAGCCAGGCGTCGCCGGAAGCCAGCAACTGGTCCACTTCACTCTGCCCAGCCCAGTAGGCCAGAATGTTCGGCGCCAGGTCCAGCAGGTGCTGGCGGACCTCCTCTTCCTGCTCCGGCGTCGTTTCCCAGGGATCCATGTCCAGAGACAGCGCCGCAATCACGTGTGCAGCCTCGCCGGAATCGACGAAGGCGATGTGCCCTGCGTACTGTTCATCCCACACGTCGGCCCATGATTGCGGAACTTCGTCAACCAGGTCTGCACGCACCAACACCGACTCAAAGCCCCAATCCCAGGGCACGAAATATTGCTCGCCGTTGAACTGTCCTTCCTCGGCCAACGACTCATAGACGCCATCCCAGTTGCTCAGGCGGGAAGTGTCGATGGGCTGCATCAATCCTTCGTCCACCAACAAACCCCACAGGTTGGAGCAGGGATGCACCAGATCGGCTTCAAAGCCGGTCTGCAACTGAGAGTAAACTTCGGCGCTCTCGGTGAGGAAGCTGAAGTCAACATCTACGTTGGGATACTTCTCGGCGAAGTCACCCCAGAACTCAGGGATTTCGTAGCCGGCCCAGTCGAGCATCACCAGGCGGCCTTCCACGTCACTGGTCTGTTCCTCCTCATCGGCCACGGGTTCCTCGGCCGGCGCTTCTTGCACGGGAGGCTCAGCTTCAGGCGCGTCTGCCTCCTGCCCGCCACAGGCCACCAGAAGGGCTACAAATACAAAGGGCAGAATGACCTTGAACAACGATTGCATCTTACTTCTCATTTTCTCCTCCAACGGTTTTCACACTCAGTCACATTGTTCCACTCGCGCGCCAGTTACTGCCGCCGCGCGTTCCTCATGCTGTCCCGAATATGGAGCCGGGGCTGCTTACAAGGCGTACAAAATGGAGTGGCTGTGGTCTGGGAACCGATGATCTTCGAAAATACGTGCTGCAGTTTGGAGCTAATTCATTATACGTTGGGCTGATAAGTTGTCAAAGCAGATGATCGTCTGCGCCGTGTCGGGTATAATGCGCTGCGTATCGAACACAGAATAAGGGCGCCATTCCTGGCACACAGGAGAAAGCAAAGGATTTAGGATGAAAGCATTTGTCACCGGGGGTACGGGGTTCATTGGCCGGCACGTCGTGCGCAAACTGCTGCAACGCGGAAATGAGGTCGTGGCCCTGGCCCGTTCAGAGCAAAGTGCAGCTGATTTGCGCGCCATAGGCGCCGAAGTGGCCCGGGGCGACATTCTGGATACGGATTCCATGCGCGAGCCCATGCGCGGAGCCGACGCCGTCTTCCACCTTGCTGGCTGGTACAGGGTAGGCGCGGACGATTGGTTGCAGGCGGAAGCGATCAACGTGGGCGGTACGCGTAAGGTGCTGCGCCTGGCGCACGAGCTAGAAATCCCCAAGATCGTTTACGCCAGTACCGTGGCCGTTTTTGGCGACACCGCCGGGCGTCTGGTAGACGAGAATTATCGCAGCGACGGCCCTTTCCTCTCCGAGTATGACCGCACGAAGTGGTTGGCTCATTACAAAGTAGCCGAACCGCTCATCGAAGAGGGCGCGCCGATCATCATCGTCATGCCCGGAGGGGTATACGGCCCGGGGGATCACAGCCTGGTGGGCACCATGATGGAGCTGTTTTACAAGGGTGTCCCGGCGCTGCCCGGGCCAGAAACAACGCTGACCTTCGCCCACGTGGAGGATATCGCCGAAGGCATCATCCTCGCCGCCGAGAAAGGCCAGGTGGGTGAGAGCTACGTGCTTGCCGGTCCCGCCGTACCCCTGGGTGAAATGTTTGACTTCTGGTCTTATCTGACGGGCAAGCCGGCGCCGCCCATCCGCATTCCATCGCGCTATCTGAAACCGCTGGCGCCAGTGATGGGCGTCCTCGAAAACCTCCTGCCCCTGCCCGACTGGATGAGCCGCGAGGCGATTGAGATTATGGGCGCCACCTACACGGCGCGCGCCGACCGTGCGCGCACGAAGCTGGGCTGGCAGCCCCGCCCCCTACAGGCAGGTATGCTGGAAACGTTCGAGTGGATTGCCGAGAGCGAAGCCACACGTCCCACAGGGGCGCGCGAGCGGAAAATCGCGGGCGTTGCCCTGTTGGCGGCTGCTGCATTGTTCGTCCTGTGGCTCCTCGGTCGCCGCAAGAATCAGTCCTGATTGCTTTCCGAATTCCAATCCGATCAAGTCGCCTGGGATAGCGCGTGCAGCACTGGCGCACACAGGCCGTTTCACTTCCTAGAAGGAGATCGCATCAATGACCGCCTATAATATCATCCTCATACTTCACAATGTATTACGCTGGGTTGTACTTTTGGCCGGCGCGGCAGCCGTCGTCCGCGCGCTTGCCGGCTGGTTGGGCAATCGCGACTGGGCGTCGCTGGACAAGCAGCTGGGCCTGCTATTTACCGGCAGCCTCGATCTGCAGATGCTGTTGGGCCTGCTACTTTACCTGGTATTGAGCCCCATCACCACCGGCAATTTCTCCAACTTTGGCGAGGCTATGGGCAACGCCGACGTGCGCTTCTTTCTGGTGGAACATCTGGCGATTATGATCGTGGCCGTGGTATTGGCCCATGCCGGCCGTTCTCTCTCTAAACGGGTTGAGCCTGCCAACGCCAAACATATGCGCGCCGCCATCTTCTTCGCGCTGGCGCTGATAGCCATCCTCGTCGGCATCCCCTGGGAAGGTCGGCCGCTGCTGCGCCTGAGCTGAGGCGCGCTGACGGTGGTGAGCGCCAGGACCACCTGAAGCATGGACCTCAAGGCCTTCTCCTTTCTACTTTCGCGGCGTGGCCGGCGCCTGCTAGATGATCTGGCACAGACGCCCATTACGCCAGAGACACACCTTTCGCTCGCCAGCCGCCTGCGGCAGGAAGTGGGCGCGGACCAGGCCCACGCTCTGCTGGAAACGGCGTTGCTGCGCCAGCGGGCGACGGTCAAGTTCAGCCGCGCGGCGCAGATGTTTTTCACCCGCGCCGCCCTGGAACAGGCCTCGCCAGAAGCTGTCAGCCGCCACCGCGCGCGCCGCTTTGCCGCCCTGAATGGGCAACGCGTGGCCGACCTGGGGTGCGGCATCGGCGGCGACGCCATTTCCCTGGCCACCGGCGCCCACGTCGTCGGCGTCGACCGCGATCGGTTGCGACTGGCCATGGCTCGCTACAACGTCACGATCTATGGCCACGGCCGGCGTTTCCAACCACTACAGGCCGATCTGCGCGAACTACCACCGTTGCCCGTCGACGCCTTCTTCTGCGACCCCGGCCGGCGCGACGCGCAGGGCCGCCGCTACAGCTCGTTGTACCAATCCAATCCCCCCTTACTCCCGCTCCTGGAACGCTGGTTACCTGAAGTGCCCCACGCCGCGGTCAAAGTCAGCCCCGGCGTGGACTATAACGAGATCCCCGACCACTGCGAAATCGAGTTTGTTTCGCTGGAGGGCGAGGTAAAAGAGGGTGTGCTATGGTTTGGGCGTCTGCGCAGTGACGCCAGTCGCCGGGCCACCCTCCTGCCCCAAGGCGTCACGATCAGCGACGAAGAGGCGAAAAGTGCGCCAAATGTGCCCATTACTGAACCACAGTCTTTTCTCTACGAGCCAGACGGCGCAGTTATTCGCGCCCATCTGGTGCAGACGCTGGCGCAACAGCTACAGGCAGCGTTGATCGATGAAACCATCGCCTATCTGACGGCCGACCGGGCAGTAGATACGCCCTTCGCCCGCTGCTTTGCCATCGAAGAGGCCCTGCCATTTCAACTGAAGCAACTGCGCCACCGCCTGCGCCGCCGGGGCATCGGTCGCGTCACGGTGAAAAAACGGGGCTCTCCCATCACACCGGAGGAATTGCAGCGACAGTTGCGGCTGGAGGGCGAGCGGGAAGCCATCGTCTTTCTGACCAGGGTGCGTGGCGCGCCCTACGCGCTCATCGGACATGAGGTGACGTTCCCATGAAGAGAGCGAGCCGCAATGGCTCGCTCCAGAAATATATAATTTAATCGGCGTGAGCGCCGGGAGGTTGTCAGCTCTAGGCCGTTTCCTCTGTTCCCAGGTGCTCGCGCATCACCTGGCGCAGGCGACGAATGTCCAGTGGCTTGGGCAAATACTCGTCACAGCCTGCCTCCAGACAGCGCTCCTTATCGCCGACGAGCACGTTGGCCGTCGTCGCAATCAGGGGGATCTCGGCCAGCCGCTCATCGTCCTTGATCATGCGCGCCAGATCCAGGCCGTGGATGCCGGGAATGTTAACGTCGAGTAGGATAATATCCGGGTCCTCCGTCTTCAGCAGCTCCAGCGCCGCAGGGCCATCCTCGGCCCGCAGCAACTCGTAGCCTTCCGCTTCCACAATGCGCGAAACGAGAAGCATATTGGTTTTATTGTCTTCGATGCAAAGTACGGTCTTGGCCATAATGAATTTACCTGTAACAGAAAATGGTTAACCCGAGCATATTTTACCCGCTTGCCGGCGCTCTGTGTATAGGAGCGTTGGTGGAGTGCCGCCGCGGCTGCATCACGGCCCGTCGCCCTCCCCATTACCGTCTTCCACCGCCGCCTGGTCACCGTCGCCGCCAGGGGCACTGTCGGCGGGGATGGTGAAGCCGAAGGTCGTGCCCTGATCTTCCTCGCTTTCCACCCAGATTTCGCCGCCATGCAGCTCCACCAGGCTCTTGCTGATCGACAACCCCAGTCCGGTTCCGCCAGCTTTGCGCGTCAGGCTGCCATCCACCTGGCGGAACTGCTCGAATACGATGGGGATGTTCTCTTCCTTGATTCCGATGCCGGTGTCCGAAACTTCCACCAACAGGTCGTCGCCCTCCATACGCAGCGAGAGCGTGACGCTGCCTTCGGCCGTGAACTTGATGGCGTTGCTGATCAAATTGTATAGCACTTGCTTGAAACGGGTGCGATCAACGCGCAATGTGCCCACATGTGGGCCAATGTCTACCCTGAAATCCAGCTCTTTCTCGTAAGTCATCAACTGCGTGCGCGCGAACGCTTCGATCTCATGGACCAGCTCAGGCACGTCGATCTCCTCATAGCGCAGATCCATCATGCCCGCTTCGATCTTGGACATGTCCAGAATGTCGCCAATCAGCTCGCGCAGGTGCTGTCCGCTGTTGCGAATGAGAACCACATCCTCCTCCATGCGCGGATTGAGGTCGCCGTCTATCCCTTCCAGCAATACGTCGGCAAAACCAATGATGGAGTTCAGCGGTGTGCGCAACTCATGGCTCATACTGGCCAGGAACTCTGACTTCAGGCGGTCGAACTCGCGCAACTTCTCCGCCGTTTCCAACTGTTCCTGGTACAGGGTGGCGTTCTGCAACGCCGTCGCCACCTGGTTCGCCAGCGCCGACTGAATGCGCACGTCATCCTGTGTAAAGCTGTTTGGTGTACTCGACTGCACATCCAACACACCCAGGAGACGATTACCAGAAATCATAGGGACGGCGAGCTCGGAGCGCGTATCGGGCAAGAGCGGATTGGACAGAAAGCCCTGCTCAGAGCGCACATCGTTGACGATGATGCCTTCTTTCTCACGGGCAGCGCGGGCCACCACCGAGCGTGGGTGATCCAGGGCAATCTGCCAGCCGCGCTGTACCATCTGCTCGCCCGCGTCGCCGGAACCCGCGGCAAGGACCAGATTCTTTTGTTCCTCGTCCAACAGGTAAATGTGCGCGTGGTAAAGGTCGAAGCTCCGCTTCGTCAGTTCCACAACCGCACCCAGGAGCTTCTCCCGCTCCAAAATGGTGGCGGTCGCCGCGCTCACGCGGGAGACCGTTTCCAGCTCAACGGCGCGTTTCTGCGTCTGCTCCAACAGCCGCGCATACTCCAACGCCTCCGCCACCTGTTCCGACACAGCTCGCAGCAGGTCGCGTTCTGAATCGGTCAACGATTCCTCTTCGCCGGCTTCCACCCCCAGCACGCCAAAGGTCTCGCCGCGCACCTGCAGCGGTGCGGTCAGCGCCCGCGGCGGCTGTGAGCTACCGTTGCCGTCGCCATTCACTTTGCCATCCGCGGTGAGCCCATCCTGCGCCTCCACCAGTTGCATGGTGCGCGGATCGAAGCGATACCCAAGGACACCTTCCTCGCGCCCGGGCCGCGCCTGAAGCCAGCCCTCACGGCTGACCAGCCGTCGCAGATTGTTGAGTTCGGCCGCACGCTCTTCCAGTTGCTCCCTCAGATACGCGTTATCCATCGCCGTGGCCAGTTGGCTGGCAATCCCTTCCACGACCGTCACGTCCCCATCGCCGAGGCGTCCCGGCTCATCGCTGAAGACCACAAGCGCACCAAGGAGTGTGTCACCGCGGGCCACCGGAGCCGCCAGCGCTTCTACGGCTCCCTCCGGGGCTCTCACGCTTGCCAGCGAGCCAGCCTCTACCGGGGCGTCGCCATCCGGCTCAGTTTCCGATGGTCCCTCTGTATTTGGAGCCAGATCGGTCTGCAACAGGGGCCGGCCCGACGCCGCCACCCGGCCTGCCAAACCGGCGCCTATCGGCGTTCGATACCGCTCCAGCAGTGGTCCGGCGCCATCCGCAGCAGCGGCTGCGAGCGTAACCAGCGCCTCCTCATGTGGTTCATAGCGCATAAGATACGACTGGTAGTAGTCACAAGATGCAGCCATCGCCTGCACCAACCACTCGTATAATTCGTGCAACGGGGTTCCGGCGGCAATACGCTGCGCCAGGTCTGTCGCCAGGACGTTGTAATTGACGCCGCCCGGGGACAGATCGCGGCTGGCCTGGAGCGCGCGCTGTTCTTCGCCCTCTTTGCGCCCGCTGATATCAAGCAAAGAACCGGCAATGCTCGACGCATGCCCATTCTGAGAATGGCTCAGGCGCGCTGAAAGCTCCAGCCAGTAGACTTCGCCGTTCGCGCCACAGAAGCGTAGTTCATCCTGAACCACCTCTTGTCCCCGTTCCAGCAGTACTTGAAACAGGAGTAATCCCTTTTTGCGCTCGTCGGGGTGTAAATAGTCCAGAAAATTGTCGCCCAATGTGGCCTGCACGGGATAGCCGGTAACAGCCTCCCAGGCCGGACTTAGAAAGATCCAGTGGCCCTCACGATCCATCTCAAATATGATCGGATCGATAAGATTGATCAGGCGATGCTCCCGCCAGGCCAGGTAAAGCTTCTGTTCAGACCGCATATCAGCCAGTCTCCTTAACGGTCGTTGACTCGCTCGATTCCTCACCACCGCCATTAGGCTGCAGGCCGTCGCCGCCCAGATAGACGAAGGCATCGCGCCCCAGCGCGCGACTTACCTCGCGCACTGCCGTCTTCATGATCAACTCGACATCCGTTGCGCTGCGCACCCGGGTGGTGATTTCACGCAGGACTCGCTCGCGCCGCGCCCGCGCCTGCGCCTCTTCAAACAGCCGGGCGTTCTGAAGGGCGATGGCCGCGGCGTTGGCCACAGCGCGTAACAGGCCCCGGTCGTGCTCGTCAAAGAGGCCAACGATAGTGTTACTCTGCACAGCAATCACACCGCTTACCTCGTCGCCGAACAGCATTGGCGCGCCCAACCAGGACTGAGCCGTGGTGCCCACGGCGTCGAGACCTAGCTTCTCGGACTGTTCCCGGGCATCCCCCGAGATCAAGAGCGCCTCCCGCTCCCGCATGACGTATTCGGTCAGGCTATTGCCCGGCTCTCGCGCGGGCCATTCGACGGGCTCGCCCTCCTCCACAAAGATGGGGAACGAGATCTGATTCTTCTGCGGATGGTAGAGGGCGATATAGAAATTGGTCGTGTCCAGCAGGCGCGAACTGTAGCGGTGCACGGTATCGAGCACCGATGACACATCCGACAGCGCCGTCAATGCCTGCGCCATCTCGTTAAGAATCGCCAGCTCCTCCGCCCGCAGTTCGGCTTCTTCATAGAGACGAGCATTTTGCAGGCGAACCGCAGCCTGTTGGATGATGCCTTCAATCGATCCCCTGTCCTCCAGACGCACCTCACCACTCCGTGGGGCGTGATACAGTTCAATGACACCGCCAACCTCACTGCCCACATACCAGGGAACAGAATAGTGTTCGCGAGCAGTACCACCGGGCAGTGTAATTGGCTCCTGAATCGGCTCGCGCTCTTCTATCGCACGCCACAGATCAGGACGCTGGTTGCGCTGCACCACATCGCCGATGCTGAGAGTATCAGCCTGACGGGCGCGGCCGTCCACTTTGCGAAAATCGACGCGCAACACATCGGGCTGCCGATCCCATTCATACAGTGTAATCTGGTTCGGATGCACCAGGCTCTCGATCTCATCCACGATGACCTCGCGAATCTGGCGCTCATCCGTGACGTCCATCATGCGCACCGTTGCGCGCACCAACGTGTCCGAAATGCGCCGCTGGCGCTGCTCGCCTTCCAGCAAGCGGCTGGTCTCCTCCAGCAAGTTGATGCTCTGCACGGCAACCGCCGCCTGCCCCACCAGGGTGCGCAACCGTTGGAGGTCCGATTCTTTAAAGTCGGTCAACTCCGGATACCTGGCGCTGATGTGCCCGATCCACTGGCCGCCCACCACAAGGGGCGTAGTCAAAATTGTGCGCGCCTTGAAACGTTGTAGAAGCATCTGGCGAGAGCGATTATCGAGGCGCGGATCGGTCTTGACATCACGGATCAGTCCATATCGGTCGCGACGCATTAGGCGCTCAACTGCCGGGAAGTCGTCCAGCCGGAAGCGACGTTTCGAAACTTCATCATCGATTTCACCTGGGTTATGGAACGCAAGCACATCCATCCACTGCGGCCGACCCGCATCCGTCCAGGGTGTGTCAAACATAACGAGGGTAACCGAACTCGTCTCTTCCCCGAGCACCGTGTGGCGTCGTACGACATCGAGCACATCGTCATAGGACCGCGCCCGGTTCAATTCCGCACCGGCCTGGTATAGTACGCGTGTTTCGGCCAGCGCCGTCTGCACCTGCTCAAACAGGTTCGCGTTCTGAATGGACGTCGCCGCCTGGAAGATGACCGTCTGCGCCAGTCGCAATTCCTCAGCGCTCAAGCGGCGTCCTTCCTCCAGAATATCCAGCCCCACCGTGCCGATCACTTCCTCACCAGCCAGGACAGGCATGATGGCCATCGACTGAATGCCCTGCTCCCGAAGCATGTCATGAATCGGTCGTGTGCGCGGGTTGTTCAGCGCATTGTCTATGAGCACCGGTTCTCTGGTTTCGATCACTTCCTGCGTCAGGGCGTTCCCTTCGACGGGAATGACCATCCCTAACGCGCTGGGCGTGCGAGTCTCGTCAAACTCCTCTGCCATCACCGTCAGCGCTGTGCGTTCCTCATTGAATAAGGCGATACGTGCCTGGTCAGCAGCCGTAGCGCTGACCAGTTCCTCCACGACGATCTGCAGGCTCTCGCGCAGATCCAGCGAGCCGGCTATCTCGGTGACCACTCTATTCAACAGGCCGAGCTCGGCGCTGCGGCGCTCTGCGTTAGCCAGCGCCGACTCCGTCTGATGCGTCAACCGCAAATTCTCAAGATGAGCGCTGAGGCGTTCGGCCACCTCGGACACCAACAGCGATGTGTCCTCGTCCAGCACTGCTCCATGCTCGTCGACCAACAGCTCGCCGACCGCTTCGCCGCGCACCTGCAGAGGGTGCCTGAGAATAGGATCGCCATTCTGGTCGGGCGCCTTAGCCACCTGCTGCCCGTCATAAACATAAGCGCTGGGGCTGACCGCATGGCTGGCGAAGAAATCGCGCCACCCTTCGCGCGTCAGGCGTTGCACGGCGTGCTCCGCCTCCTGGCGGTAGCGTTCGGCCTCGGCTAGAAGGCGCAAGTTCTCAACCTGCTGAGCAACCTGTCGCGCCACAACGTCTACCAGCTCCAACTGATCTTCACTCCACGTTGCTTCCGCCCCCTGCAAATGAATGGCGCCGATGCGCGCGTTGTTGAGTGCGATCTCTTTTATCAGCAGCGTCTCGTCCTCCTGCGTCTGGAACGGCTCCTTAGCAGCGACCACGCTACCCTGCTCGTAGGCAAACGCAATCCGCTCCCGACGCCT
>DATHSI010000110.1:0-23256 GCA_035464315.1 Candidatus Sulfomarinibacteraceae bacterium
GAAGTACCCCGAGGTCAGCGACAACCTCATCGAGAACGTAAAAGAGGTGGACAACGTGCGCCCCTTTGGGCGCATCGTGGACTGGTTCCACTACAAGATGAAGCAGGAGCACAGCGAGCAACGGCGTCAGGCGCTGGATGAAGCGTTTGACACCGTCCTCAACCGCTTCCTGACCATTAATCTGGTGCAGCAGTGGCGCAGCCCGGACACGTATTGGGACGAGCTCTTGCGCGCTGCCAGTCATCCCTGGCTGCGTCGCGTGGTGGACAAAGTCACCGCCTATACCAACACCGAAGACCTGCTGCATGTCCTGCTGCCGTCGGTAGAAAAGAACTTTTACTCCGATAGGGCCATGGGCGCTTACCGTGCGGCAGCTTACCGGGAGCAAATCTGGCGCGAAAACCCAGAGGTGAATTTCATCCTCTACGGACACACGCACCGGCCCACCCTGCAGCCGCTGGATGGCGCCGATGGGCGCGAAGTGATTTACATCAACACGGGCACGTGGCGCAGCCACATCCACCGCACTGTGGCCCTGGATCAGTCGGCCGACTTCATCAAATTAAAGCAAATGACGTATATTTGCTTCTATCACGGCGGCGAGGATACTGATGGAAAGGAACCGGGTACCGTCAGCTTTGACGTGTGGACCGGTCACAAGCAAAAGCGATACGTAAGTTAGGAAAAGACAGGCAGCGCGGGCGCAGGAGCCACCAGAGCCGCGCGCGTGTAATGCCAGAGGAACAGAATGCACTTCTTAATCACCGGGGGCGCCGGCTTTCTCGGCTCGTGGCTGGCTAACAGGCTCATCGAAGACGGACACCACGTTCGCGTGGTAGATGACCTGAGCAACGGCGACCGCACTTCTCTCTCGCCCGCCGTCCATTTTACAAAGGGAGACGTCAACAATATCCCACTAATGTGGTCCATGCTGCAGGATATCGATTGCGTCTACCATCTGGCTGCCAGGGTCTCCGTAGCGCAATCGATCCTCTATCCCCGTGACTACAACGACGTCAATGTGGGCGGCACCGTCAGTCTGATGGAAGCGATGCGCGACGCAGGCGTGCGTCGCGTGGTGTTGGCCTCTTCGGGAGCCATTTACGGTCACCAAAACGTTCAACCGGTTCGCGAAACGATGGCCCCCAATCCCGACTCTCCATACGCTGTCAGCAAGCTGGCTGCGGAACAGTATGTGCACACCATCGGCCGGCTGTGGGGTATCGAGACGGTCGCTCTGCGCATTTTCAACGCCTACGGTCCGCGGCAGAGCCTGCCTGTGTCACACGCGCCGGTCGCGCCGCGCTTCATCCAGCAGGCGCTGGGCCACGGCTCTATCGTCATTTTCGGCGACGGAGAGCAAACGCGCGATTTCGTCTACGTGGACGACGTCGTTAGCGCCCTCACCCTGGC
Source organism: Candidatus Sulfomarinibacteraceae bacterium (assembly GCA_035464315.1). Classification (GTDB taxonomy): domain Bacteria; phylum Chloroflexota; class Anaerolineae; order Promineifilales; family Promineifilaceae; genus JAAYYY01. Next base: position 1,414 of record DATHSI010000110.1, read on the forward strand.
AGCGCGGGCTGAAGACGTAGACAGGCGTGTGATTAACGTTGGCAGCGGCCAGGAAACCAGCATCCTGGAATTGGCCAGCCTGGTAGAAAGAGCCACCGGAGAGTACACTAACCGTGTATTCAACCACGCCAAGTCCGGTGGTGTGGCGCGACTGGTGGCGGACATTAGCCAGGCGCAAGAGTTGTTACAATGGAATCCGCGGGTGACCCTGGCTGAGGGATTGGCCAGGACAATCGCCGAGGACAGGCGTTTTCAGAATCAGAAAACCATCCGCACCTGACCCCTCTTCGCCTCTTTCCCAGAAAGCAAAAACCCTTAGGGAGGATACCTGCCCTAAGGGTAATCATTGACTGTGCCCTGGAGAGGACTCGAACCTCCACGCCCGTAAGGGCATAGGCCCTCAACCTACCGCGTATACCAATTCCGCCACCAGGGCTAATCGCCCCCGTATTATAGCCAATGCCCACGTCTTGTCAACGTTAGCGCCGCTACTTTTTGTCCTATTTTACCAACTTCTTACGGCGGTAAAGTTCGCCTCAAATCGGGCAGCAGTTAGCAACATTTTCCTATGTCTGGGGCCGCCACAGGTTTGACATTTACCATAAATAAGAGTAGCCTATGGGCGTAATCAGTCGTTTCTGGCCACAAAAGGCACGACCCAGCATAAGGAGCGTGGGATGGCGGAAGAGGATTTTGAATTCGAAGAGTTCGAAGAGTTCCAGGATTTAGAAGAGGAAGAACCGGCCGGCTTCGATTTTGAAGATGAATTTGATCGCCTGCGCGAGAAAACGGCTCGTACCAGCGCCGTCTACGACGACATGGAGCTGGACGACGAATTTGAAGACGAAGAACCGCAAGGTTTCTTCAGCCAGATCACGCCGGGCCAGCGCCTGATTCTTCTCGTATTACTGCTGCTGGACATCGTCGTCATCGCCATCGGCGCCATGGCCTTGTTCGACATCATCTAGACTCGTCGCACCACTCCGCCCCCACAGCACTCCTACCGTTCGGGTGGCTCCAACAACAGGTGATCGACAGCGGCGCTTTCCACTGCCTCACGGTTGAACCACTGCGGATGGTACTCGCCATCCTGCCATAAAGGAATGAGATCGTCATAGTGCCGGTGGAACGGGTGCCCGCTCTGCCCGGTGGAGTGTATCGTGCGACTCTCATCCCAATCGCTCAAATCGACAATCATACGCATTGAGGGATGCCCGGTTACCGCCGCAATGTTATCCCAGCTCCAACTGTTGGCGTTTACGACGCTGACGCCGCCATCCATGGGATAAGGGCCGCGGTTCACCAGACGCTCCACGAGCGTAATGCCGCTCTGGCCCAGAGGATCGCTGACGAAAGTGGCCGTGTGTAGTCGTCCCCAGGACCACGTCTCCATATCACCGCCGGCATTCTCCTCGAACCACACCACCGTGTCCCTCAACGCCTGCATCACGATTTCGTCCCGTGTCTCCTGAGCCTCTGTATTCACGTTGTTCCACCAGTGGGCGTTCTCCTGCTGCGCCACGCTGTGGAAGAAGACACGCTGTGGGCCGCCGCTATTGCCCAGATAATCCTCCGCTACTGGCCCCAACTCGTCGCCCAGCGTAGCCTGGGCCAGGTGCATGAAGAAGATCTCGAAAAGCGCCGCCGTCACACTGTCGCGGTGTAATTGCAAGTCCCATCCGCGCAAGCGCTCTATCGCCGCCTGCACGCGGGAGTCGTCGCTGGACAACCCGGAGAGCAAACTTACGTAGTTCTCGGCAAGCAAGGACTTGGCGTCCATCTGCATGCGCGCTGCATCATCTTTGCTTACTTCGCCTCCTTCATCGAGCACAGCCTGCAACATCTCCTCAATCCGTTGCGCACGGTCACCCGCTGCCCAATAATGGCTGATGAAGAAAGGATACTCTTCATCGACTACGGCATTATTGGCGGTGACGATGTACCCTTCCTCCGGGTTCAGCACAGCCGGCAGCGCTTCGAAGGGTACCGTATCTTCCCACTCGTAATCGCCCGTCCAGCCGGGAACCGGTTGCAGACCCTGTCCGCTGCCACGGATGGGAATACGCCCGGGCATCTGGTAGGCGATATTGCCTTCCACATCGGCGTAGATCAGGTTCTGGGCGGGCGCGTCGAAGTAGCGTAGCGCGTCACGGAACGCGTCATAATCGTGCGCCCGGTTCAGGAGCATGATTGACTCAAAAATGCGATTCTGGTCCTGAATCGTCCAACGAAAGGCCAGTGGATCGCTCTGCCCGTCAACGACATCATTGATGATCGGTCCATGGTGAGTCTGGCGCACCTCCAGCGTCACATCCTCGCCGCCGTTGACGTGGATCACCTCTTCGATAACCTCCATCTCGCGCCACTCGCCGCGGAATTCGTACTCCAAATCGTTGCTGGGATTAATTTTTTCGATGTATAGATCCTGGACATCGGGCCCCACGTTCGTGAATCCCCAGGCGATGTTCTCGTTATGGCCAATGATCACGCCGGGGACGCCGGCAAAGGAGAAACCGGTCACGTTCAACGCCGGCCCGTGCAGAGCAACCTCGTACCAGATGGACGGCATCTGAATCCCCAGGTGCGGATCATTGGCCAGGATTGGCGCGCCCGTAACGGTGTGCTCGCCGGCAACGACCCAGCTGTTACTCCCTACCACGCCAGAGCCGCGAGTCAGGCCCACCTGCGGCACAGCGCCGGCAATCGCCGTGTTCACCCGCGCCCAATCCACAGCCCCCTCTGCCCCTGAGCTCTCCATTTCTTCCTCAAGCTCCCGTAGTTCATCCAAATTCTCCAGCCGGTCGGTGGCAGCAATGACCGGGCGCTCCCCATAGGGGTAGGGCGGCAGCAACATCGCCGCGGTGGCCTCGCCTAGCTCGCGGTTCATGGCTGCGCGCGTCAGCTCGCCATCCCAGTTACCGCCGAGGTCCCAGGCCATAACCACCCCCCATGAAATGGTATCCAGCGGCTCCCACGGTTCTATCTCCCACGGTTCTCGCGCCAGGCCCAGAATCGTCTGGTTCAGAGACATTGCCTGGCCCTGTTCCTCGAGGTAGGCGTTCACACCGGCGCTATAAGCCTCCAGATTGGCCATCAGCTCGGGCGTCTCCGCTTCATAGTATTCCAGGTGTTGCTGCGCCAGCCGGTTCCAGCCGATGGTGCGGATAAATGTATCTGTCTCTACCACATCCTGGCCCAGAATCTCCGCCAGCCGCCCCTGCCCGACGTGACGCCAGAACTCCATCTGCCAAAAGCGATCCTGGGCGTGCACATAGCCCTGGGCAAAATACAGATCGTGCTCACCGTCAGCATAAATGTGGGGCACGCCATATTCATCACGATAGACGTTGACTTGTGATTCCAGCCCGTCTAAAGTTATGGTACCATCAGTTTGTGGAAACGGCCGTCGAACGGTGACAGTGACGACGACGGCAGCCACGACGAGTATCAGTAGCAGAAACCCAATGATTATGGTTGCAACACGCCCGGCGCGATTCATTTTCACTCCTCTGGCTTCGAAGACACGACCTTTGAGCACAATTTGTAGCATGGCTTACCTACCCGGTCAATCTCGCGCCGCCCACAATCACAACAAAGTGTAGGAGAACAATTGATGAAACAGATTGCTCTGGTAGCAGCCCTTTTACTGCTGACGCTGCAGGTGGCAGCCGGCGCCGGCGCGCAGGATGACGACCGCCCACGGGAAATTGACCCCTCGCCGCCGCGCGCCGCGACGGTCGCCGGAGATTGCGAAGTCGTGTCCGGGCCTAATCTTCTGCAAAACCCATCCTTTGAAGGGGAGTACAGCGCCTACGACCCGCCCTGGGAGCATCCTGATTGCGAGTATGGTGTCTGCGAGACAGCACAAATGGCCGACGGCTGGACCCCATACTGGCGTTCTCAAGCGGATGACGATCCACCCGACCAGATGAGAATGCCCGAGTATAAACGGGCCGACCTGGATGTTGGCGGTCCGCCGCGCGTCCATCACGGCGACTATGCCCAGCAATACTTTACATTCCACGCCACCCACGAAGCGGGCATTTACCAGATCGTGGACGTGACGCCCGGTACATCCTACTGTTTTAGCATCTGGGGCCACTCCTGGTCTTCCAGCGACGACGATCCCTGGACCAGCGACCTGCCTCTGGAGCAACGTATTGGCATCCATCCCACCGGGGGCATCGACTGGCTGAGCGATGACGTGGTCTGGGGGCCGCCTGTGCAACAGTACAATGAGTATGATCAATTCAGCATTAAAGTCACGGCGCAATCGCCGCAGCTCACGGTTTTTACCTGGTCGCGCCCCATCTGGCCCGCAAAACACAATGACGTCTACTGGGACCTGGCAACGCTAAAAGCAATCAACGAGTCGCCGCAACTGAACGTGTCGTCTGAGGAGGTGATAGTCCTGGGCGTCGATGGCGCGCCTGCCTCCGAAATACGACACATACTCATCGACCTTTCCGGCTTCGTCGACGTATCCTGGACTGCGGTGGTCGAACCGGGCGGCTCGCTTGCCCCCTCGCTGACCCCCAGCAGTGGTCGCGGCAGCCGGGTACTCTCCGTCGAGGTAGACAGCAGTGGCTATGGGCTCGGCGTCTACTCCGCTGAAATCACCGTGAGCACCAATCCGGCCGTCGCCGGCAGCCCGCTTACAATCCCGGTAACCCTGCACGTCGTCGAGGAACTGTATACGAGCTATCTGCCGCTGGCGACAGTCTCTGACTCCCTCACGCCCTGAAATACAAAGGGGCGCCCGTTCTGGGCGCCCCAATTGCTTCACCAAGATTTGGGATCAGACCAGTTCTGATTCCTGTGGCTCTTCGTCCTCGACCTCTCCGGTCTCCTGACCTTCGCGCAGGCCTTCCCGGAAAGAGCTGATACCTTTTCCTAATTCATTGCCTAGCTTGCTGATGCGCCCTACGCCAAAGACGAGAAGCACAATAACAAGGATAATGACCCATTCCCAGCCACCCATAGTAGCCATTTCAAATCTCCTTCCCAGTTACCGCCACACGTGATACACAACTATACCTGGGTAACCTGCCTGGATTGGCGCAGGCAGTAAAAGGTCTATTCAAAGTATTCTTTCAAGTTGAATTATAGCACCCACCCCCGGGCACGCAATAGAAGCAACCCACTGGGCGCTCTTCACAAACGATTCTCATACACAGTTGCCTGCCCTCAGCGCCAATGCTACACTTAATCCAGTATGTCTCAAGCCCTTTATCGTAAGTGGCGTCCCGCACGCTTTGAGGAAGTTGTCGGCCAGGAGCACGTTACCCGTACGCTACGCAACGCCATCGCCTCCGGTCGTTCCGGTCACGCCTACCTCTTCTGTGGGCCGCGTGGCACCGGCAAGACGACCACGGCGCGGTTGCTGGCCAAAGCCGTCAACTGCCTCCACGACGATCTGGGCGAGCGCCCCTGCAATGAATGCTCAATCTGCAAAGCAATCAGCCAGGGCCGTTTCCTGGATCTCATTGAGATTGACGCTGCCTCGAATACGGGCGTTGACGACATTCGCGATCTGCGCGATAAGATCAACTTTTCGCCCAGCGAAGGGCGTTTCAAGGTGTACATCATCGACGAGGTACACATGCTTTCAGCGGCAGCGTTCAACGCGCTGCTGAAGACGTTGGAAGAGCCCCCGCCTCACGCCAAGTTTGTGCTGGCAACCACGGAAGAGCATAAAGTGCCGATGACGATTAAGTCACGTTGCCAGCAGTTCAACTTCCGCTTGCTCACGCTCCAGGAGATTACGGAGCGCCTGGAATGGGTGATGGAACAGGAAAGCCTGGACGTGGAGCCGGAGGCAATCAAGCTGATTGCGCGGCAGGGCTCGGGCAGTATTCGCGACGCGGAAAGCCTGTTGGACCAGCTGGTCACGGCGCCCGGCGACACAATTACGTTGGAGCGCGCGCAAATGGTGCTGGGCACCGCCTCCAGTGACGCCGTCGCGGCGTTGACGGACGCCTGGCTGGACGGTGACGGCACAACCGGCCTTCAAATTATTCACGAATCGCTGGCCTCGGGCGCCGACGTGCGCCAGTTCTCGCGCCAGATGGTGGATTATCTGCGACAGGTTCTCCTGTTGCAGGCAGCGGGCGAGGAAGTGCCGCTCAACCTGCCGGATGAAGAAAGGCGGCAGATGCTGGCCCAGGCGCAACGGGCCACGCGCGAAAGCCTGATTGACGCTGTCAAGGCCTTCAACGAAGCGGCGCTGACCTCCTCTAGTAGCTGGCAGCCGCAACTACCTCTGGAATTGTCATTTATTGGATTGCTTCCGGATGATCCGGCCCCGACCGTCAGCAAAGCGGCAGCGCAACCACAGCGGAATGCGCCCGCTGCTGAGGCGCAGACGCCCCCGCCTGCCGAGTCGCAAGCGGAGACTGTGGAACCGCAACGCCCGGAGCCCCAGGCAGCCAGCGCGCCACAGAGTGAAGCGCGCGACGAGCCTAAGGCGTCGCCGGAACCGCAAACATCAGAGACAGCGTCTCCCGCGGAACCAGCCGCCGCGAAGGAACCGGCCGGAGGCGCGATTGCGTTGAATAGTGTAACAGCGAAGTGGGAAAGGATGGTCAGCCAGGTCGGGCGTCAGGATCGAAATCTCCCTGCGCTGTTGGCCGTCTGCAAACCGTTGGCTGTCGAAGGCAATGCCATCGTCCTGGGATTTGAATTTCCGGTGCTCAAGGACAAGTTTGAGGATAAACCCAAAGCGCGAGAGATGGTCGCGGCGACGATGAGCGAGCTGCTGGGACAGAAGTGCACCGTGCGTTGTGTCGTGAGCAGCAAGTATACGCCGCCTGCGCCGGTTGAAGACCCGGCCGGCGACGACGTGGACCGCGACGAGTTTTATGCGCTGGCCGATGAGCTGGGCGGCCAGGTGCGCGAATCATAACGGGCGCCCGCCCCTTTATCACGTAAATCTGAACAGATCTAAGGAGTCTGCGATGGCAAAAAGACCCTATGGCCGTAAACCGAAGAAGAAAGGGGGCATGAACCCCAATGACCTGATGGCTCAGGTCCAACAGATGCAACAGGAGATGGCCGAACAGCAGGAAGCGTTAGCCGATGAGACGGTCACCGTGACGGCTGCCGGCGGCGTGATCGGTGTGGAAATCACCGGTCACCAGCGCGTGAAGTCGATCACCATCGATCCGGAGGTGGTGGATCCTGACGATATCGAAATGCTTCAGGATATGCTCGTCGCCGCCGTCAATGCGGCGATCGAACAGTCACAGGCCATGGCCGCGGAGAAGATGGAAGGCTTGACCGGCGGCGTGGACATCAACAGTCTGCTGGGCGGGCTGGGAATGTAAGCGGTGCCTGACAACGTATTACCGCGACCCGTTCAGCGGTTGATCGACGAATTCGCGCGGTTGCCCGGCATCGGCCCCAAATCAGCCGCCCGCCTCACCTTTTTCCTGCTGCGGGCAGCCAACGAGCAGGCTGTTGATCTGGCAACCGCGCTGCAAGATCTCAAGGAGAAAACGACCCTCTGTTCCATCTGCTTTAACATCACGGAGCAGGACCCCTGCTCTATCTGCGCCAGCGAGGAGCGCGACCGCTCATTTCTCTGTGTGGTCGAGGAACCCCTTGACGTGGTAGCGCTGGAGCGATCCCGGGCCTACAAGGGTCTTTACCACGTCCTGCACGGCGCCATTTCACCCGTGGAAGGCATCGGCCCTGAAGATTTGAAGATAGAAGAATTGATGCAGCGGCTGGAACGAGACGAGTTCGAAGAGATCATCATCGCCGCCAACGCCACCCTGGAAGGCGACGCCACGACTCTCTACCTGCAGCGCCGCCTATCGGAGTTTGAAGGGCTGAGATTGACGCGTCTCGCTCGCGGCCTGTCGGTGGGAGGCGATCTGGAGTATACCGACGAAATCACGCTCACCCGAGCACTAGAAGGGCGACAGGCGCTCTAGAGGCGCACCCCTCCTCGCAGCAAGCAGCGATCTGGAAACAATGTGGCCACTCAACTGACGCCGGCGCTTCTGGCAAGCATACTAATCGGCGCCGCAGCCTACCGGCGCGGCTCCCTTTCCCGCTCTGGTGTTTTCGGAGCCGCCATCGTCGGCACCCTCACCGCGGGGTTGGGCGGTTGGAGCTGGGGATTGCTGTGAGGCCACTTCTTTCTTACCTCCAGCCTGCTCTCCCACTTTCGGGAGGCCGAGAAACAACTCGTCGCCGAGAAATTCGATAAGTCACACCGCCGCGACTTTGGCCAGACCATGGCCAACGGCGGCGTTGGCGCCCTGATCGCTCTGCTCCACGTGCTCTATCCGTCCCCGCTCTGGTTCCCACTGTTCCTGGGCGTAATGGCCACCGTCAACGCCGACACGTGGGCCACAGAATTGGGCACGCTGAGCAAACGGCAGCCGCGCCTGATTACGACCGGCCGGCCGGTCGCCGTGGGAACGTCGGGCGGCGTGTCCTGGCTGGGCACAGCCGCCTCCTTTGTCGGGGGCCTGCTCATCGGCCTGGCTGCCGGGATGCTGCAGCGCGAGCGGCGGGCCTGGCCCCTGGCGCTCATTGGTGGCCTCGCCGGGCTCGCCGGGTCTCTTTTTGATAGTTTGCTTGGCGCCACCGTGCAACAGATATACTATTGTGATTACTGCAAGAAAGACACCGAGCGCCGCATCCACAAGTGCGGCCAGCAGACCCGGCCATTGCGCGGCTGGTCCTGGTTGAATAACGACCTCGTCAACCTGTTCGCCTCAATCGTCGGTGGGCTCGTTGCCGTCTTCTTCTGGTTACTGTTGCGCGGGCAGAAAAAGGGACTGTAACCGTCGTCGAAATCGGAGATCGAAATATGTTACCAAAAGAAATACCACGTTAAGTTCGAGGTCCCCCAAGCGCATCTTTTTCTCCTCTGTCAGCTCCCTTATAAGCCGAACCGACTCGATCCAGGGAGAAAGAGATGCTTTCCCAACTCAAACTACCCCCGATTCCGCGGATTGCGGATCTATCAAATCGGGCCCTCTGGCTCAGCTTCGCCGCGCGCTTCACCGACGAGGTGCTCTCCGGGCTGCCGGACGTGCTCATGCCCACCATACGCACCCAACTGGGATTGAGCTACGTCCAGATCAGCCTGTTGCACCTGGCCCTTAACTACGTCGCCGCCGTCATCGAGCCAATTGCAGACTTGCTCATCGACATCTGGCAGCGTCGCTGGCTGCTGGCCTGGGGCGCCGCAGGTGTGGGCATTGCTGTGGCGCTGATGGGCCTGGCGCCCACATTTCTCATCCTGCTGGCAGGCTTCGCCATCTATGGCCTGGCCTCCGGCCCGCTGGCGCACACGGCCGACGTGGTGCTGGTGGAGAGCCACCCCCAGGCGCCCGACCGTATCTTCGCCCGCGCCACAATGCTAGACACATTAGGCGCCTTGCTGGCCCCGCTGTTAGTGACAGCCACCGTCTGGGCCGGCGCCTCCTGGCGCTGGTTGATGATCACCGTTGGCGCCTCCAGCCTTCTGTACGCGGGGCTGTTACTCAAGACCAGGTTCCCCTCGCCGGCCAACGGACACGGTACCCGCACCCAGACGCTTGGTGCCAGCGCGCGCCAAAATCTACAACTGGTGCTGCGAAATCGCCAGACGTGGTCGTGGCTCGCCTTCATTTTCGTCTACACGCTTCTGGAAGCGCCCCTCGTCTTCCAGACGGTGTGGTTGAACGAAGTCGCCGGCATGAGCCAGTCGCTCATCGGCCTCTATCGGGCGTTGGAACTGATCGTGCACCTCGTCAGCCTGTTCTACCTGGACCGCTGGCTGGCGCGCAGCCATTACCGGAAGGTCTTGCAGATGGCCAATCTGGGCCTGCTCTTCGTCTATCCCCTGTGGCTGCTGTGGCCAGGCGTCTGGGCGCGGTTCCTATGGGCAATCCCGCTCAACTTTCTGTTCGCCGTCTACTGGCCTATCAGCAGAAGCCAGTCGCTGACCAGCGTTCCCGGACACGGCGGCACGATGACGGCGATACAGTCGCTGTTAGCATTGGTTCCAGTAAGCCTGCTCTTCGGGTTACTGGCGCAGGCAGTAACCCTTACCACTGCCAGCCTGTGGGTCAGCGTGGGCGCGCTGCTCCTTATGCTGCTTATCGTCGCTCGTCTGCCAGGACCGGCGAGGCGGTCCTAGCGCCGCGCGCCGATAATCAGGCCCACTATAAAGGCCAGCGTGACAACCACGATCCTCCCGGCAGAGAAGACGATGCTATCTGGGGCCGCGGCGGGCGGCGCGGCGGCGCTTCTTCCGGCCCCTGGCTCCGGCCCCTCTGGTAACGGTCGCGGCACCAGCTGCACCTCCTCCTGCGGCACAGTTTCCGCCACAGCCTCCAGCACCTGTTCGTCCGACGTCACCAGATGATAGCTTACGGCGCCGGATTCAACGCGTACGCTGGACCCGTAGCGCCGGGCGTACAGCTTGGTGAACTCCGCTCCCAGCAGGAAGATTTGCGCCGAGTAGTAGACGAAAACCAACAGGATGACCAGGGATCCGGCCGCCCCGAAGCTGGACGAACGGTCGCTGGTGCCGATGTAAAAGCTGATCGCCTCCTTGCCCAACACAAAGAGGCCCGCCGTCACCATCGCTCCGACTGCCACGTCGCGCCAGCTGAGCACCACGCGCGGCAATACTTTGTAGATGGCCGCGAACAGCAGCGTGGTAAGCACGAAGCTAAACACAATATTCAGCACGGGCGCGAAATCCAACCAGGAAGGGGTGAAGAAGCCGGCCACTTCATTGATCCAGTTAATAATGAGACTGGCAAATAGCGTGAGCAAGAATAACAGACCAATGACCAGAACCATGGCGAAGGCCAGAAAGCGGTCCTTTACCGTGCCCAAAATGCCGCGCCCAGCCGCCGGTTGCACGCGCCAGATCTCGTCCAGCGCGCGCATGGTCTGGGCGAAAACGCCCGACGCGCCGAATAGTAGGGTGACGGCGGCGATGCTTGTAGCCACGATTCCCGTCGACGGTTCCTGGACGTTTTCGACAAGCACGCCCAGGGCGTCGGCCACCGCCACGCCGACGTAACGGCTGGTCTGGGACACGATGCGCAATCGCGCCCCCTCTCCAAAGATAGCGTTAAGCAGGGCAATGCCGATGACCAGTAGCGGCGCCAGCGAAAAGATAGTGTAGTAGGACAGGGCCGCCGCCAATTGCGAGGCGTCATCCTCCTGCCAGGCCCGAAACGTATCTTTAATCAGAGGGAAAACGTCTTTCGGCTTCACCGTGTTTCTGTTGCTGCCGCCAGCGCGCCGGCCAGATCATTAATGAGGTCCTCAGGGTCCTCAATGCCTACCGACAGACGCACCAGGCCGGCATCCACCGCCAGCGGGGAGTCGGCCACAGAGGCGTGGGTCATCGGCGCCGGCATTTCTAGCAGGGATTCCACGCCGCCCAGAGACTCAGCCAGAGTGAACAGCGAGGTTTGTACAGCCAGCCGCCGCGCTGCCGCTTCACCGTCGATGAGTAAGAAGGAAACCATGCCGCCCGGGCCTTTCATCTGTCGCTGCGCCAGATCGTGCTGCGGGTGGTCCTCCAGGCCCGGATAGATGACGCTGGCTACCGCAGGGTGGTCGGCCAGGAAGTGCGCCACGCGCGTGGCGTTGGCCGTGTGCCGGGCCATGCGCAGGGCCAGCGTTTTGATGCCCCGCAACGTCAGGAAACAGTCCATAGGAGCCGGCACGGCCCCCACGGCGTTCTGCAGAAACTTCAGGCGCTCATAGGCGTCTTCGTCATTAAGCACGATCACACCGCCCACCACGTCCGAGTGGCCGCCGATGTACTTCGTCGTGCTGTGCACGACAAAGTCGGCGCCCAGCGCCAATGGCTGTTGCAGGGCGGGCGAGGCGAAGGTGTTGTCAACTGCCAGCCGGGCGCCAGCCTCGTGTGCTACGCCGGCCACGGCGGCGATGTCGCTGAGTCGCAGGAGAGGATTGGTTGGCGTTTCCAACCAAACCAATCGTGTATTCTCCCGCAGTCCAGCCTTTAACGCCTCCAGGTCGCTCGTATCTACGTAGCTGAATTCCAGCCCGTAGCGCGCCAACACTTTGTCGAAAAGGCGATAGGTACCGCCGTAGACGTCGTTGCCGCACAGCACGTGGTCGCCTGGTTCCAGCAGGCGCAAGAGCGTGTCGATGGCGGCCATACCGGAGGCGAAGGCCAATCCGAAACGGCCGTTCTCCAGGGCAGCCACCGATTGTTGCAGCGCCGTGCGCGTGGGGTTGTCTGTGCGCGAATAATCGTATCCCTTGTGCTGGCCCACGTCCGTCTGAGCGTAGGTCGATGTCTGATAAATGGGCGTCATCACGGCCCCCGTGGACGGATCGGTGCTGACTCCCGCGTGTACGACGAGGCTGTCAAAACGTAAGTCGGCCTTTGGCGAATCGCTTTTGTTCATTAACTGTCACTCCAGGTGGTTGAGTAAGCTATCCCATCAGACTCCCACTCGACCATTCTAAACAGAAAGAAGGGATTGCGCTACGCGAGGAGGAATTGTTGCCGGCCGGCGCACTGTAGGATACTATGCGGCTCATTAAGAGGGAGAGGTGTTCTATGCGCGTACCGCGAGCTATACTGACAGTTTTGTCGATGTTCATCGTCGCCGCTGCGGCCACCGTGGTCGCTGCAGCCTCCCTGGATGGCGGCGACATTTTCTTACCGTACATCTCCGTTGCGCCGGCGCCCACCCCTACCCCAACACCTACCGCCACACCGCCGGCGGACATGGTCGAGTTCCGCGGCCTGTGGGTCACTCGTTTCAATTGGACCAGCACCACCGCCCCTGCCAGTCCCGCAACCATCGACCGCATCGTCAACGACGCCGCCTCCGCCGGCTTCAACGCCATCCTGTTCCAGGTGCGCGGCACCGCCGACGCCTATTATGACTCCCCCATCGAGCCCTGGGCGCAGCGCGTGAGCGGCGGGCAGTTGGGCCAGGCGCCCGATCCTTACTGGGATCCGCTGGCCTACTTCGTGCAGCGCGCCCACGAGCGCGGCATACAGCTTCACGCCTACATCAACGTCTACCCCGTCTGGACCTGCGGCGCGCCGCCAGTGCACACGTCGCCCGAACACCTCTACCACCGGCTGGTGAGCGTGCACGGCATGAGCGGCGACCGTCCCAACGGCCTGCAGTGGACCACGGGCGACCAGATCTGTAGCGGCAGCTACCGGCGCGCCACGCCGGCTTCCTTCTTCGTCGACGACCACCTCATGGCTGTAGCCACAGACCTCGTCACCCGCTACGACATCGACGGCCTACACCTCGACCACATTCGCTATGGCGGCAGCAACACCTCCTGCGACCCGATCAGCGAATCACGCGCCGGCGGCGACTGCTTCCAGGTCGCGCCCCCGGGCTACGCCAGCTATGCTGACTGGCAACGGGCCCAGGTCAACGGCACCGTGGCTCGTTTCTACCGCACACTGTTTGGCGATGGGGACAATCCCGGTGTGGCCCGGCGTCCCGGTTTCATGCTCTCCGCCGCCGTGTGGCCCTTCTACAGCAGCGGCTACCACAACTATTATCAGGATTCCAAGGCCTGGCTCGCCGGCGGTTACGTCGACGCCAACATGCCCATGATCTACGGTTCCATCGATCAGGGCGATCCGTCTGAGTCACTGGAACGGTGGCGGGCAACGGCTCTCGATTTCCAGATGGCCAACGGCGGGCGCTTTGTGATCCCCGGCATTCATGGTTCGTTTGACAACTTCCAGCAGATCGCCGACCGCATCGAGGCCGCGCGCCAGATGGGCGCCGCGGGGCACGCCATCTTTGCCTACAATTACCTTGAGGCGAATGGCTACTTCGACGACCTGGCCAACGGCCCCTACGCTAACCCTGCCGTTCCACCCACCATAACCTGGCACCCTTAGCCTCGAATTCTCCCAATCCGTAAATCTCCGAGAGGCTTGTTTGCGTTTTCTAGCCTCTGGCGTCGCATGCCGAGCCTTTCAGAGGTTCGATGAGAACTGCTGCCGCCAGCCCCTAAAGTGACGCCCTCCGAAAATCTGGTATCCTCACAGGCTGCAGAGTACAGAGGAGGCATATCGTGGCGCCAGAGAACAGCGATTGGTTAGAAGAGCTGGCCGAGGTCGAGGAATACGTCTTCGATTCCGACGCGCCCATCGTGGGCCCGCTGATTGCCCGCTTCCGCCAGGCCTGGAACAACGTGGCGACCAGGTGGACCGTGCGCGCCCTGAGACAACAACAGAACGAATTCAACCGCCTGGTTCTCGGACGGTTGCGCGAGCAGGACGCCCGCCTCATACAACAGGATCGGGAGCAAACGGAGCTGGTGCACGATCTGGCCGAGCTGACGGCGCAAATGGCGCGGGCCAACCGGCTGCTTTCCTCCATCGAAGCGCGGCTGGCCCGCCTGGAAAGCGCCCTGGACGAACGACAGGACGAAGGGGATGGAGGGCCGGCATGAGGATGACATATTTCGAGCGTGAGTGACGAAGGACAACGTGTGACACGGGTGTCACGGACGACAACGGAGAAGCTGCGGCTGGCCTACTTCAGCCCTCTGCCCCCGGCGCGCAGCGGCATTGCCGACTATAGCATTGAGTTGCTGCCGGCGCTGGCGGCGCACGTTTCTCCTGTCCTGTACACGCCTGATCCCGGGGGCGTGTCGCCCACGGTGCGTCGCCAGTATGACGTGCGGCCTCTCGCCGGCTATCGCGAGGAACGCTGGCAATTTGACGTCACTCTGTACCAGATGGGGAACAGCAAGCACCACGAACCGTTTTACCGTCTCATGAGCCGCTATCCGGGCATCATGGTCCTGCACGACTACGTGCTGCACCATTTTGTGGCTCATCGCACGGTGGGCCGCGACGATTTCGCCGGCTTCACGCGCGAAATGGGCTATGTGCTGGGCCCCGACGGCGTGACCGAGGCCTGGGCCATTCGTCGCGGGCTGGCGGAACACCAGTTGAGCGCGCAGCCGCTCAACCGCCGCGCCGTTGCGCTCAGCCTGGGCCTGCTGGTGCACAGCCGCTACGTGCAGCAACAGCTTCAGGCCGCCGGTGCGCCCTGTCCCGTGCGCCGCGTCCCGGCGCCCATTGCGCTGCGCCAGGGCAAGCCGCGCCGCGCCGATCTACAGTGGCCCCCGGATGCGCTCATTTTAGCCAGCCTGGGACAGATGACGACGGCCAAACAATTGGAACGCTCTCTACGCGCCTTTGCCCGCCTGCGCACAAAATGGCCCCTGGCCCGCTACCTCATCGTCGGCGAAGCGTTGCCCGAGGTAGACCTGCCGCGCTTGCTCGCCGAGCTGAACGTGGGCGACAGTGTCCACACCACGGGCTATGTCGAAGCGCTCGACGAATTTGTGGATTGGCTGGCCACAGCCGACGTCGTGCTCAACCTGCGCCACCCGACGCTGGGCGAGACATCGGCCACCGCCCTGCGCGCCCTCGCCGCCGGCCGGGCCCTGGTCGTGAACGACGCCGGCTGGTACGCAGAGCTGCCCGACGACGCTGTGGTAAAAGTGCCTACCCAGGACGACCGCGCGCTACAGCAGGCCCTGGAAACGTTAGCAGCGCAGCCAGAGCGACGCCGGCAACTGGGCGAGCGGGCGCGGGCCTATGCCGCAGCGCACCACGCGCCTCAGAAAGCGGCAATCTCTTACGTTGCGGCCATCATGGATATCATGCAGCAAAGTGTGTGGCAGGGGCGCCTACCGCAGCAGGGGCAGCATGTCTGAGTGGCTCCTCTTTCCCCTGCTGCTCCTCGGCGGCTGGCTGCCCGGCCGGCTGCTGTTGCCGCACCTGATCGCGGAGCAGATACCGGGAGGTGAGGCTTTGCATCCGCTGGAGCGCCACTTCGCCGCGCTTTCGCTGGGCCTGCTCTTCATCGGCTGGCTGGCCTTCCTCCTTGCCGAACTGGGCGCTTTTTCGCTGGTAACCATTGGCGCCGGCTGGTTGTTGCTGGTGCTGGGATTGTTGGTCCTTACGCGCCGGCGCCCGCGTCGCATCTCCACCACCCCCCCGGACGACCACGCGACCGTCCAGGAACCAGACCCGGCGATGTTCGCCGGTATCCGGTTACCCGCCCGCCTGGAATACCTGATCCTGCTCCTGTGGCTGCCCGCAGCCATCTGGCTCTTCTTCCGCCCGCACGAGGCTATACTGGGCGGTTCAGACGCCGGTGTCTACGTCAACACGGCGGCCCACGTGGCCCAGACCGGCCATCTACTGATCGACGAGCCGGCGCTGGCGGAACTGGATCCGGCTCTGTATCCCTCCCTGCTGCGCGAGCGGCGCGAGGGAGAAGGTACGCCCTACTACCTTTATCCCGGATTTAACGTGGTGCTGGAACCACGCGGTCGTGTGCTGCCCGATTTTTTCCACCTGCACCCCGTCTGGCAAGCCGTGGGCCACGCCGCAGGCGGCGTGCGCGCCGCCCTGCTCCTGCCCGCTCTCTGGGCGCTGCTGGGGGCCTTTGCCGTCTACCTCACCGCGCGCCAGCTTGCAGGTTGGCCCGTGGCCATAGTGAGCATTGTCGGGCTGTCCACCACTGCGCTCCAGGTGTGGTTCGCCCGCTATCCCGTCACCGAGATGCTCACCCAGTATCTGCTGTGGCTCGCTTTGTGGGCGCTTGGCGCCTGGCTGGTCGGCCGGCGGCCTTTGCGCCTGTGGGGCCTGTTGGGCGGCCTGGCCCTGGGTCAGCTCTTTTTGACGCGCATTGACACCTTTTTCTTGCTGGTCATTCCTCTTCTCGCCGGCCTGTGGCTGACCCGTCGGCGGCGCTGGCAGCCGGCGCACCTCTGGTTCTTTGCGCCTCTCGCCGTGCTCACCGCCCACAGCCTGATTCACAGCTACGCGTTCAGCCGTCCCTATTTTGAGCGCATCGCCTTTCACGTAGCGGGCATGGCCCGGCGCAACTGGATGCTGCCTGCCGTGGCCCTCGTCATGGGCCTGGCCCTGTTCCTGGTCCTGCGCAACCGGCGGCTGGGCGTCGTTGCCCGTCGCCACGGCCGGCCGCTACTGGCTTTCGGCGCGCTCGCCATCTTCCTGTTGGCAGCCTATGCCTGGTTCGTGCGCCCCGTCGTTGGCGCCACTGCCTCTTATCAGGAGTGGTACGATGGCCAGACAATCGTGCTCACCGACCGCGAGAACCTCATCCGGCTCGGATGGTACCTCTCACCGCTCGGCGTGTGGTTGGGCGCAGCCGGCGCCAGCCTGCTCCTGTGGCGGCTGAACCGTAAGAGCGCAGTCCTCGTCGGCGTTGGCCTCTTTTTCTCGCTTCTCTATCTGTGGCGCATCCAGGCCACCCCGCACCAGATTTACGCCATGCGTCGCTACGTGCCCGCTGTGCTGCCCTTCTTTGTAATCTCCGCCGCCTATCTATTTGGCTGGTTAGCCCAACGGCGGGCGTGGTACGCGCGGCTGGTCGGTCTGCTCCTGCTTCCGCTGTGGCTGGCAGGCTTTGTCTGGTCGGCGCAGGGATTCATCACTCATGTGGACAACCAGGGGCTGATGGCTCAGGTAGAAGCGCTTGACGCGCGCCTGGACGACGGCGCCATTCTCATTTTTAACGACCAGACACCGGTGAGCATGGGCGACCTGCTGGGAACCCCTCTCAACTACCAATACGGGCACGATGCTTTTACCCTACGCCAGCCTGAAGCCATCACGCAGGAGCCGCTCCAGGCGCAAATCACGCAGTGGCAGCGCGCCGGGAGGCCCATCTATTGGGTCGGCGATCCGGCGCCCCTGGCTGCAGGGCAAATCTCGGACGGGCAGGAAACGGTAGAAATTACGTTCACGTTCCTGGAAAACGCCTACGAACATAAGCCCTCGCGCTTGATTCCTGCGCGATGGGTGTTACCCTTATCGCGGCTACAGTGAAAACCGCGTGGCGATAGTTGGAGAAACCATGGCAGAAGAAAAAGAGATGCAGGTAGAAGAGGTAGACATCGAGGCCATCATGCAGCAGATCCGCGAGCAGATTCTGGCGCGCAAAGAAGCATCTGCTGCCGGAGGCGCCTTGCCGCTGAAGATTTCAGGCAAGCGCTTCCCGCCCGAGTTTTATGAACACATCTACCAGGCTGGGCTTGCCTATGACCAGGTTCAGGTCAACATGTACGTCAGCAAATCCTCGATCCCGGTGCTGGGCCCAGCTGTAGAGTGGCTGCGCGGCAAGCTGCACGAATTGGTTCTCTACTACGTCAACCAGTTAGCTGCAAAGCAAATCACGTATAATACCCATCTACTGCGCGCCGTCAGCATTCTGGCCGAGGAACTGGAGTCCCTGCCTGCCCCTGACCAGACCGAAGAAGGTTGAGGCCTTTACCTGCAAATGGAAGGGACCATTGCCTGAGAACGATCCCCTGGCGGCAACACCCGCTGCCGATTCGCCACGACCACCGCTGGCCTTTGTCACGCCCTGGTACGGCCCCGATCTACCTGGCGGCGCTGAAGCGCTGGCGCGCCAGACCGTACAGCGGCTACAGCGCAGAGGGTTGGATGTGGAGGTGTGGACGACGACGCTGGGTGGGCTACACAGCGACTGGAGCAAGAACGCGCACGCGCCGGGTCTCTCGCAGGTAAACGGCGTCCCTGTGCGCCGTTTCGCGGTGTTTCGACGGGACAAAGCGGCCTTTGACGCTCTCAACTGGCGCCTGATGCAGGGCCTGTCCATCCGCCCCGAATATGAAGGGGTGTTCATCGGCGAGATGTTCAACACACCGGAGCTATACGAACATATCCGCCATCACGGCGCGAATAGACTACTGTTCTTCGTCGGCTATATGTTTGCTTCCACCTATTTCGGCGCGCAGATTCACCCGCAGCGCAGCGCCATCATCCCCTGCCTGCACGATGAAGCGTACGCGCGGCTGGGCATCTACCACGATCTGTTGCGCGCCGCGCGCGCTCTCATCTTCAACTCTCAGGCCGAGCGCGAGCTGGCGCAGCGCCTCTACGGTCACCCCCCGGAGCAAATCTGGGAGGTGATCGGCATGGGCGTGGATCATGATCTGTCCTGGGACGCCGGCCGCTTCCGCCGGAAGTACGACCTTTCTTCGCCCTTCGTCTTATATGTGGGCCGGCGCGAACCAGGCAAAAACACGCCGTTGTTGCTAGACTACTGGCGTCGCTATGCGCGGGAAACGGGACGTGACGTCAGGCTGGTGCTCATGGGACCTGGCGAAGTACAGATCCCGCCTGACGCAGCCTCGCACGTGCTCGATCTGGGCTTCGCGCCGGCGCAGGACAAACTGGACGCGTATGCTGCCGCTGCGCTCTTATGCCAGCCATCGGTACACGAAAGCTTCTCCATTGTGCTCCTCGAAAGCTGGCGCGCCGGCATACCTGTCCTGGTCAACGGCGACTGCGCCGTCACGCTGCGCCACTGCCAGCAATCAAACGGCGGCCTCTATTTCAATTCCTACGAGGAATTCGCCGGGGCCATCTCCTTCATGCTGGATCATCCACAGTTGAGGCGCACCATGGGCCGGCAAGGGCAGCGTTACGTAAGAGACAACTTCCACTGGAACGTGATCGAGGAAAAGTACCTCAACCTGATTGACCACCTGCAAGAGCGGGCCAGTTCCGCCATCGCAGACACACCGGGCACAGCATGAGCCGCAGACGCTTGAAGATCAACCTGATGACCGCGGGCCTGACGCCGGGTGACGCCATCAGCAACTATATGGTTAGCAAAGCGCGCCTGCTGCGCGAGATGGGCGCGCGGGTCGACATATACGCCGACTTCATACACCCTGACCTGGCTCATGCGGCTCACCACTCCTCGCTGTATACCGACACCGGAGAAGCCATCCTCTGGTATCATTTCTCTATCTACGCCGACAACGTGCAGATAGCGATGACCAGCCATGATTATAAAATCATGGATTATCACGGCATCTGTCCCCCGCGGCTGTATAAGGGCCAGAACGAGCACTTGCGCTATCTCTGCCAGTCAGGCATCGATCTCCTGCCAGACTTCGTCGCCCACTTCCGGCGCTACGTCGTGCACACCGAATACACGCGGCAACAACTGCTCGATCTGGGGTGTAAGGCCCAACGCGTGGAGAAGATCGCTCTCGGCGTGGACACATCCCACCTGGGAGGTGATGAGGACGCCGCGCTTGCGGATCTACTAGGCAATCTCGATTATCTACTTTTTGTGGGCCGCGTGGTGCCCCAGAAAGATATCCTGGCTTCGCTGGCCATCTTTGCCGAGCTGCAGCGCCGCCGCCCGCAGATGGCCTATTTCATCGTCGGTTCGCGGCAGCACACCGCACGCTATCAACGCCAGCTGGAGCGCTTCGTGGCCGATCGCAACCTGTCCTCGCGCGTCATGTTCACGGGGCAGGTGAACAACCCGGCGCTGCTGGCTGCCCTGTTCCGCAACGCTACCTTCTACCTCGCCACCTCGGAATGGGAAAGCTTTTGTGTTCCCCTGGCCGAATCGCTCTTCTTTGGCGTGCCTACTGTGGTCCACGACGTAGCGCCGCTGCCCGAGGTATCGGGTCCCGGCGGGCTGGTGGTGGACAAACATAATCCCCGCGCCGCCGCCGGGCAAATCCTGTCCGTTCTGGAAGACGATGAACGTTACCGCGCGTTGAGCCACGCTGCAGCCGCGTGGGCGGAGCAGTATACAGACGAGACGCTGCAGAAGAACCTCATACGGTTCCTGCAGCGGATCGCCACCAACGGCTAAGATGCAACAGAACTCGCAAACAAGCTCCACAGCAAAAAAGTGGCGTGTGGCAGTGGTGGTTCAGCGCTACGGAGAAGAGGTGAGCGGCGGCGCTGAACTTCACGCCCGCTGGCTGGCTGAACATCTGCTGTGTATGGCGCACGTGGAGGTTATCACGACCTGCGCCGTCGACTATTACACCTGGGATGACTACTACTCGCCCGGCGAGAGCATCTTGAACGACGTGAGCGTGCACCGATTCCCAGTGGACGCGCCGCGCCACTGGAAGAAGTTCAGGAAAGTGACCGGACGGCTACTAAGAGGCAACCCCTCGCTCATCGACCAGCTGAACTGGCTCAGACAACAGGGCCCCATCTCCACGCCCCTTTTCGACTACGTGGAGCAGGCTTACGAGCGTTTCGACGCCTTTATATTCTTCACCTACCTCTATGCTACGACCGTCTTCGGCCTGCCACTGGTAGCCAACCGCGCCCTCCTTGTGCCTACGGCACACGAGGAACCCTTTCTGGAACTGCCGATCTTCCGGCCCGTCTTCCATCTACCGCACACAATCGTCTACAACACAACGACCGAAAAGCGGCTCGTCAACCGTGTGACGCGCAACGGGCACCGGGACCACGACATCGTTGCAGGCATCGGCATCAACGTCCCAGAAAACGCCTCTGCTTCTCGTTTCCGCAAGAAGTTCAATCTACAGGACGAGTTCGTGCTGTATGTGGGGCGCATTGACCAGTCGAAGAACGTGCCCCAGTTACTGTCCGATTTCAGCCGCTACCTACACGAAACCGAGCGCAACGTCACGCTGGCGCTCATAGGGAAAGGCAACGCCGAAATACCGGCGCACCCCGCGATACGCCCGTTGGGCTTCTTATCCGAGCAAGATAAGTTTGACGCTATCGAGGCCGCCAGTGTCATCATAGTTCCCTCGCGTTACGAGAGCCTGTCGATGCTCACATTGGAAGCATGGATGATGAAGCGCCCGGTGCTGGTAAACGGTCAGTGCGCCGTGCTCAAGGACCTCTGCCGCGCCAGCAACGGGGGACTTTACTACCACTCGTTTGACGAATTCAAGGCTGCACTCACGTTATTATTGGACGATCCGACGTTACGCGAGCGCCTTGGAAAACAAGGGTTGCGTCACGCCACACAACAGTACGAT
>DATHSI010000111.1:0-22713 GCA_035464315.1 Candidatus Sulfomarinibacteraceae bacterium
GTCGCTGTGCCCGTAGCTGTAGCTGTGCTGGTAGACGTCGCTATGCCGGTAACGGTTGCCGTACCCGTCGGCGTGGCGGTCCCGGCGGGGGGCGGTGGATTCGTGTTCGTGGGGGTCGGTGTCGCCGTGCCGGTGGGGGTAGATGTGCCGCCGACCGCCGCGGTAGCCGTGGGCGTTTCTGTTGGCGCCAGCGTCGCGCCAGCCTCAGGCGTAGGCGTTTCACCCGCGAGCAAGATCGCAGGAAGATAATTAGTGAGTGTGCCATCACCGGCGATGGACGCTCGTATTGCGCGCTCTGCGAGCAAGAGGACGAAAGCCAGGAACAGAAGGACAGTGGCTGAGCGGCGATGGGAGGGCATTGAGCTTTCCTTTGCGATTCGAGAGCAGCCGAAACGCGGCACAAGATGGGACGGGAAGGGCGCTATTCTATAAAGGCCCTGGCTAAGGTGTCAAATGCAGCGGTCGTATACTATGCCACATTTCTGTCATCGGGCGATTGATGCGCGTCTAAACCGTCGCCTCACTATGCTCCA
The DNA here is from genome assembly GCA_035464315.1 of Candidatus Sulfomarinibacteraceae bacterium. Lineage (GTDB taxonomy): Bacteria > Chloroflexota > Anaerolineae > Promineifilales > Promineifilaceae > JAAYYY01. Next base: position 534 of record DATHSI010000111.1, read on the forward strand.
ATAGATAAAAGTGCTCCACCGGCGACGGCTCCTCCGAGAAGCAGGTCTTGTAGACGAGCCGCTCGTAGCGGCGGGCTTCGATGAGCAGGCGGTGATGGGCGCCGTCAGCGCCGGCCATCGTGATGCGCCAGCGGTCGTGCTCCTGTTCCACGGAGAGTGGGTGGAAGGCGTCGACGCCGGTGTCGTCCGTTTCCCGGCGCACGAAGTGGTCGGCGGCCTGCAGGGGGCGGTCGTAGATGGTGCGGCCGCGGAAGCGGCGCAGCAAGATGCGGTCGTGGCGGTAGCTCTGGACGAGTTCCGGCGCGTCCTCGGGGGCCACGCGACCGTAGGAGAGCGCGTGGGGCAGGAAGAGCAGGTTGGGCGCCAGGCGGTGACCGCCGATGTGCGTGCATCTCCACACCTGCTCGCCCGCTTCCTGTTCCATCGCGGCGTGAACGGGAATGCCGAACTTGGCGCAGCAGGCGTCGCGCAGGCCGTTGTTGCACACGAAGAATAGTTTTTCGTCGCTCAGGTGTTCTTCGTAGGCCTCGTCGTCGGTGCAGATGGCGTCCAGGTCCAGGTCCAGCAAACCCTCGTAGCTCTCGAGCCGGAAGGCGTAAAGGCGAGGGCGGGGCAGCCTGGCGACGGAGACGTAGAAGTGGATGGGGTCGGGGGTATAGTTGCCGCTGCGGGCGATGAACTGGATGCGGGCATTGGGCGTGGTCTCCGTGAAGGAGCCCACGTGCTCCTTAATGCTCTCCGGCAGATCGCTCTCGCCGAAGGCGCGGGCGCCCCAGCGACCGGTGTATTCCAGGCTGAGCCAGACGTCGGCGCGTGTGGCGGTGGCGTGTAGCGGCTCGCGGGCCTCCTTGCTGGAGTAGATGGAGCAGAAGTCGTAGTTGGGCACAGTAGGAAGAGGAGACATGGCGCATTCCTCGGATAGTGGTTGATAATTGGCTTCCCTACTGTATAGCGATCTGGGCGTGAGGCAAAACCTCCGAAAGGTCCCGGAAATGACGCCCGATAGCCAGAGCCGCCCTCCAGGGCCTCCCGGAGGTTAACGGATGCCGGTATAATGGTAGTTATGAACCGGCCAATCATGTGGAGGCGAATGATGGAAGCTCAACTAGGCGGCATTCACCATATCACGGCGATTGCCGGCGATCCGCAGCGCAATCTGGACTTTTACACGCAGGTGCTGGGGTTGCGCATGGTGAAGCTGACGGTCAACTTTGATGATCCCGGCACGTATCATTTCTATTTTGGCGACCGCGCCGGCGCGCCGGGGACCATTCTCACCTTCTTTCCCTGGGCCGGGGCGCGGCGCGGGCAGCGGGGCAACGGCCAGGTGGCCACGACCGCTTTCTCTGTGCCCGCGGGCTCGCTGGATTACTGGCAGGAGCGGCTGGCGCAACACGACGTGGCAGTGGCCGAGCGCGTGCAACGCTTCGGCGAGGAGGTGTTGCCGTTCCGCGATCCGGACGGGCTGCACCTGGAGCTGGTGGCAGATGAGGCCGCGGCGGGCGATCCGTGGACGGAGGGTCCGGCGCCGGCGGATCATGCCATCCGCAGTTTCCATCACGCTACGCTGTGGGAGGCGGACGTGGAGCCCACGGCGGTCTTGCTTACAGAGGCGATGGGCTTTGAGCTGGCGGGGCAGGATGGGGATCGCTTTCGCTTCCGGGCGGCGGAAGGGCCGGCGGGCGTGGTGGACATCTTGCGGCGCAGCGGCGAGCCGTCAGGACGGATGGGCGCGGGCATTGTACACCACATTGCCTATCGCACGGCGAGCGATGAGGAGCAGCAGGCGTGGCGCGAGCGGCTGCTGGCGCAGGGACAGCAGGTGACGCCGGTGCGCGACCGGCAATATTTCCGCTCGATCTATTTCCGCGAGCCGGGAGGCGTGCTCTTTGAGATTGCCACGGATCTGCCGGGGTTTGCCACGGATGAGGCGCTGGAGGAGCTGGGCATGGAGCTGAAGCTGCCGCCGTGGCTGGAGCCGCGCCGGGCGGAGTTGGAACAGGTGTTACCGCGCCTGGAGAGGAACTAATGTGACACAGAGGGCCACGGGGGAGGGCTGCCACAGACAGCTAGGGAGGACCACGGAGGATTGCCTGTGCCGGGAGGCTGGCCCTGCCGGGCGAGATGATTGGAGATTGGTTGATTGGAGATTTGCTGCCGTCTGCGGTCAGCCGTCTGCGGTCCGCCGTCTATTGCGGCGTCGCCGGCGCTTGCCGGTGTCGTTCTGCGCGGCGCTTTGCGCTGCCGGCGGGTCGGGCAAAATGCCTTCCAGGTGGGGGAAGGGGTCGCTGGCGTGGGGCAGGTGCAGGGCGTCGACGAAGCGTTCCTGGAACTCGGGGTCCACGGCCGTTTCGATGTAGGTGACGCGGCGGGCCAGTTCGCCGGCCTCGGCCCGCTTGTGGCGGTTGAGCAGGGCGATGCGCGCGCCGTCTCCGGCGGCGTTGCCCACGGCGGTGACGTTCTCCAGCTCGCAGTCGGGGATCAGACCCAGGATCATGGCGTGCCGGGGGTCGATGTAGCTGCCGAAGGCGCCGGCAAGCAAGACGCGGTCCACTTTTTCTACGCCGGCGCGATTCATGAGGAGGCGGGCGCCTGCGTAGAGCGCGCCCTTGGCCAGTTGCACGTTGCGCACGTCGTTCTGGGTGATCATGATAGGCTTGCCGCCGGCGCTCTGGTCGGCGGTTGCCAGCAGGAACTGGCCCACGCGGCCTTCCCATTGCAGGCGCGGATGCTGGCTGCGCGGATTGAAGCGCCCGTTGGGTAACAGAACCTGCGCCAGGAACAGCTCGGCCACGACTTCGATGATGCCCGAGCCGCAGATGCCGGTGGCCAGGTGGCGCGGTTGCTCCTCGGGAGGCACCGTTTCGCCGATTTGCCACTCGTCTGACCAGCGTTCCTCGCCGATGACGCGGAAGCGGACTTCTCCGCTCTCGCTGTCGATGCGCACCCGTTCGATGGCGCCAGGTGTGGCGCGTTGTCCGTGGGTGATCTGCGCGCCTTCGAAGGCGGGTCCTGTGGGGCTGGAGGCGCTGTAGAGGCGCTGGCTGTTGCCCAGGACGATTTCGGCGTTGGTGCCCACATCAACCACCAGCCACATCTCGTCCTGGTTGTGCGGTTCTTCCGCCAGCAGTACACCGACGTTGTCCGCGCCGACGTGGCCCGCCTGGGCGGGCAGCACGTGCACGTTGGCGCCGGCGTGCATGCGCAATCCCAGCTCACGCGCCTTAATGTCCATGGCGTCGCGATTGGCCAGCGCGAACGGCGCCTGGCCCAGCTCCACGGGATCGATACCCAGGAAGATGTGCATCATCGTCGTGTTGCCCACGACGACCAGTTCGTGGATGTCCCGCGCGCGCAGGCCGACCCGGCGCGCGGCGCTCGCCGCCAGCCGGTTGAGGGTGTCGATGATGGCCTCGTGCATCTTCTTCAGCCCCTGGCGGTTCATGGTGGCGTAGGAGACGCGGCTCATCAAATCTTCGCCGTAGGTGATCTGGGGGTTCATGGCCGACTCGGTCGCCAGCACCTCGCCGGACCGCAGGTCGCAGAGATAGCCGGCGACGGTGGTGGAGCCAATGTCCACGGCGAGGCCGTAAACGCCTTCTTGATAACCGGGCTGCACGTCGATCACTTCACGATCCTGCCACAGAGTGACGGTGACAGCCCATTCCTCCTCGCGCAGGGCGGCCTGGAGGCGGCGTAGGGCGGGTAGGTCGATGGCCAGCTCGCACAGCTCCCACTGCTCGCGCAGGGCATCCTGAAGGCGGCCCCAGTCGCCACGGTGCTCGCCCAGTTCCGCCTCGTCCACTTCCACATAGACCTGGCGCACGGTGGGAACCACCTCGATGATACGCTCGCCTGCCGCTTTGCGGATCATCTGTTTCTGGGCGCGGCTGCCTTCCGGCACGAAAACGAGTAAATCGCCCTGCACGCGGGCGTTACACGACAGGCGCAGGCCGGGTTCTTGCTCGTCCAATATTTCCTGCTCGTCGGCCGTCACCGGTGTGACGTTCTCGCCACTGGAGGTAATGCCGTATTTGGGAAAATGGCCTGCCTCAATACGCACAAGACATTTGTCGCAGGTGAGTCGCCCGCCGCAGATGCTCTCGATCTGCACGCCCAGGTCGCGCGCAGCGTCAAGCACGGTCGTGCCGGGCGCCACACGCCCGCGGCGGCCGGCAGGGGTGAAGATGATGAGGGGGTGGTCTGACATAGTTACTGGTGTATTGGTTGATTGGAGATTGGTTGCCTGAAGATTGGCCGCTGATGGACGGCCCGGGAACGGGCCAGGATAGACGCTGATGTTTTCTTTTTTCTATCGGGGTTCATCCTGGCCCATCTCTGGGTCGTGTATCTGCGGCAAAACAATCTCAAATCTCCGATCTCCAATCTCTATTCTTCAAGCACTATTCGCGCGGCATTATACCCCGGCGCGCCGGTCACGCCACCGCCGGGGTGGGCGCCGGCGCCGCAGAGGTAGAGGTTCTCGATGGGCGTCTTGTAGCGGCTCCAACCGGGCACGGGGCGCATGACCAGGAGCTGGTCCAGGCCCATCTGCCCGTGGAAGATGCTGCCTTCGGTCAGGCCGTACTCCGATTCGTAATCGGCGGGGGTCAGGACCTGGCGGTGCAGCACCAGCGACTTGATGTCCGGTGCATAGCGGGCCAGAGTGTCCAGCACCAGGTCGCCCAGCCGCTCGCGTTCCGTATCCCAATCGCCGTCGCGCAGCTCGTAGGGCGCGTATTGCATGGTGACGGACATCACGTGTTGCCCGGGCGGCGCCAGGTCGGGGTCGCCAAGGGTAGAAATGACGGCGTTGAGGTAGGGCTCGGCCGAGACGCGTCCATACTTGGCGTCATCGTAAGCGCGCTCCAGGTAATCGAGGCTGGGGCTGATGCGGATGTGCCCGGCCAGTTGCTGCTCCTCTTCCTGGCCTCTGAAGGTGGGCAACCGGCTGAGGGCAAGGTTGACGCGGGCTGTGCTGCCGCGGTAGATGATGTTGCGCATGTTGCGCATAAAGCGCGGTTGGAGATGGGTGGGACCCACGAGGTTAAAGAAGGTGCGGCGGGGGTCGGCGCTGGAGAGAATCACCTTTGCCGTGATTTCCTCGCCGTTCTCCAGAGCTACGCCAACCGCTCGTTCCCCGTTCAGCAAAACGCGCGCCGCCGCCGCGCCCGTGCGCACCATGGCGCCGTGGGCTGTGGCTGCCGCGGCCAATGATTGCGAGAGGCGTCCCGCGCCGCCCTGCACGAAGCGCAGGCGGTTCAGGCCGTTGCTGTTCTGGTAGAGGAACATCAGTGTGGTGCCCGCGCCGCGCGGTCCCAGGCGGCTGCCGGTGACGCCCGCGGCGCCCAGCGCGCCCTTGAGCGCGTCGCTTTCGAACCAATCGTCCAGATATTCGGCGACGGCAAGGGGCAGGATGCGCATAAACTCCATCATCTGGCGGTCGCCCAGGCGGCGCACCTGCAGGCCCACTTTGCCCCAGGCCATGGCGTCGCCCAGGCGACGCTGCGTGATATCGGGCGGGACGAGCAGCATCATGCGGCGCAGGACGGCGGCCATCTGTTCGCTTTGCTGCACGAAGCCGGCGAATTTCTGAGCATCGTGCTGGCTGAACGCGGCGATGTGTTCCGAATTGTCTTTGCCGTTCGCCCAAAGGGTCAGCGGCGGGCTGTCGTCTTGCGGCGCGAAAAGGGCCACCGGGCTCTCGCGAAATTGCAAACCGTGCGACTCCAGGTTCAGGGCGCTGACGATCTCGTCGTGGAACAGGGTGGCGTGGTCGGCGCCGGTGTTGAAGTGGAAGCCGGGGAAGACTTCCTCGGTGGCAGCCGCGCCACCCAGCGCGTGGCGGCGTTCCAGCACCAGCACCTTGCGACCGGCCTGGGCCAGGGTGGCGGCGGCGACCAGGCCGTTGTGGCCACCACCAATCACAATTGCGTCGAAATCTTTACTCATCTTCACATATCCTTGAGAATTTCGAGGGCCGCCAGCCGCCCGGGCGCGCCCATGATGCCGCCGCCGGGGTGCGTGCCCGAGCCACACTGGTAATAGTTGCGAATGGGAGTGCGATACTTGGCGTAACCTGGCGCCGGTCGCAGGAAGAAAAGCTGCGAAAGGCTCAGCTCGCCGTGGAAAATGTTGCCCTGGGAGATACCCACCATGCGTTCGATGTCCACGGGCGTCAGCACCTGGCGGTGCAGAATGATCTCCTTGAGGTTGGGGATGTACTGGGCCAGAGTGTCAACCACAGCGTCGCCAAAGGCTTCCCGCTTCTCATCGTCCCAGGGGCCATTGCTCAGTTCGTAGGGCGCGTATTGCACGAAGCAGGACATGACGTGTTTGCCCGGGGGCGCCATGTCAGGGTCGATGACGGAGGGAAAGATGACGTCGACGAAGGGGCGTCGCGAGAAGCTGCCGTACTTGGCGTCGTCGTAGGCTCGTTCCAGATAATCGACGCTGGGGCTGATGGAGACCGCTCCCGCCAGATGGCGTCTGGCCCCCGGTCCGGATAGCGGCTTATTGGCGAACTCGGGCAGGGTGTCCAGAGCCAGATTGACCTTGCCCGAGGAGCCGCGTGTATTGAAGCGGCGCACGTTGTCTACTAGGTCCGTGGGCAGTTCATCAGGATCCACAAGGTTGAGGAACGTGTTCCAGGGATCCAGGCTGGAAGCCACGACGCCGGCGTAGAACTCATCGCCGTTTTCCAGGGCCACGCCCACCGCCTTTCCGTCGCGCACGATGACCTGTTCCACAGGCGCGTTGCAGCGAATCTCCGCGCCAAGCGACTTGGCGGCGCTGGCGATGGCGTTGGCGATGCCCCCGGTGCCGCCCTTGGCGAAGCCCCAGGCGCGGAAAGCGCCGTCGATCTCACCCATGTAATGATGCAGGAGCACGTAGGCCGTGCCCGGCGAGCGCGGGCCAAGATAGGTGCCGATGATGCCGCTGGCGGAAAGGGTCCCCCTGAGCGGTTCCGACTCAAACCATTGTTCGAGGAAATCGGCGGAACTCATCGTCATCAGCTTGGCCAGCATGTACAGTTGTTCCTCTCCCAGGTCCAGGAAGTGGCGGGCCATGTCCACCAACCCCCACAGTTCGCGGGGGTTATAGCTGGTGGGGTCAGGGGGGATGATGCCCAGGATGTATTTGACGGCCTTGGCCATGAAGTACATGGTGCGGCTGTAGTCGTCGTAAGCGTCGGCGTCTCGCGGTGAGAAGCGGGCGATGTTGCGCATCGTGCGATAGTGGTCGCCGTCACGGTAGAGGTAGTCGCCATCGGGCAGCGGCGTGAGCGTGCTCTCCAGGGGCAGGATGGTCAGGCCGTGCTTCGATAACTGCAATTCGCGCACGATCTCCGGGCGCAGCAGGCTGACCACGTAAGAAAAGACGCTGTACTTGAAGCCGGGGAACACCTCTTCGGTGACGCTGGCGCCGCCGACCAGATAGCGGCGTTCCAGGACGAGGACGCGCTTGCCCGCCTTGGCCAAATAGGCGGCGGCGACGAGCCCGTTGTGGCCCCCGCCGACGATGATTGCATCATAATTTTGAGCCATGATGATTCCTTCTACTTCCGCTTGCGTTCCGGGTTGAAGAACGGCGTTTTGACGATGGCGGCGCGGGCCTTCTGTCGCTCATATTCGACGGTAAACTCCACCTGCACCTGCGAACCCAACTCGGCGTGCTCGCGCAGGACGGTGCCAATGGCGATGTACTTTTTGAGAATGGGCGAAAAGGTCTGGCTGGTGGCCTGGCCGATCTGCCGTCCGTTCTTGTAGATAGGCACGGCGGCGCGGGAGGCGCGGCCCGCCACCTGCGGCGGTAGGTCCACGGCGTTAAAGAGGCGCTCCAGATCGGTCCAGTCGATGTGCAGACCCACGAAAGCCCACTTCGATCCCTGTTCCTTTTCGCGCTGTAGGGCTTTGCGCCCGATAAAGTTGGCCCCGTCCAGGGCCACCGTCCAGCCCAGACCCACGTCGTAGGGTGATGACTTCTGCTCTTCGATGCGCGCGTAGCGCGAGGAAATGTAATCTACTTCGATGAGCAACAGGCCGGCCTCGATGCGCGCAATGTCCAGGGCCACCATACCCGCAGGCAGCATGCCGTGCGGCGCCCCGGCCTCCATGAGGCAATCCCACAGGCGTTCGGCGTGCTGCGGGTCGATCCACAGTTCGTACCCCAGGTCGCCGGTGTAGCCGGTGCGCGTCACCGTCATCGGGCGGCCGTCCACCTGACCATGGGCCAGCCGGAAGTAGGGCAGGTCGTCGAAGTCGATGCCGCTGACCGCGTCCTTGAGGATCTGGCGGCTGTGCGGCCCCTGCAACGAGAGCGCGGCGAGGTCTGTGGTCACCTCGCGCACTTCCACGTCGAAGCCGAAGCTGACGTCCTGGAACCAGCGCAGGTTGGGATCGGCGGCGGTGATGCGGAAGCGGTCTTCCGCCAGACGGGCTACGGTGCCGTCGTCAATGATTTTGCCCTCTTCATCGCACCAGGGTGTGTAGAGCACCTGGCCCACGCGGCACTTGCCGGAGTCACGGGTGATGAGGCGGTCCACAGCGCGCGCGGCGTCGCGCCCCACTATTTCATATTTGAAGAGGGGCGAGACGTCGATGAGACCGGCGCTGTTACGGATGGCGAAATACTCGCGCTCGTGGGACGGTTCATAGACGCTGGCCGACAGATAGCCGGACCAGCTGCGCCACTCGTGACTTTCGCAAAGCGGCGCGGTTCGTGAGTGAAAGGGAGTTGGAATGGGCATTGCTCTTCCTTGACAACGTCCTTACGTTTGTGAGTCGCCGGACAGGACCTGATAGCCGAGTTGCCGGGAAATGCGAGCGGCGGCGTCTTGCACCAGGGCGGCGACGTCCGGGATCTGATCTGGCGTCAGGCGCAGGGTGGGGCCGGCGACGCTGATGGCAGCCACAATCTCGCCATCGTGGTTGCGCAGCGGCGCGCCGATGGCCAGCAGCCCCACTTCCAACTCCTGATCGGCTACAGCGTACCCGCGCTCGCGTACCTGCGCCAGATCCTCTTGCAGCGCCTGCAGATCGGTGATCGTATGCGGCGTGAAGGCAGGGAGGGGCGAGGGCAGGATCTCCACCAGGCGCTGCGGCGGCAACGCCGCCAGCAACACTTTGCCTGTGGATGTGGCGTGGGCCGCCCAGCGTGTGCCGATAGCGCGCCCGCCGGACATGACGTGACGCCCGCTGGCCTCGTGCAAAATCAGAACTTCGTGATCCTGCAAGATTTCCAGGGAGGCGGTTTCGTTGGTTTCTTCAGCCAACGCGTCCAGTTCCCCGTGGCTCACGGCGCGCAAATTGTTGGCGCGCAGGGCGCGACCGCCGAGGGCCACCATGCCTGGTCCCAGCCGGTATTTGTCAGAATCGGGAGCGCGCACGACGAGCGCCTCGCTTTCCAGCGCGGTCAAAAGGCGATACGTTGTGGCTTTGTTCAGACCAATGTGCCGGGCCAGCGGCGTCAGCGTCCATTCCGGGTGCTGGTCCGTAAACGCTTTGAGCACCGAGATGGCGCGCACGACGGCCTGTGTGCCGGGATAGGGGCTGTTGTCGGCCATAGTTACTTTTTCCCCGGCCCTTGCGGACCTCTTGTGTTATCCTGCCTTGTTCATATTATGAAACATCGTTTCATAATTAGCCAGTATAACAGTTGCCTTCGCATTTTCCAAACGTCCGGCGCGAGTGTTGCAGCCAATCATAGCAGGTGGCGGGGGATGCTTTCCAACCATGAATTGTGCCAGAAGGGATTGCCGTTGAGGTTTACCTGCAATTGTACGTCGATGTGGAAGGCCGTCTGTGTGGCGCGAATGGTACCACTGGCTAACACTTCCGTCTCGTAGCCGTGTTCCTCCAGCCTGTAGACCACTTCATTGTAGAGCCGGGCCTGGGCGGGGTCGTCGCGGTGCGCGGTGAGCTCGATCATTTCCGAGCTGAAGAGGGAGACGCCGTCGGGCAGGGTGGTCGTTCCGGCGTCCGACAGTTTGATGCGCTGGCAGCGGTTGATGACGTCGTCGGTGACCAGCCACTGCGCCGGCTCTTCATGCCCCTGGCCTACCTCGCGGACGCCGGCCGGGGAGGTTTTGAAGGGGGGCGGCTGGCGCAACGGCGCGTCCAGAGGCACGGTGGGGAGGATGAGGCGCGACGGGGCGTCGCCGCCGCGGTGCAGGTAGTTATCGGCGCGGCACGGGGAGGGGAAGATGACGGGCCAGTAGGCGCTGGCCACGCTGAGGCGCAGCCGGTGCCCGCGCAGAAAGCGGTAACCTGTCCCCTGTAGAGTGATGGAGATGGGATAGATCTGGCCCGGTTCGAGCGGCTGCGGATCGTCATGGCCCTCGCGGTGCGTCAGGTTGAGGATGCCGGTGCTGACCAGCGATGAGGTCCCGTCGGGAGCTACGTCGGTGAGGCGCACCACGACGTGGGCCACGGGCGCAGTGCAGCGCAGATGCAGCACGGCGCGGGGGAAGCCCACGACGTCCAGCGCTTCCTGCAGTGACTCGCTGGTGTAGGTCAGGCTGAGCGCCTCGTCGCGTCGCAGATCGCGGGCCAGCCCGGTGGGCGGCGCGCCTGCGCCCCAACTGAGCCCGGCCTGGCTACCTAACGTCGGCCGGTGTAGGTAGTGGTCCACGCCTTCATCATTCGGCGCTTGCCTTTGTAGACCGGCAGCGTCCAGATGCCATTCCTGTTCCTCTGTACCCGGGAGGGGAAAGGCGTCGGCGCTGATCCACTCACCATTGAAGGCGTCAGGGAATGCTTCGGGCTCTGTATACTGGCGGCGGAAGAGGGTCACCGACGGCTCGTCCATAATGCCGTTGTCGATGCCCTTGAGCCAGTAGTCGAAGAAACGTATCATTTCGTGTAGCCAATCGAGGTTGGGGCCGGGGTAGCCGCTGTCGGGAAAGGTGTGCGACCAGTTGCCCACGAGCAGCTTGCGCGGGGCGTTGACACACTTTTCCTGCATGCGCAGAGCGGGGTCGGTGTAGCCGTCGGTCCAGCCGGTGAAATGCAGGACTGCGCAGGTGATCTTTTCGTAGTCGGGAGCCAGAGAACCGTTGCGCCAGTAGGGGCCGTCGGTCTGTTGTTGCAGCCAGTTGACGAGCCAGGGCGGCGTTTGCTCCAGGCGTTCCTTCCATTGCTCGGCCCACTTCTCCCCGGCGTATTCCCGCTTGGGCGGCAGGGCGTTCATGCCCACCATGCCCACGGCGTACTGGGCCAGCTCGCTGGCGGTCTTGCAGCCGCCGATGTAGTGTACGTCGTCGGTGTAGCGGTCATCGGTGGCGTACATGGGCGCGATAGCCTTGAGAGCGGGCGGCTGCATTTTGGCCACCTGGATGCTGGTAAAGCCGCCGTAGCTGATGCCCCACATGCCCACGTTGCCGTTGCACCACTCTTGCGCCGCCAGCCACTGCACTGTTTCGTAACCGTCTTCTGTCTCGCGGGGCGTGTATTCGTCCTGGGCGATGCCGGGGCTGCTGCCCGTGCCGCGCACGTCTAACCGGCAGCCGGCGAACCCGTGCTGGGCCAGATAGCTCATGCGCGAGACGTCGGAATTGTAGTGCCAGTCATCCTTGCGGTAAGGGATCATCTCCAGAATGGCGGGGAAGGTCTCGCCGGGCTCGCGAGGCAGGGGCAGAAAGAGGTTGGCCGAGAGCTCCAGGTCGTCGCTCATGGGAATGCGCACGTTGTGTCGGATGTCAACTTCGTATAGCGAATGTTGGGGCATGAGTGTGTCCTCCATGATGCCTGTCTCAATCTTTTTCTGTACCGTGCTCGCGAACATAGTCCCAGCGGTGGCAGGCGACCCAATGGCCGGGTCCCACCTGTTCCAGGGGCGGCGGCTCGACGCGGCACTTTCTCTCGACGAAGGGGCAGCGGGTGTGGAAGCGGCAGCCGGCCGGCGGATTCTTGGGGCTGGGAATCTCGCCGGAAAGCAGCAGGCGACGTCCGCGCTGTCGCGGGTCTGGTTCGGAGATGGCCGACAGCAGGGCCAGGGAGTAGGGATGGGCGGGGTTGTTGAAAATCTCGGCGGTGGGACCGATCTCTACCAGGTTGCCCAGGTACATGACGGCCACGCGCGAGGCGATGTAGCCGATGACGTTGAGGTTATGGGTAATGATCAGGTAGGTCAGGTTGAACTGGCTGGCCAGATCGCGCATCAGGTTGAGCACGCTGGCGGCGACGGAGACGTCGAGGCCCGACGTAGGTTCGTCGGCCACGATGAAGTCGGGACGCAGGGCCAGAGCGCGCGCGATGCCCACACGGCGCGCCTGCCCGCCCGATAGCTCGTGCGGGAATTTGTGAGCCTGCTCGTCGGAGAGGCCGACGAAGCGCAGCAGTTCGGAGACGCTATATTGGTCTTCGCGAGGCACGTTGTGGATTTTGTACGGCTCGCGCAGCAAGTAGGAGACGCGCAGGCGGGGGCTGAGGCCGGAGTACGGATCCTGGAAAATCATCTGCATGCGCGGGCGCAGCCGGCGTAGCTCGCGGTGCGTGGCGTCCGTGATGTCCTGGCTGTCGAACATGATGCGGCCCGCGGTAGGCTCCTGCAGGCGCAGGATGGTGCGGCCTAACGTGGTTTTGCCCGAACCAGATTCGCCGACGAGGCCCACCACCTCGCCGCGGGCGATGGCCAGGTCTACGTCGTCAACGGCGCGCACGCTGTCCCGTTCTGCGCCAAACAGCTGTCCCAGTAGCCCCGGTTCTTCGATGAAGTGCATGGACAACCGGTCGGTTTCAATCAGATGGTGGCCGTTTTGGCCGACGAGGTCTCGTTCTGGTGTGGCCGGTGTAGCGGCGGGGCCGGCTTCTGCTTCGCCGGCTAACTGCGAGTGGTCGTAGCCCGATTCGGAATCGTAGATCAGGCATCGAACCTCATGGCCGTCGTTGTCCAGCAGTTGCGGCTCCTGTTGGCGGCAGACGGTCTGCACGTGCGGGCAGCGGCCGGCAAACTTGCAGCCTGGAGGCAGGTTGAAGAGGCTGGGCACGCGCCCGGGAATGGTCGTCAGGCGCTGATCGTACTGGTGTCGCGTGGGCACCGACCCCAGGAGCGCCCTCGTGTAGGGGTGCTGGGGATCTTCAAAGAGACGATAGACGTCGCCCTGTTCCACAATGTGGCCGGCGTACATGACGATGACGCGATCGCAGAGCTGGGCGATGACGCCCAGATCATGCGAGATGAAGAGCACGGCCGTGTTATATTTCTGGCGCAGCTCCTTAATCAGCTCCAGAATTTGCGCTTCCAGCGTCACATCCAGCGAGGCTGTGGCTTCGTCGGCGACGAGGAGGTCAGGGCGCGAGAGGAGGGCCATGGCGATCATGATGCGCTGGCGCATGCCGCCGGAGAAGTGGTGCGGGTAGTGGTCGATGCGCTCGCCGGCGTCGGGAATGCCCACCTGTTCCAGCACATCTATTGCGCGCTGGCGCAATTCCCCGCGACTGGCGCGCTGGCCGCGGCGACCGTCGTTGTGCGCGCGTTGGATATCCACCATTTGTCCACCAACGGTAAAGACCGGGTTCAGGCTGGTCATGGGATCCTGGAAAATCATGGCCATCTCCTGCCCGCGAAGACGGCGCAGCTGCTCGTCGCCGGCCTCCAGGAGGTTCTGGTCTTTGAAGCGGATCTGACCCCTCAGGATCTCGCCGTTGGGTGGCAGCAGGCGCAGCAGAGAAGAGGCCACGGTGGATTTGCCGCAGCCGGTTTCGCCCACAACGCCCACGATTTCACCGGGCATGATGTGCAAATTGACGTCATAAAGGGCCTGCAGTGTGCCGCGCTGCGTGTGATAGGCGACCTCAAGGTTCCGAACGGCTACCAGGGGTTGTTCCATCATGCCCTTTGCGAACCAGATAGTTTGGGATCAAGGAGGTCGCGCAAGGTCTCGCCGAAGAGGGTAAAGCCCAGGGTAGTGATGGCGATGGCCAGGCTGGTCCACAGCACGGGCCAGGGCGAGCTGCGGATGCGGGCGAACCCTTCGGAGAGGATGACGCCCCAGGAGGGCGTAGGCGGGCGCACGCCGAGGCCCAGGAAGGAAAGACCTGCCTCAGTGGTGATCGCTGCCGGTAGATCCATGGCCAGGAGAATGACCAGGGGCGCGATGATGTTGGGCAAGATGTGCACCAGGGCGATGCGCAGGTGGCCCGCGCCCAGGGCGCGCTCCACTTCCACGAACGGCTGCTCTTTGTAAGAGAGTACCTGGGCGCGCACGATGCGCGCGTAGCCGGGCGTGAAAGCGATGGCGATGACCAGGATCACGTTGCCGGTGGAGGAACCGATCAGGGCCAGAAGGGCCAGGGTGAGGATGATGGCGGGAAAGGCCTGCAGAGTGTCCATGGCGATGAGGATCACGTTGTCTATGTTGCCGCCAAAGTAGCCGGCAATCAGGCCCAGCAACAGCCCGGCGGACAGCGCGCCCAGTACGGAGGGAAAGGCGGTGCCCAGAGCGATGCGCGTGCCGAATATCAGGCGGGAGAGGATGTCGCGGCCCAGGTGGTCGGTGCCCAGCAGGTGCTCGGCCGAGGGGCCTTCCAGGCGACGCATTACATCCGGCTCCGCGGCGGAGTAGGGAGCCAGAAAGGGAGCGCCGACGAGCACAAAGAGGAGAAAGAGCACCACGAGCAGGCCGAAGAGGCCCGTGGGACGTCGCACAATGTCCCGTAACAGGCGCAGCCAACGCGGCTGGCGCTCAATGTCATACGTTGTTTCCTGCCCGCCAGGGGTCAGAGTCTCAGCCGGTACGCTCATGAGCGACCTCCTTCGGCGCGAATGCGTGGATCCAGGTAATGGTAGGAGAGGTCGGCGATGAGGTTGGCGAAGACGAAAAGCAGGGCAGCGACGAGGATGCCGCCGCGCACGATGGGGTAGTTGCGTCCGGAGATGGCGTCATAAATGAGGCGACCCAGACCAGGGCGCGAGAAGATCACTTCGGTAAATACGGCGCCGCCCAGCAGGTTGCCCAGCCCTACGCCGAGGACGGCGACGGTGGGGATGATGGCATTGCGCAGCGCGTATTTGTAGAAAATGGTGCGGTCACGCAGGCCGTAGGCCATGGCCGTGCGAATGTAGTTGGCGTTAAGAATTTCCAGCATGCTGGCGCGCACGAGCCGGGCTAGGTAGCCGACCCAGGTAATGGCTAGGGCCGTCGCCGGTAGAACCAGATGACGGAGGTAATCCACGGGGTCGCCGGGGTCGCCAACGCCAATGGCCGGAAACCACTTCAACTGCACGGCAAAGAGGAGTAGCAGCAGTAGACTGGCCACGTATGAGGGCAGGGTGATGAAGGAGACGGCGAAGATGCTCGTTATGCGGTCGGCCAGTGTGTTGGGGCGTGTGGCGGAGTAGACGCCGAGCGGTATGCCGAAGACGGCGGCGATGAGCAGGCTGCTTGCTGCCAGGGCCAGGGTGTGCGGCAGGACGCGGGCGATGATGTCGGTGACCGGGCGGTGGCTGCTGAAATCCTCGCCCAGGTCGCCGTATAATACGATGTTCCGCGTAAAATTGTACACCTGCACAGGAATGGGATCGTCCAGACCCATCGCCGCGCGCACCTCGGCGGAGCGCTCTTCGGTGGCTCGCGGGCCCAGCAACGTTTTGACGGGGTCGCCGGGGATAAAGTGGATCATGGAAGCCAGGAAGACGGTAGCCAGAAAGGCCACCAGCAGGCTCATCCCCAACCGTTTTAAGAGATAACGACGCATGTAAACGACTCCTGATACAAGGGGGCACAAGCGTGTGGCGCGACTGCGCTCGGCAGCCGCGCCACGCTCTTGCACCAATCCTTGCCAACGACCGCCGGCTGTGCCGGCAGCGGTTGTCTACATTAGCGGGAACGGAAGTGCGAGCCCAGGATACGGCCGTCAGGTTGCATGGCCACGTCCAGGTCGACGGGCGCCGCAAAGTGCACGGTGGGATGCGCGATCCATACGGCGATGGCGTCTTCATCCATCAACTGTTGCATCTCTTCGTACATGGCGTCGCGCGCATCTTCATCCAGTTCGCGGATGGCCTGCTGGTGGAGCTCGTCATAGCGCTCGTTGCACCAGTACATCCAGTTCCACTCGGGCACCTGGTCGCAGGTGAACCACACGGTGGACCAGGAGGGATCGGGCGTGGTGCCGTAGGTGACGTACGTCAACTGCCGCTCGGTGCGACCCTGTTCACCAAAGCCGGCTTCCCAGAAGGTCGAGGAGTCCTGCACGTCGATTTCGGCGTTGATGCCGGCCTGGGCCAGGTTGGCCTGGATCACCTGTGCCGCGGCGCGCGGCGCTTCAGCCTCGTCGACGGTGATGACCAGTTCCAGGTTGTCGACGCCGGCAGCATCCAGGTATTCCTGGGCGGCTTCCAGATCTTGCTCGTAGCAGGGTCCGTCTTCCCAATGGCCCACCTGACCCGGGGCGATCAGATGACAGGCGCGCTCCCATTTGCCGTCATAGGCGGCGGCAATGACCGAGGGCACGTCGATGGCGTGGATGACGGCGCGACGCACATTCACATCTTCCAGGTTGGGATGCTGCACGTTGAGCGCCAGCCAGGTGAAGTCCAGGGTGGGGTAAGTGTAGACCTCAAAGTTGGGATCCGCTTCGAAGCGCTCCACGGAAGCGGCGGAGATTGAGGAGAAATCGACCTCGCCGGTTTCCAGAGCGATTTCGGCGGAACTATCTTCCACGATGGGCAGGTAGTGGATCTCGTCCCATTCCGGCGCTTCGCCCCAGTAATCTTCAAATCGTTGCACGACGATGCGCTCGTTGGGGAGCCATTCCACAAATTCGTAAGGTCCGGTGCCGATGGGGTGCTGGGCGAAGGCTTCGGCGCCCATCTCTTCGAACGCTTCCTGGCTAATGACCCAGCTGCTGACCAGGGGCAGAGTAGAGTTCCAGAGCGGGGCAAAGGACTCGCTCAGCACAATTCGGCCCGTATAGCGGCCTGTCACTTCCACGTGGTCCAGCGTTTCCCAATCTACGGAGTAGTAGGATTCGACCTCGGGGTCGGCGATGCGCTCATAGGAGAATTTCACGTCCTCGGCGGTGAGCTCGCCGTACCCGCCGTGGAACTGAATGCCTTCTTTCAGCGTGAACTCGATGCTCAGGCCGTCTTCCGATTGCTCAATTGATTCGGCAAGTACGTTCTGCAGGTCCCAGGTGTTGGGCACGTAGCCGACGAGGGGCTGCATGATGCCTTCGGACGCATACTGGTCTTCCCAGGTGGGCTGGAAGGCGGGATCCAGGTTTTCGATGTCTGATTCAAGGCGGATGGTCAGGATCTTGGGCTCTGAGGGCGCGGCGCTCTCTTCATCTCCGCTGTCCGCAGCCTCTTCGACCTCTTCTTCTGCCTCCTGCGGAGCTTCCTCTGGCGCCTCGTCTTGCTCGTCACCGGCTGGCGCATCCGTTTCGTCTGTTGCCGTTTCCTCTTCCTGAGTGGTGGTATCTGCGGGCTCCTCCGCGCTGTCTCCGGCGTCGGGCTGTGCCGTACAGGCCATGAGACCCATTACCAGGGCCAGGATGACGACCATGAACCATACTTTTCGTGGGAATCGTGACATATTTTCTCCTTTCCTATGTGTAGGATTATGAACGATCTGTCGAATCGTTTACAAGGCGCGGGTGAGGCGCCTGCTGAGCACGGCGTTGAACGGGTTGCCGGGACAGAGATTCGGCGCGCGCCGAACTGGCGACTGAGCGGTTTCCAGGCGGGAACCTATATGTGGATTCTATTACCAGTAGATTTGGGACACGCTTTCACATTATGAAACTTTGAGGATCCATTGTAATCGCAGGTGGGACGGATGTCAAAGTAATTTTGGGATGATGGGCTATGTTTTTTCGTCCGCCGGGGATTTGCAGGGCCGATCAGGAGGGCTCCACTAGGATCTTGCCCACGTGTTGGGCGTTTTGTAGCCGTTCGAACGCTGCGCGCGCCTGAGAAAGGGGAAAGACGCGGTCGATTACGGGCTGCAGGCGGCCCTGGAAAACGAGTTGCATCACCGTCTTGAACTCACTGTTGTTTGACATGGAGCTGCCGATAATCTGCAACTGGTTCCAGAACACTAGGCCGATGTCAGTGTGGCCGACGCCTCCGGCTGTGCGGCCGAAGGTCACCAGGCGGCCTCCTTTGGCCAGGCTCTGCAGGCCCTGTTGCCAGGTTGGGCCGCCCACGCTTTCTACGACCAAATCAACGCCGCGCCCACCGGTCATGTCGCGGACCTGTTGCCAGGGGTCACCTTCGTTGCGATTGAGGGCGGCATCGGCGCCCAATTGCAGCAGGCGTTCCACTTTGGACTGGCTGCTGGTGATGGCCGTGACGCGGGCGCCGCTGAACCTGGCGATCTGCAGGCAAGCGGTGCCCACGCCCCCGCTGGCGCCCAGAATGAGCACGTGCTCGCCAGGCCGCAGGGCGGCGCGCGTAACTAGTGCGCGCCAGGCTGTCATGAAGGTCATGGGCGCCGCCGCGGCTGTGCGAAAGGGGACTTCGTTGGGGATGGACAGGAGGTGGCCGGCGCTGATCGCGAAATAATCGGCAAGACCGCCCGGCACCCTACCGCCGACGGTGTCATATGAGAGGCAGAGGCTGTGTTCGCCGGCGACACAATGTTCGCAGACGCCGCAGTATAGGCCGGGATTGACAAGCACCCTGTCGCCGGGCGACACAGAGGTCACTCGCTCTCCTATTGCTTCGACGACGCCGGCTATGTCCGCGCCGGCCCAAAAGGGAAAGCGGAAACCGGGATCGGGCGGGCCGTTCAACATCCAGAGGTCGGCGCGGTTGAGGGCGCAGGCCTGTACGCGGATGAGCGCCTCGTCTGGGCCCCAGGTAGGATCAGGCACGTCAACAAACTGGATTTGCTCCGGGCCGCCGCACTCAAAGAAGGCTGCTGCTTTCACTATGAACTCCTGTCAGGCCCGGTGGCCAAGCTGGGCGGAAACGCGCAGGGCGGCGTCGCGGAGTAGTCTGATCGCCTGCTGGCGTTTTTCCGCAGTGAGGCGGGTGGTGGCGCCGCCGACGGTCAGGGCGGCGACCACGTCGCCTTCGTGGTTGAAGAGGGGGGCGGCGATGTCGCTGTAGCCGATCTCCAGCTCGTCTTGCGCCAGGGCATAACCGCGCTGGCGTACCTGGGCCAGTTCTTGCTGCAGCTGCTCCCGGCTGGTGATGGTATGCGGAGTGAGTTGTGGCAAGGGTTGGGGCAGGCGGGCGGCGCCTTCGTCGGGGGGCAGCCAGGCCAGCAGCACCTTGCCCGTGGAACTGCTGTTGGCGGGCCAGCGTGTGCCGATGGCGGGTGCGGCGCCGGGCATCGTGCCCAGTACAAAGCGGCCCTTCACCTCGTCCACTACCAGCGTGTCGGCGCCCTCAAGCACGTCCAGGGTGGCCGTTTCGCCGGTTTCGGCCGAAAGCTGTTCCAGTTCCTTGTGACTGATCTGGCGCACGTAGTTGGCGCGCAGGGCGCGCCCGCCAAGCACGATTGCTTCGGAGCCCAGTCGGTAGGCCTGCGTGTCTTCGTCGCGGGTGACCATGTCCAGACTTTCCAGCGCCGTCAGCAGGCGATAGGTGGTGGTGCGGTTGAGGTCTACTTCTTCAGCCAGCTCGGTGAGACGCCATTCAGGCTGCTGATCGCTGAACGTCTGCAAAATCTTGAAGGCGCGCATGACCGATTGCGTGCCGCGGTATGGTTTGGTTTTTGAGGCCATCTGCTTCCCTTGCGCCCTGCTGTTCACATTATGAACACGATTGTAGGCGGGGCGGGTGGGGGTGTCAATTGATTGGATCGAACTGACGTGACACGGAGAGCCACGGAGGAGAGACAGAGGAGGACCAGGGAGCGAGTTGTGGGCATTACTCGTGGCTGCGGCGGGTGCGGCGTCTGCGGCGACGGCGGCGGGGCGTGGCGTCGCCGGCGGGCAGGGGCGGTATATCGGGGAAGGGGTCGTCGCCTTCCATGCCCTCGCGCAGCAGGCGTTGCATTTCGGCAACGATGGCATTGTCCGGGTGGGGCGGTTCGGAGGTAGCCAGGTGCCGCTCGACCTCGGCGCGGGTGCGCTCGGGCAGCGTAGGCTGGCCCGCTTTCGTCCAGTTCTCACGGTTCTGGCGGTCGATCACGGAACCGGGCAAGTACAGCTCTTCGGGCCAATGTTCCATGGTGTGCTCGACCGTGATCATGTGCTGTTCCTCCAGCAACTGGCGCGCCAGATCCACCGTGGGCAAATCCGCTTTGGGCTTCATCTCGCGGACCAGGTGCAGCGCCTGTCCGCACAGTTCGTCGTCGAAAACCAGCTTCTCCAGGCTGAACACCAGAAGATAGTCCAGCATGCCCGGTCCGGAGACAGAGTTGATGCCGGCAAGGGCAGCCAGGATAGCGCCGCCGAACGTCTCGGCGCCGGCCTGCGCATCCAGGAACTTCCCGTCGCTGAGCGCCATGTAAGTTTGCGTGGGCAGGTCCAGCGCTTTGGCCAGGGCCACGTAGGCCAGGTTCAGGTGCAGGGCCTCCACGGCGACCATGGGCGAGGTCGCGGCGCGCATGTGGAAGGCAGCGGGCGCGCCGCCGAAGAGCACGGGCGCGCCGGGGCGGATAACCTGGGCCATGGTCAGCCCGGCGAGCACGTCGGCCGTGTGAAACACGGCAGCGCCGACGAGGGTGACGGGGGCGATGAGGCCCATGAGCGTCACGGGCACCACTTCGATGGGAATGCCCCACTCCACGCAATCGAGCAGGTTCTGGCAGGAGTCCTCGCTGTAGCGGAACATGCCGGTCGCTGTGATGGTGAAAATGGACAGCGGGCGGGCGATGAGATCATCGCGGTCCTCGCGGAACAGTTGCATCATCTGCGCCATGCGCGGCACGCCGTCCTCGGTGAAGGCGCCGGAGACGACCGGTTTCGTTGACTGCATGAGGCACAGATAAAGGCGCCAGGCGTCGGAGACCTGGGCTTCGATGTCGTCGTTGGTGGAGAAGGCGGTGGCCAGATAGGCGATGTGTTGCAGGCCGTCGGCCAGGCGCACATATTCCACGAAATCTTTGGTGTTGGCCAGGCGC
Source organism: Candidatus Sulfomarinibacteraceae bacterium (assembly GCA_035464315.1). Classification (GTDB taxonomy): domain Bacteria; phylum Chloroflexota; class Anaerolineae; order Promineifilales; family Promineifilaceae; genus JAAYYY01. Next base: position 21,556 of record DATHSI010000111.1, read on the forward strand.
GTTTCGCCGGTGCGATGGTCCAGCACCTTCAGGCCGCTGGAGCCGGGCACGAAGTGCACGTTGTCGCCGCCGATTTCGGCGTGCGGCTGGCCGTCACGGTCGTACAACGTAAAGGAGCGCGGCGTGCTGGCGATTGCTTCGTCGACCACGTCCGGCGGAAACAGAATGCGCTCGCCGGCGTCGTCCATGGACAGGCCGTGGTCTAGCAGGCGGCGGCGCAAGCGCGGGCCGCGCACTTCGATGCCGACTTCATACAGGATGCGCTTGGCTTCATCGAGAATCTGGTCAATTAATTGCGGGGAAAGGACGTTTAGGGAGGGTCTCATCGCTTGTTGTTTCACATTATGAACGTCTTTTTCAAAACTTTGACCATTGTATCATGCTTTGCTATATTTGCGAGCCATGTGCGCTGCATGGGTCTACGAACAAACTGGCGTATGGACCGTGAGCATCCCTGCTCGCAATCTATGCGGGCAAGATGCCCGCGCTCCGTTTGTCGTCAGGTACATTGGTCGCTTGGCTATGGGCACATAATGGTCATAATAACCGAGAAGGAAGGAAGCGACACGAAGGTATCTGGAGGAAGGCGGCGCTGCGCCGTCGGCAAGAACCACGGAAAGCGAGAGAAGGTGAGGCATGAGCGAAGAGATTAACATCAAGGAAATGGCCACGGAGGAGCTGCTGGAGCTGATGATGGACGACCTCTACGACGGCTACGCCGAGGAGGTCGTGGAGGAGGTGGAGGAGGCGCTGTCGCGGGGCATGACGCCCTACGCCGTGCTCACCGAAGGGCTGGTGGCGGGCATGGACATCGTGGGCGTGGACTTCCGCGACGGCATCCTCTTCGTGCCCGAGGTGCTGATGTCGGCCAAAGCGATGAAGGCGGGCATGGGCGTGCTGCGCCCGCTGCTGGTCGAGACCGGCGCGCCCAAAATCGGCACCATGGTCATCGGCACGGTCAAGGGCGACATCCACGATATCGGCAAGAACCTGGTGGCGATGATGATGGAAGGAGCGGGCTTCGAGGTGGTCAACATCGGCATCAACAACTCTGTGGAGGATTACCTGGCGGCCATCGAGGCGCACCAGCCGGACATCCTGGGCATGAGCGCGCTGCTGACGACGACGATGCCCTACATGCGCGAGGTGATCCAGGCG
>DATHSI010000112.1:0-26811 GCA_035464315.1 Candidatus Sulfomarinibacteraceae bacterium
CGACGTGGGCAAAGTCCTGGGCCTTTCCCCCCGGTCCATTGCCGGCATCCAGCGCGCGGTAGAGGAGGGACGGGCGGTGGAGGCGGGTTCTTCGGCCGACCATCTTCTGACGCTGGCGCTGCTGGCCCAGGACAATGGGGCGGCGCCGGACCTCAATGCGCTGACCTTCGACGACCCCGCCGTCTACGACATGATTAGCGCCGGCGACACCATCGGCGTGTTCCAGGTGGAGTCCCGCGCCCAGACGCAGCTGACGGTCGTCCCTTCGCCCACGGTGCTAGAGATATCGTGCGTAGCGCCGATTTCGTTCGCGCATGATGCGCAGCCCTTGCAAGTTGGGCGCCACGTGATTCTGCTCGATGCCGCCCACGGCCCCCAGGCCCTGACGCTGCTTGGCGAGCGTCCGGACCCCATCGCCCTGGTCATAAGCGATCTGGTGATGCCGTTTATGAACGTGTTGCAACTGTATGACGCGTTGCAGGCGCTGCAAGCCGGCGTCAGGATGCTAATCGTCACCGGCTACCCCATGCCGCACGCGGGGCGCACTTGGCACTCCTTACAACCGGGTTAAGCGGAGGACCGCGGCGCGCCGTGCAATGCGGTCGATGAGGCCGCTGAAGATCAGCCCGTGCACCGGGTAGAGAGCGTACCAGTAGAGCAGACCGAGCAGGCCCTTGGGGGCGAAGAAGGCTGTCTGCGTGAGCAGGGTGTGCTCGTCGTCGCGGGGTGTGACCTCAAACTGCAACCACGCTTCGCCGGGCACTATCATCTCCGCCCGCAGCCGCAGCAGGCGGTCGCGCTCCACGGCCTCGACGCGCCAGAAATCCAGCGCGTCGCCGGCGCGAAGTTCGTCTGGATGGCGCCGGCCGCGCCGCAGCCCGACCCCGCCCACTAGACGATCCAACAGGCCGCGCAGGCCCCAGGCCGTATTGAGGTAGAACCAGCCCCTCCCGCCGCCGAGCCCGGTGAAGACCAGGAAAAGGTCGGATGGCGAGGCGCGGACGAGGCGCCGGCGGTGCTCGCGAATCATGCCTTCCTCGTTGGTCAGGATGACGGGCCGCACGTCCCCCTGGCTGCTGCTCAGGGCGTCGCTCCACGTCGTCTCCACGTCGCTGGCCTGCAAGCGGTCCAGCGCCTGTTCCACAGCCTCGCGGTAGCTGGATGGGTGGATGTCGGGGAAGAGCTGGGGCGCGCTATCGTCACGCACGATCGCTTCGTTGCGCAGCCCGTCGATGAGCGGGCGGGCCATGCTGGCGGGGATGGGCGTGACGAGGTTCACCCAGTACGAGGAGAGGCGCGGGGTGAGCACGGGCACGGGCACCATCCAGCGTGTCAGACCGCGCACGCCGGCATAGGTCATCATCATCTCCCCGTAACTGACCACTTCCGACCCCCCGATCTGCACGATGCGCCCCGCTGACCGGGGAACGCTGAGGGCCGCGGTGAGGTAGTCGAGCACGTCGCGGATGCCGATGGGCTGGGTGCGAGTGTAGACCCAGCGGGGGGCGATCATGACCGGCAGCCGCTCGGTGAGGTAGCGCACCATCTCAAAGGAGATGCTGCCGGAGCCGACGATGACGCTGGCGCGAAACTCGGTGACGGGTAGTGGACCGCTGCGCAGGGCGTCGCCCGTCTGCTGCCGTGAGCGCAGATGTTCTGAGAGCTCTGCGGAGGGCTCGCCGAGACCGCCAAGGTAAATGATGCGCTGCACGCCGGCTTCCGCGCACACCGCGGCGAAGGTGCGCGCCGCCCGCAGGTCGCGCTCATGAAAGTCGGCCCCGGCGCCCAGGCTGTGGATCAGGTAATAGGCCACGGACACGCCCTGCAGGGCCGGGGGCAGGGTTTCTGGTTTGAGCACGTCTGCGGCGACGACCTCTACAGCGTCATACCAGGGGCGGCCCCGCAGCCGATCCGGGTCGCGGACCAGGCAGCGCACCGGGTAGCCCAACGCCAGCAACTGCGGCGCCAGCCGCCCGCCTATGTAGCCGGTGGCTCCGGTCACGAGAATGAGTGGACGGTCCTGTTTGCCGGCGGTCATCGGTTTCTCCTTAGCTACGACGAGCTGTGTTTGTAGCGCCTTCAGGCCGGGATGCTGCCTGACTGCACCAGCAGAAAAACCCTTCCTGGGACGGTCAGTGGAAGGCGCTACGCCGGTATCTACATTATACATGACGCCACCCACCTTGCGGGCAAACTCTATGCTGCCCACGGTGTCGTGGTTCATAGTAACCGCGTTGGTTGGCCAGTGCTCCGCTGATTTGATTCAATTGTGTGTATTGTCTATACTGAATTTGTACGCCCGTACAGGCCCCCATCCGTTCGCTGACTTAGTGCCCCCATCTTGACGAAACAGCACGATGAAAAGTCACTCACACACTTCTCAACGTACCGGGAACGTGCACAATGGAGGTTAGAATGCCCGATCCAGACCACATAGAGGATATCGAGAGGGAATCCGTTGCGGTAAAGACGCAAACGGTCCGTTCGGAGGACGGCACGCGCATCGGATTCGCGAAAGTCGGATCCGGGCCGGTGCCTCTGGTCATCGTCCACGGCGCGCTGAACAGCGCAGAGCAATGGCTGTCCGTGGCGAAGGCGTTGGCCGAACCGTGCACGTGCTACGTGATGGACAGGCGGGGCCGTGGCCGCAGCGGTGATGCAGCGGCCTACGACTTCGAGCGCGAGATCGAGGACATCGCGGCCGTCCTGCAGGCAGCGGGGCCAGAGGCGTTCTTGTTGGGGCACTCGTCGGGAGCGATCTATGCCCTCGAAGCCGCGCGTCGCCAGTCAATCGAGGGCCTGGCGCTCTACGAACCGCCGCTGCATTTTCAGCGTCAGTTCGAGGAGATCTTCGAGCGCATTCGCCCTCTCATGGAGCAGGAGCAATTCAACGAAGCGGTTGTTCTCTTCTACCGGGAGGAAGCGGGGGTGCCGGAGGAGCAGTTGTCCGTCCTGCGCTCGACGCCCCTCTGGAGGCACATGGTCGCTCTTGCACCGACGGCGCACCGTGAATGGGAGGCGTTGCTGGAAGCGGGGCTGACAGTGGAACGGTTCCGTGAAGTCTCAGAGCCCACGCTGCTGTTGACAGGGACGGTGACGCAGGATCATACGAGTTTCGCGACCAGGGCGCTAGAGGCCACCTTGCCGGATGCTCGCGTTGTGTTGCTGGAAGACCAGGCGCATGCTGCGCACCGGATGGCGCCGGAGCTTGTGGCGAAAGAGGTCGCCGATTTTATGCTTACGGTCGGCTGATAAGGGGCACACTCCAGAAAGTGGCTGCCGGGCCGCGCGGCGCGGGCTCAGGTCATTTGACCTATTTATCACCCGGTTGACCCATTCTCTGTTATACTGAAAGTCCCAACGAGGAATGACTAACAAGGCAGAAGGGAATGGACGATGAGCATCCTCCTGGTGGAAGATGACGGGGCGCTTCGCGGGGCGTTTAAGGATTCCCTGGAATATTTAGGCTATAAGGTCATCGATGCCGCCCACGGGCCCCAGGCTCTGGCGCTGCTTCGCGAGCGTCCGGAACCCATAGACCTGGTCATAAGCGATCTGGTGATGCCTTACATGAACGCGCTGCAACTATATGAGGAGTTGCAGGCGCTGCAAACCGGCGTCAGGATGTTAATCGTCACCGGTTACCCTATGCCGCAGGCGGGGCAAACGCTGGCGGAGCAACCGGGCGTCAGGTGGACGACAAAGCCGATCCGCCTCGAGCGTTTGCAGGCGTTTGTGGAGATGATGATAAAGAACAACGGCCTATCAATTGAGCGATAAGAAAAGCGAGAAGGCCGGCGACTACCCGGTCAGAAACAACGTGACGCCGGTGACCAGCGTGAGCGTGTAGTAGACAAACGGGGGCATGTCGCGAAAGCGGAGATAGGCGGCGAAGAGCAGCGCGGCGGCGAAGAGCAGCATCCAGCCTACTCAGGCAGGGGCCGCAGAGCGTAAAAGCAAAGCGCCAAATGCGGCCAGGCCGGCCTGGGTCAGGACGGTATAGGCGTTGAAAAGCCAGGCGGGAAGCGCAAGAGACGGCGTCACTTAACACGCTACGGCGTCACCACACAACAGTCGGATGACACACGCAGCTGCACCGCCCTTGAGTGAGGGCGGCGGAGTCAGATTCTACGCTGCATGTGGTACAAACGGGCGTAGGATCCGTTGCGCGTCATCAGCGCCTCGTGCGCGCCCTGCTCCGCAATCCCCTTTTCCGTGAGGACCACAATGCGCTGCGCGTCCATCACCGTAGAGAGCCGGTGGGCGATGACAATCGTCGTGCGGTCGTGGGCCAGCGCCTCCAGCGAAGCCTGGATCGCCCGCTCGCTCTCATTGTCCAGCGAGCTGGTGGCTTCGTCGAAAATGATCACCGGCGGATCTTTCAGGAAAGCGCGGGCGATGCTCAGCCGCTGCTTCTGGCCCCCCGATAAGCGCACGCCGCGCTGGCCGATGTCCGTATCGTAGCCGCCAGGCAGGGCCTGGATGAAGGCGTGGGCGTTGGCCCTTTTGGCCGCCTTCACGATCTGCGCCCGCCCGGCCCGCGGCTCGCCGTAGCCGATATTCTCGGCCACCGTCCCGGCAAAGAGGTAGACGTCCTGGTGCACCACGCCGATGTTCCGGCGCAAAGAGCGCAGACGTATCTCGCGGATGTCGCGACCATCCAACAAGATGCTGCCCTCGCACACATCGTAAAAGCGGGGAATCAGCGAGCACAACGTGGTCTTGCCCACGCCGGAGAAGCCGACGAGGGCTACGTATTCGCCGGCCCTGATGTGCAGACACAGGCCGCGCAGGACGTAATCGTGGCTATTGTTGTACCGGAAGCTGACGTTGTTGAAGACGATGTCGCCCCGGGCGCGCCCCAGGGCCACCGCGCCAGGCGCATCACGGATTTCCGGCTCTATCTCCAGAATCTCCATGAAGCGCGTGAAGCCCGTGATGCCTTCCTGATAGAGCCGGGCGAAATTGACCAGCCGCCGCACGGGCTCGATCATCAGGCCCACGTACAGCAAATAGGTCACCAGGTCGGCGGCATCCAGGGAGGCGTTGGCGATGCTCGCGCCGCCGAAGACGACGACGGCGACGGTGATCAGGTGGGAGAAGGCGATCATGCCGCCGGAGAAGTAGGCCTCGCTGCGATAGCCGGCGCGCCTGCTGTGCACAAAACGGTCATTGTGCGCCGCAAACTTCTCCCTTTCCATGGCCTCGTTGGTAAAGGACTTTACGACCCGTATGCCGGCAAGGGTGTCTTCGACCTGGGCGTTAACGTCGCCAATGCGCTCTTTGCTCCTGCGCAGAGCGGCGTTCATCCGTTTGTTGAAGTGGAAGGCGTACAGGGCCATGACCGGCACAAAGAGAAAGATGATCACGGTCAGCTCCACGCTGATGGTCATGGAAACGGCGAACACACCGGCCAACGTGAGCAGGCCGATGAGCAGGTCTTCGGGGCCGTGGTGGAACAGTTCGGCGAGCCAGAACAGGTCGGTGGTGATGCGCGACATCAGCTGGCCCGTGCGTTGTTCGTCGTAAAAGCGAAACGGCAGCTTCTGGTAATGCGCGAACAGCTCCCCGCGCATGTCGCGCTCCATCAGCGCGCCCATGGTGTGTCCGCGATAGTCCACGAAGAAGTTACAGGCGGCGTGGATGGCCACCAGAACCAGCATGACCGTGCCCATGGCGTATACCTGCTCCAGCAGAGCCGGCGCATCTTCTTCCAGAACGTAGCGCATGATGAGCCTCGTGCACAGGGGCAGGATCAGAGCCACGAGCGTGACAACCATGGCGCAGGTCATGTCGGCGGCGAGCAGGCGGCGGTACGGTTTGTAGTAGGACAGGAATTTTCGGGTGCGAGAATTCAAGGGATCTCTCCTCAAACAGGCAACGTCGGTGTCGGCGCGCGGCCGCGGTTTGTTGGGCCTGGTGGGGAAAGAACCGTGGGTCAGCGTTGTGACCCAGGGGCGGGGCGGGCCGTGGTCAGCCCGGCGTGTAAAATAAAAAAGCCACAGGTGAGGCACCCGTGGCCGGAGGGATCAGGTTGGCGAAAGAAAGGGCCGATTACCCGACAGCAGGTGTGCTCACACAACGCCGCAAAAGACCCGCGCGCAAAAGATGTGCGGGCGTATGTCTCGTTGCTTTTTGCATTGTGCGAACACCTCCTTTTTTGGTCGTGGTTGCGATCTGGGAATAGCCTAGCACCAGGGCGATCGCCTCGTCAAGCACCATAAAATATCTCTAGCTTCCCAACAACCTCTCCAACCCCTCCAGCGCCTCCTGCACCTGCTGCAAGAGATGCTGGAAGCCCATTTCGTCCAGGGGGAGCGTGACGGGGAAGTCGAGCAGGACGGGTATCTCGGCCTGGATAGGCACCTCGCTCTCCACCGGCACCTCCACCATGAAATCCACGGGGATGTCCAGCTCCACAGGGATGCTGCGGCTAATGGGCACGTTGACCTGCATGTTGATGGGGATGCTGGTGACGATGGGGATGGGGATCTCGATGTTGCCGATGGCGGGGATGGGCACGCTGACGGTGGTGTTAATGGGGATCACGGTGTTGATAGGCACTTCGATGTTGTCCTCAAAGGGCACCACGTCGGACACCTGTATCGTGGTGCTGATGGGCACCTGGAAGGTGTCGCTGAAGGGCACGGTGATGGAGATAGGGATCGTCTCGTCCACGTGCACGGGCAGATCGTATGGTTCGAGTTCCACGCCGTCCAGCAGCTCGCTGGCGTTGGCCACCTCCTGCCGCGCCCGCGTGCGCAACCCGTTCAACTGCCAGAAGAGGTAGGTGTTGAGGGCCAGCGAGGTGAGGGCGATGAGCCACAGGAGCAGATAGTGCCAGCGAGGGCGTTTGCCATTGTCCATTGAAGGAGTCTCCTTTTCCCCGGAGGGTGAGTTTATCGATTGCCTTGTAGCGCCGGTGTCATCCACGCATTATACACCCTGAGTCACGCCCAGGGCCCTTTTTGCTACCAATCCAGATCCTGCACTACCGCGGCGAGCACCTCGTCCTGGGCCTCCTGCCAGTAGAAATGGCCGCCGGCAAACAGGCGCAGGCGGAAATCGGCGCCGGTGTGCGCGGCCCAGGCCTGCAACTGGGACGGCGAGGCGCGGGTGTCGGCGCGACCGCCCAGGGCCGTGATGGCGCAGCGCAGCGGCGGCCCCTCCTCGTAAGCATAGGTCTCAAACAGCGTCAGGTCCGCGCGCACCACGGGCAGCATCTGGTCCAGCCACCCCTGCTCGGCGAACAGTTGCGGCGGCGTGCCGCCCATGGCGCGCAGGGCGTCCAGGAACTCGGCGCGGGGCAGGTCGTGCAGCCGCCGGTTGGCGGGCAGCAGATGGGGCGCGGCGCAGGCCGACGCAAAGAGCCGCCGCGGCGCGGGCCCCTGCCCCTGCAGGCGGCGCGCCAGTTCGAAGCCCAGCACCGCGCCCAGGCTGTGGCCGAAAAAGGCGAAGGGCGCGTCCAGCCAGGGCCGCAGCGCCGCTTCCAGTTCCGCCAGCAGGGGCGACAGGCGCGTGTGGGCCGGCTCATCCACGCGCGCGCCGCGTCCGGGCAGGTGCACGGCGCATAGGTCGAGCTGCGGCGGCAGGACGCGAGCCCAGCGGTGGAAAATGGCCGGCCCGCCGCCGGCGTGTGGCAGGCAGAAGAGGCGCAGGCGCGGCGCGGCGACCGGCCGCGGACGCACCACCCACGCCGAGGACTCTCGATGCGCGCCGGAACCGCTCATCTCAGACCGCCGCCCCCTCGTCCTGCCGCTGGCGGCTGCCGCCGGCCCCGTTGCGGCCGGACCTGCCGGGCGGAACCAGCCCTTTCTGCCGCAGATAATCCAGGTACGTCTGGAGCAGTGCGGGGCCGACCGGGGGACAGCTCACGTCGCTGTCCGCCAACCCCGCCAGCGTCTGCGAACAGTCGAAGGCGGGCATGAACACCTGCTCCGCCGACACCTCTTCGATGAGGGGCAGGAAGGGGTTGGCCCCGTTGCCGCCGTCCAAGCCCGTACTCGGGCCGCCGTCCAAGCCCGTACTCGGGCCGCCGGCCTGCAGCGCCAGCATCACCAGCCGCTCGCGCCAGCGGGCGAAGGTCACCGTCTCCAGCCCCAGCCCGGCCTCGTTGGCCCACTGCAGTAGGCGGGCGTAGGACCAGGGGCGCGGGTTGTTGAGGTGGAACGTCCGGCCCAGGCAATCGGGCTGCAGGGAGAGGCGCACGATGGCAGCGCTGACGTAATCTACGGGCACAACGTCCACTTGCGTTTCTTTGTCGCCCTCGTCCAACTGCGGGGCCGCGCCCAGGGCCAGCGAGAGGCGCGCCAGGGTGGTCATCATGTCCGCCGTGTTCCAGGCTCCCGTCTCACTGTCACCGGACACCAGGCCGGGGCGGTAGATGGCGGCGGGAATGCCCCGCCCCATCGCCGCCTGCACCAGCTTTTCCGCCACCCACTTGCTCTGGGCGTAGCCACCAAAGGGCGCGCCCGCCGCTTCCAGATCGTGGCGCTCGCTGTAGACCACGCCGTCGTCGTGCTCGCCGTTGTGGAACACCGACAGCGTGGAAACGAAGTGTACGGGGGCCAGCCGCTCCTGCGCCGCCAGTCGCAACACCTCCTCGGTGCCGCTCACGTTGGCGGCCCTATGGGCATGGTAGGGATAGACGAAGTTGACCAACGCCCCGTTGTGATAGACGGCGTCCATCTCCCGCGCCAGCCGCCGGAACTGGGCCTCGTCCAGCCCCAGCCGCGGCTGCGCCAGGTCGCCGGGCAGGGCCACGATGCGCGCGGCGAACGCCTCCTGCCACAGGCCGTACGCCTGCAGGTTGCGTCGCAGCCGCTGCAGGCCGCTTTCGGCATCGGCGGCGCGCACCAGGCAGGTCACCGTGGCCTCCGTCTCCCGTAGCAAGTCGCGCAGCAGGAACGCGCCTACAAACCCCGTAGCCCCGGTCAGGAACAGGCGCTGCGGCTCGGCCGGCGGCTCGTAGGCGCGGCCCGCGGCGTCGATGTCCGCCGCCAGCACGGCGTCGGCCTTGAGTTCTTCGACGCTGATGCGCCAGGCATCAGGTTCCTGGTCGGCGTCGCCGGTTCCGCCCGCCTCCACAATCTGGGCCAGAGCGGCGACGGTGGGCGCGACGAAAAGGCGGCGCAGGGGAATCTGCACCTCATACTGCTCGCGCACCTGGAAAACAAGGCGCGTGGCCAGCAGGGAGTTGCCGCCCAGGTCAAAGAAGTCGTCCTCTACGCCCACGGAGGCCGCATCGCGCGCCAGCACCGCGGCGCACATGGCCACCAGCTCTTCTTCCAGCGGCGTGCGCGGGGCCACGTAGGGCGCGGACGAGGCGCGGGCGTCCCGCGGCGGCGCGGGCAGCGCGCGGCGGTCCACCTTGTTGTTGGGCGTCAACGGCAGCGCCTGCATTGGGACGAAGGCTGCCGGTACCATGTAATCGGGCAGGCGGCGGCGCAGAAATTGCTGCAGGTCAGGGGGCTCTGGGCCCTTGTCGGCCTGCCGGCCCTCGACAGGGACGACATAGGCCACCAACCGCCGCGCCGCGCCCTCGCCGCGGGCCGCGACCACGCTCCGTTGCACGGCCGGATGCTGCGCCAGCGCCGCTTCAATCTCGCCCAGCTCGATGCGGAAACCACGGACCTTGACCTGGTGATCCTTGCGGCCCAGGTAGAGGATCGCGCCGCCGGCGCGGTAGCGGGCGATATCGCCGGTCTTGTACAGCCGCATAGGCTCGCCCGCAACGCCTTCCACGGTGACAAAGCGCTCTGCGGTCAGCTCGGGGCGGTTGAGATAGCCACGGGCCAGGCCGTCGCCGCCGATGTACAGGTCGCCGGCGACGCCCACCGGCGCGGGCTGCCCCGCGGCGTCCAGGATGTAAATCTGCGTGTTGGCAATAGGCCGGCCGATGGGCACCGGGCCCTCGCCGTCCCGCACGCGCTGCACGGTGGACCACACCGTGGTTTCCGTGGGACCGTACAGGTTCCAAAGCGCGGCGCAACGGGCCAACAACTGCTTCGCCAGGGGGCGGGAGAGGGCCTCGCCGCCGCACAGCGCGCGCAGATCGGCCTTGCCCTGCCAGCCGCTCTCCAGCAACATGCGCCAGGTGGCGGGCGTGGCCTGCATCACCGTGGCCTCCACCTCGTCCAGCAGCGCCGCCAGTTGCGCGCCGTCCGCCGCGACCTCGGCGGGGGCGATGGCTGCCTGCGCGCCCACCAGCAACGGCAGGTACAGTTCCAGCACGGCAATGTCAAAGGAGAGGGTGGTCACCGCCAGCAGCACGTCATCCGGCCCCAGCCCCGGCTCGCGCCGCATGCTGTAGAGGAAGTTGACCACGGCGCGGTGCGGGATAGCCACGCCCTTGGGCCGGCCGGTGGAGCCGGAGGTGTAAATGACATAGGCCAGCAGATCCGCGGGGTCGGGCAGGTCCGCGGGCGGCTGCGGGTTGTGCGCCGCTTCGGCGGCAATCATTTCGGCGTCGCGGTCCACGCACAACGTTTCGATGGCAGAATGCGGCAGCAGCGGCAGCAGCGCTTCTTCCGTGAGCAACAGTCGCGGTTGGGCGTCTTCCAGCATCAGCTGCAACCGCGCCTTGGGGAACGCGGGGTCCAGCGGCACGTACGCCGCGCCCGCTTTCAGCACGCCGAACAGGGCCACGACCAGCGCCGGCGAGCGCTCCAGGGCCACGGCGACCAGCGCGCCGGGTCCCACGCCGCGGCGGCGCAGGGCGCGCGCCAGGCGGTTGGCGCGGCGGTTCAGCGCCTCGTACGTCACGCGCTGGTCCCCGAAGCGCAGGGCCACGGCCCGCGGCGTGCGCGCCGCCTGCGCTTCGATCAGCGTGTGCAGGTGCTCGTGGCGCGGGTAATCGGCCTCGGTGCGGTTCCAGTCGCGCAGCAGCAGCCGCTCCTCGCCCGTCAGCAGAGGGATCGCCGCCAGGGGCGCGTCCGGCTGCTCGATAACGCCGTGCAGTAGCGCCTCCAGGTGTGCCAGCATGCGCTCCGCGGTGGCAGTGTCAAAGAGCGCGGTATTGTAATGGAGCGAGGCGCTGAGTCCTTCGTCAAGCTCGGCCATCATCAGCGTCAGGTCGAATTGCGCCGGCAGGCGGCCCAGACGCATGGAGCGCACCGTCAGATCGCCCAGGGACAGTTGCGCCCCCGGCAGGCCCAGGGCCAGGGCGTTCAACCCCTGCTCCTCCAGCACCTGCGCCTTCTGCATGATGAACATCGTCTCGAACAGCGGCGGGCGGCCCGCGTCCCGTTGCAGGTCCAGCGCCTCCGCCAGCAGCGGCAAAGGATAAGCCTGGTGCTCGAACGCCTCCAGCATCGTCTGTCGCGCCTGTTGCAGCAACGCGGCGAAGGTGCGCGCCTCGGCGAAGTCGGCGCGCAGGGCCACGGGATTGATCAGATAGCCCACCACGTGGGCCAGCTCCGGTCGCTCTCGCCCGGAGAGCACGGAGCCCACCAGCAGGTCGTCCTGCCCCGAGTAGCGGTGCAGCAGGGCCTGGAAGGCAGCCAGCAGCGCCGTGGCCAGCGTCACGCCCTGTTCCTGGGCCAGCGCGCGCAAGCGCTGCGCCAGCGCCGGGCTCAGGCGGCGGGACACCATATCGCCCTCGAACGTCTGCTGCGGCGGGCGCGGGCGGTCCGTGGGCAGATCCAGCAGCGGCAGTTCGCCGCCAAGCTGTTCCAGCCAATAGTCGCGCAGCCGCTGTCCCTGCGGCCCGTCCAGCATCTCGCGCTGCCACAGCACGTAATCCACGTAGTCCACCGCGGGGGCAGGCAGGTCGGCCTCGCCGCGGGAAAGATAAAGCGCGGACAGCTCCTCGACCAGCAGGGCCATGGACCAGAAGTCGGCCACGACATGCGTCACCGAGAGCAGCAGGACGTGCTGCTGCGGGCCACGGCGCGCGAGCACCACACGCAGCAGGGGGCCGTTTTCCAGGTCAAAGGGGCGGTGCGCCTCCTGCTCCAGGTACGCCTGCAACCGCGCCTCGTCCCACTCGCCGGCGTCTACCTCTTCGAAAGGCAGGGGCGCGTCGCTCTGCGCGACCTGCTGCGGCAGCCCGGCAGGGGCCGAGAACGCGGCGCGCAACTGCGGGTGGCGCGCCAGCACCTGGGCCAGCGCCCGGCGCAGGGCGTCTACGTGCAGCGCCCCCTCCAGGTGCACCGCGCCGGCCACGTTGAAGGCCAGATCGTCGGGCAGCAACTGGTGCAGAAACCACATCGCCTGCTGCCCGTGGGAGAGGGGCGCGGGCGCGGCGGGATCGTGTCCCGTGGGGGTGATGGACGGCAGATGAGAGGGGGCGTCACCGCTTGCCCCCCACAGCGCCAGCAGCTCGCGGGCCAGGTCCTGCACGCTGGGTCCCTGCAAGAATTTCACCACGGGCAGGGTCAGGCCTAGCTCGCGCTCGATGCGGTTGCGCAGCTCCACAGCCATCAGGGAATCCAGGCCCAGCGTATCCAGGGGGCGAGACGGGTCCAGCTGCGCCGGCGGTAGCCCCAGCACCGCCGCGGCCCACTCGCGCAAATACGCTTGCGCCAGCGCCGGGTGCGCCTCCTTGTCCGCCGCCAGCAAGCGCTCGTGCAAGGGCGCAGCGTCGTCTTCCGCGGGCGCGGACTGTGCCGCGTCTTCGCCGTCCTCAACAGGTGACCCGCGCTGCAGCTGCGCGCCGCCCACCACGTGCCAGCGCTGCGTCTCCGGCTCCAGGCGGAAAATCTGGCAGGCGGCCTCCTGGCCCGATTGTAGAGCCGGCGCGATCTGCACCGTCATCGCCCGGCCCGGCGGCGCATCTTCGCCGCGCAGCCACAGATCCACATCATGTCTACCCGCGCCCCACAAATCACCGGCGACCTCAAGCAACGCCGCGCGCAAATAGGTCGCCAGATCGGCCTCGTCCTCCGGCCGCAAGCGCCCCTGGTAGAGGGGCAGAGCCGTGGGGAGGCGCTGCACGCGCCCCAACACGGGGGGGGCAGAAGCGAGAGACGCAGCGCCCGGCGCGGGATCCACATCCAGCCAGTAGCGCCGGCGCTGGAAGGGATAGGTGGGCGCGGCGACCTTGCGCTGCTGCGGGGCGTAGACCGCGTCCCAGTCGGGGTCGACACCCGCGGCGTACAGCGCGGCAAGGGCGGACAGCGTCATTTTCTCGTCGTCCTCCTCCCGCCGCAGCAGGGGCACAGTGAGCGGCGCCGCCCCGCCCCCCTGGGCCTCCGCCTGCAACACACGGCGCACCAGGCCCGAGAGGTGCGGCTGTGGACCGACTTCGACGAAGATGGTCGCCCCCGCGGCGGCGGCGGCGCTTACGCCGGCGGCAAAATCGACCGGCTGCCGCACATGCTCGCGCCAGTAAGCGGCATCGGGCGCGTCGCCAGGCGCGTCGTCCGCGCCGAAGAGGCGTCCGTGAACGTTGGACACCAGGGGAATAGCCGGCGGCCGGTACGTCACCGCTCGCGCCGCGGCCTCGAACTGGTCCAGCATGGGCTCCATCAGCGGCGAGTGGAAGGCGTGCGACACGCTCAGCGGGCGCGTCTCCACGCCGGCCTCGTTCAGCGCCGCCACGGCCTCGCTGACCGCGGCCTCGGTGCCGGAAATGGTGACGTTGTCCGGCCCGTTCACCGCGGCGATGGCCATGGGACCGCTCACGCCTGCCAGCACGGCCTCCACCTTCTCGCGCCCGGCAAAGACCGCCGCCATGCTGCCGCCCGCGGGCAGCGCCTGCATCAGCCGCCCCCGCTTCGCCGCCAGCCGTAACCCGTCCTCCAGGCTGAACACCCTCGCCACACACGCCGCCACAACCTCGCCCACGCTGTGTCCCAGCACCACGTCCGGCTCGACGCCCCAGGAACGAAGCAGCTGGGCCAGGGCGTATTCGACGGCGAAGAGGGCGGGCTGCGTAAACGCGGTCTGGTGAATCAGAGGATGGAAACCGGAGATTGGAGATTGGAGATTGGAGATTGAAGATTGGTCCCCGTAATCTCCGTGGTCCTCCCTCGCCCGGAACGGGCCGCTCTTCGTGGCCCGTCCCCGGGCCGTGCTCCGTGTCACGTTATTTCCACGGTCTGCCGTCCCGTAGAGGACGTCGAGTAACGGCAGTTCTAACTCGTCGCGCAGAATTTCGTCGCAGCGGTCCAGGGCGGCGCGGAAGACGGGCTGGGTTTCGTAGAGGCGGCGGGCCATGTGGGGGTATTGGGAGCCCTGGCCGGTGAAGACGAAGGCGATTTTGCCGCGAGTGGGTAGTGGGTCGGAGGGGGCGCCGGCATAACGGGACAGTTGCCCGGCGAGGGTCTCGCGGTCGGGGGCGACGAAGGCGGCGCGGTGTTGGAAATGGTCGCGGCCGGTGGCGGCGGTGAAGCAGAGGTCGGCCAGCGTGGCGCTGTGGTCGTCTCCCAGATGGCGCTCCCAGCGCTCGACCAGCGCGGCTAGGGCCGGGGGGCTTTTGGCGGAGAGGGGTAGCAGATGATAGCGAGAGGTCGCGCAAGATGCTTCGCCCTGGCCAGGTGGCCCGCTCAGCATCACACGGTTGTTTGGACCGCGGCTTAGCCATAGGGCACGCTTGGCCGCCGACCGCCGACCGCCGACCAGGGTGCCCGCATGGCTAAGCGGCCAGCCGCCGTCTGCGGTCTGCGGTCCTTCAGCCAGCACCACGTGCGCGTTGGCGCCGCCAAACCCAAACGAGCTGACGCCGGCCAGCCGCGGCTGCTCGCCGCGGGGCCAGGGTTGGCGAGCGGCGGCGATGCTCAGGGGGGAACCCTGGAGATCGATGTAGGGGTTCAGTTCTTCGAAATGAAGATGGGGCGGGATTTCTTCGTGTTGCAGGGCCAGCACCACCTTGATCAGCCCCGCCACGCCCGCCGCCGCTTCCAGGTGGCCCACGTTGGTCTTCACCGAGCCCAGGAGGCAGCGCGCCGGGGCCTCGTCGTCCGCCTCCAGCACCGCGCGTAAGGCCTGCACCTCGATGGGATCGCCCAGCGGCGTGCCCGTGCCGTGGGCCTCCACGTAGCTCAGATCGGCAGGCGCGGCCCCGGCGTCGGCCAGCGCCTGGCGGATGACCGCCTGTTGCGACGGGCCATGCGGGGCAGTGAGGCCGTTGCTGCGCCCGTCCTGGTTGATGGCCGAGCCGCGCACCACGGCCAGAATGCGGTCGCCGTCGCGCCGGGCGTCGGACAGCCGCTTGAGCACCACCACGCCGGCCCCTTCCCCGCGCACGTAGCCGTCGGCGCGGGTGTCGAACGTCTTGCAGCGCCCGTCCGCAGCCATCATGCGCGCCTGGGAGAAAGTGATGGTCAGCTCCGGTGACAGCAGCAGGTTGACCCCGCCCGCCAACGCCAGGTCCGACTCGCCGCTGCGCAGGCTCTGCACCGCCAGGTGCACGGCCACCAGCGAAGAAGAACAGGCTGTATCAATGGCCATGCTGGGCCCTTTGAGGTCCAGAATATAGGAAAGGCGGTTGGCGGCGACGCTGTGCGCGTTGCCCGTGCCGGCGTAGGCGTCGATATGCGCCGGATCGCTGAACTGCAGCCGCGAATAATCATAGCTACTGATGCCCACAAAGACGCCGGTGCGGCTGCCCGCCAGCCTGCGCGGTGGCTGGCCGGCGTGCTCCAGGGCTTCCCAGGCCACCTCCAGCAACAGCCGCTGCTGCGGGTCCATGCGCTGCGCCTCGCGCGGGGAGATGCCGAAAAAGTGCGGGTCGAATTGGTCTACGTCCGGGAGGAAGCCGCCCCAGCGCGTGTTCATCTTGCCCGGCGCGGCCCCCTCCCCGTCAGCGCCGTAGAAACGGTCCACGTCCCAACGTGCCGGCGGCACCTCGTCGATGGCGTCCACGCCCTCGCGCAGCAGCTGCCAGAAGGACTCGGGGCCGTCCGCGCCGGGGAAGCGGCAGCCCAGCCCCACAATGGCCACCGGCTCCCGCTCGTGTGGCGCGTGGCCCGGCGTGGTTGCCGGGGCCGCCTGCTCCTGGGCCAGGAACGCGGCGAGTTGGGCCACGTTGGGATAATCCCAGACCAGCGTCGGCGGCAGCGACCGTCCCAGCCATTCCTCCAGCTCGGCCACCAGCTCGACGGCCTGCACAGAGTCGAGGCCGTACTCCACGAAGGGACGGTGGGGGTCGATGCGGTCGGGCGTGGTCTGGAGACGGGCGGCGAGGTGGGTCGCGAGCCACTGCTCGATAGTTGCAGGTTGCAGGTTGGCAGGTTGCAGGTTTTGGTCGGCGGTCAAGCTTGCCGCATGGCTAGGCAGCGGTTCAGTGTCCGCCGTCCACTCCCCAATGGCGTCCAGCGTCCCCGCCAGATAGCCGTCGCGGCAGGCGTGCCGCCGGATCTTGCCGCTCGACGTGCGCGGAATGCTCAGCGGTTTCAGGAGCACGATGGCCTGCGGTTGCAGGCCGTAGGTCGCCGCAATCGCCGCCCGCGCCGCGGCCGTCACCTCGTCCACGTCTGCACGGCGGTGGCTGCGCTTCAGCTCATAGGTCACCACCAGCGCCTCCTGCCCCTCTACCGTCACAGAAAACGCCGCGCCCATGCCCATCTCAAACGCCTCGTGGCTCTCCGCCACCGTCTGCTCAATATCCTGAGGATAGTGATTCCGCCCTCTGATAATGATCAGGTCCTTCAGCCGCCCCGTGACGTACAGCTCATCCTCGTGCAAGAAGCCCAGGTCGCCGGTGCGCAGGAAGGGGCCTTCGCCGCTGTCCGCCAGCAGCGCCCGGAACGTTTCCTGCGTCGCCTGCGGGCGGTCCCAATAGCCCTGGGCCACGCTGTCGCCC
This sequence comes from Candidatus Sulfomarinibacteraceae bacterium, assembly GCA_035464315.1. GTDB lineage: Bacteria > Chloroflexota > Anaerolineae > Promineifilales > Promineifilaceae > JAAYYY01. Next base: position 16,748 of record DATHSI010000112.1, read on the forward strand.
GCCACCCAGATTTCGCCCACTTCGTCTGGCCCGCGGGCCGCCAGCGTCTGCGGGTCCACGATGACGATGCGCTGCTCGTCCCGCGAGTAGCCGCAGCTGACGATGGTCTGCGCCTCGTCCTCGTCCTCCGCGGCTATCTCCACGCGGTCCGCCGCCAGCGCCGCGCTGCGCACGCGTAAAGCCCTGGGCGTCCCCGGCCCGTCGCCGCCGGACACCAGCAGCGTGGCCTCCGCCAGGCCGTAGCAGGGGTAGAAGGCCTCGGCGCGAAAGCCATAGGGCGCGAACTTCTCCGCAAATTGGGCCAGGGTTTCGTGGCGGATAGGCTCCGCGCCGCAAAAGGCGATGTCCCAGCGACTGAGGTCCAGTCCCGCGCACTGTTCCTCCGCGATCTTGTCCACGCACATCTGGTAGGCGAAGTTAGGCGCGCCGCTGATGTTGCCCCCATAGCGCGAGAGGGTCTGCAACCAGCGCACGGGACGTTGCAGGAAAGCGGTGGGAGCCATGAGCACGGAGAGGGCGTTGACGTACATCGGTTCCAGCACGCCGCCGATGAGGCCCATGTCGTGGTAACTGGGCAGCCAGAAGACACCCCGGCCGCTAGAGTCGATGTCGAAGCCACGCTGAATGAGGCCCAGATTGTGCATCAGGTTGCCGTGGGTCACCATGACCCCTTTGGGCGCGCTGGTGGAGCCGGAAGTGTATTGCAGGAAAGCGAGCGTCTCGGCGTTAATGACGGGCTCGGCCCAGGCCCCTTCCAGATCTGGCGGCAGCTCGTCGCTGTTCAGCCAGCGCAGGGCGGCGAGGGCGGGCATGTGCTCGAAGCGGCGCTCCAATTTTTGCTGGATGGTGGTCGTCGTCAGCGCCAGCGCAGCCTGGGCGTCGGTCACGATGCGCTCGACGCGCGGAGAGGGCCGGTTGAGGCGCGGCGGGTAGGCGGGCACAGCGACCACCCCGGCGTACAGGCAGCCAAAGTAGGCGGCGATATAGTCCAGGCCCGGCGGGTAAAGCAGCAGAGCGCGCTCCCCCGCAGCGCCACGGCGCTGCAACCAGGCAGCGAAGGCCCGCGCCCGCCGGTCCAGTTCACCATACGTGATCCTGGTTTCGTCGCTCTCCCCATCCTCCAGGAAGATGTAGGCTAGCTTCTCCGGATTGTGCGCCGCGCGGGCCCGCAACAACGCGACCAGCGTAGGCAGCCGTGACGTTCCATCCATGGCATCTAGAACATCCATAACCATCTTCCCTGTTGCACAACGCCGGCAGCCACGAGTCACTCTCGCAGCAGACGGCGCACTATACACTATACATTTTTTGCGATACCGTGGCGAAGCTATTTCACCGCGACTGGTGTTGTTTTTATTCTACTTTTCTTACCGGACACCTTACTCACGGGCTATTTGCGCAAAGCCAGGTCAGGCGTCCGCTACAAAGACGATAACCTGACACGAGCGCCTGTCGTCCAGAATGACCCGCGCCTTTCTCCAGCACTTATACCACAATTGGAGAAAGTTTGTTATACTGTGGCGAAACCCGGCGACCACGGGTTAGCGGGTGGCCCGTGCCAGGAAGTTAGTTTATAGGCAGACATCATGCGCGAATTTTACCGTGGTCACCGTTCATAGTAATACGTAAGTGCATACTCTTACAATTCTAAACGATTCGCCAAGTCGTTTTACGCCATATTGTGGTTCCTACAACTTATGGAATTTAGCGTTTCCCGTAATTGCCAGACATAGGGCAGCATCGGGCATAATATACGGCGCTCTGCCGCCGTTCTGACATATCAGGGTGTCAAGGAGGGTTTTGTGTCGTCACATCGCGGCAAGTTGATCATCGTAGAAGGCCCCTCATCCGACCAGGAGTATGCGCTTTCCCGGGAAGAGCACTTTCTCGGTCGCGACGATCAGTCTGACATCGTCGTAAACTCGCCATCCGTTTCTCGCCGCCACGCGCGCATCGTGCGCCGGGAGGGGAGATTCTACATTGAGGATCTGGGCAGCAGCAACGGCACCTTCCTCAACGGCCAGCCGCTGGACAAGCCCGCGCCCCTCTCGTCAGGCGACGAGATCGCCCTGAGCCGGGCCGTTCGGCTGCGCTTCACGCAAGAGGCCGCGGCGCCGGAGCGCACGATGTTGGAAGCGGCAAGCCCACGTACGCAGCACATGGAGAGCGTGGCCCTGCCCCAGGCGGAAGCCCCGCCCCAGTTCCAGGTGCAGATCGCGGGCAATCCCCCCCAGACCTACCCGCTTCAGCGCCAGCGCATCACCATCGGGCGCGCGGAGGACAACGACATCATCCTGCCCTCGCGCATCGTCTCCCGCCACCACGCCTATCTGGAGCGGGAGGGCGAGGGCTACCGCCTGGTTCCTTTGCCAGAGATCGCCAACCCGATCCTGTTTGAAGGCCGCCCCCTGAGCGGCGCGCGCCGCCTGCGCCACGAGGACAAATTGCGCGTCGGCGGCCTGGACCCGGGCTCCATGGTGACCATGACCTATCTTGCGCCGGCCGAAGCGCGCGCCGACGACGAAGCGCAGGATGTCGATTTCAGCGAGAAAACGCTGCTCACCGTGGGACGCGACTCGGACAACGACATCGTCCTGGACAACCCCACCGTCTCCCGCTTCCACGCCCAGTTTGAGCGGGTGGGCCAGCGCTTCCGCGTGCGCGACCTGCGCAGCTCCAACGGCACCTTCGTCAACGACCGGCGTATTGAGGGCGAGGTATGGCTGGACGCCGACGACGTGGTGCGCATCGGCCCCCACCGCTTCGAGATGGGCCAGGAGGCGCTGGCGCAGTTTGACGAAAGCGGCGGCCTGCGCGTGGAAGCCGCGGGGCTGCAAAAGTGGGTGCGCAAAGACCTGAACATCCTGCAGGAAATTTCGCTGGTCATCCAGCCGCGGGAGTTTATCGTGGTTGTGGGCCAGAGCGGCGGCGGCAAATCGACGCTGGTGGACGCCGTCGCCGGTTATCGCCCCGCCACGCACGGCACGGTGCACGTCAATGACGTGAACGTGTACCAGAATTTCGACGCCATCCGCAACGACATCGGCTACGTGCCGCAGCGGGACATCATCCACATGGAGCTGACGGTGTTCCAGGCGCTGGATTACGCGGCGCAGTTGCGCATGCCGCCGGATACCCGCACGGAAGAGCGCCACCAGCGCATCGCGGAAGTGCTGGAAGACCTGGACCTGGCGCACCGCAAGGACACGCAGATCAGCCAGCTGAGCGGCGGGCAGCAGAAGCGCGTGTCTATCGGCGTGGAGCTGCTGACCAAGCCCGGCCTCTTCTTCCTGGACGAGCCCACGTCGGGCCTGGACCCTGGCACGGAAACGTCGCTGATGCAACTGATGCGGCGGCTGGCGGACCAGGGCCGCACCATCGTGCTCATCACGCACGCCACGAAAAACGTGATGCTGGCGGACAAGGTGGTGTTCCTGGCGCGGGGCGGCTATCTGTGTTGGTACGGTCCGCCGGACGAGGCGCTGGCCTATTTCGACCAGTTCCGCTCGGCGCGGGACCGCCGCTCGCACGACATTCAGTTCGATGAGATTTACGCCCTGCTCGACGACCCGCAAAAGGGCAGCCCGCAAGAGTGGGCCGAGCGCTTCCGGCAACACCAGGCGCACGCGCGCTACATCGAACAACCGCTGCGCGAATCGGAACACGCTGCCGTCCAGCCGAGCCCCGCTCAGCCCAGCCCTGTTCGGCCTGCAGCCCAGCCCCGCCCCGCCGGGCGGCAGATATCGTCGTTGCGCCAGTTCATGATCCTCTCTGCGCGCAACATCAAGATCCTGACGCGCGATCGCTTCAGTCTGGCGCTGATGCTGGCAGCCGCGCCGCTGGTGGCCTTGCTGCAGGTCGTATTGGCCCTGGTGCTGGGGCGCAATCCGTTCGATTTCGCCGACGGCAACTTCCCCGTGGTGCTGATCATTCTCTTCTTGCCGTCGGTGTACGCCGTCATGGTCGGCGGCATCGCGCAGATGCGGGAGATCGTGAAGGAGCAGGACGTCTACAAGCGCGAACGGCTGGTCAACCTGCGCATCTTCCCCTACATCATGTCCAAGATCTGGGTAGCCGCGCTGCTGGCTCTGTACCAGACCCTATGTTACGTCGTAGTCCACAACCTGGCCTTCGACATGCCGGGCGGCCTGGTGGAATATGGGCTCATGTACATTTCGCTGGGCCTGGCGACGATGGCGGGCATGATGCTGGGGCTCTTCGCCTCGGCGCTGGCGCCCAACGCCAACGCCGCACCGCTGATTGTGATCCTCTTCATGGTGCCGCAAATCGTGCTCGGCGGCGCGCTGGTGCCCCTGCCCAGCTCGGTCAACGCGCCCATTTCTACGCGTTGGTCGTTCCAGGCCTGGATGGCCATCAGCGGCGCGGGCTCAGACGTGGCGCGGGACGCCTGCTGGGATCTGCCGCCGCAGCAGCGCGCGGAGTTGAGCCTGGAATTTCGCAACGAGAATTGCAACTGCATGGGCGTCAACGCTCTGCATGAGGATTCCTGCGCCTTCCCCGGCGTGGGCCAGTTCTACACGCCGGCCATCGACGAGCCGCCGCCGCCTGAGCCGGGCCCGGCGCCCTCAGAGCTGACGGAGGCGGAGATTGAAGCGCGTCTGGGGCCGCCGCCGGCAGACCCCGGCGAGGAACCGGCGGAGCCGGAGATACCGCCACAGCCGCCACGGCCTGAGGACGAGGCGGACCAGATCGCCATGGCCGATTACTTCGCGGCCCTGGAGGAGTGGCAGGAGGAGGTTGACGAGATTCGCGCCAATTATAGCGCGCAACTGGACGCCTACCGCGCAACCGTGGAACAGTACCAGGAAGACCTGGCTGCCTACCAGCAGAGCGTGCAGGAACTGCAGGGTGCCAGCATTGAGGAGCAACGGTCGTACGCCGAGCTGGTGGCCGAGTATCAGGCGGCGCTGGGCACGTGGGTTGCCACACGAGACGCCACGGCGCAACTGGCAGAGGCGATGATTCGCCAGTTTGATCGCGATTTCGGCTGGGCCTTTGTGGACAAGGAAGATTCAGGCACTTACTATGGCACGCTCTTCCGCACGTGGCTGGCGCAGGTGATTATCATCAGCGTGCTCTTTGCGGGCATTTTGGTCGTGCAGAAGCGAAAGGACGCCGTCTGATGCAAGCGGACAGATTCGGGCAAGCTGCCTCCACGAGAGCGCCACTGGTCTCCCTCGTTATCGTACTCCTCCTGCTGGCGACCGTCGCCGCCTGCGGGCGCTCGGCCCCCGGCGGCGATGGGCATGCGGCGACGGTGGAAGCGCTGGCGGCATTGGCGGCGCAGACGGCGACCGCCGAAGCCCAAACGGGTGCGCTGGCGGCGACACAGACGGCGCTGCCGCCTACGGAAACGGCCACCCTGCCCCCCACCCCCACCGAGGAGGTTGTGGAAGTGACCGCCACGCCGGACCTCGCGGGCACCGCAGCGGTCGAGGCCGCAGCCACGGATACCGCCGCGGCTCCCATTCTGGCGCAGTTGCCCACCTACGGCGTAGACCCCGCCAACGGGCGTCTGGCGTGGACTCACCCGCCGGTGACCATTCAGGCCAGCGGGTACCTCAGCTATACGTACGCCAACCAGCATATCGCCACCGTGGCCCAGGATTTTGTGGTGTCTGCGGACGTCACCTGGAACACGCGCTTCGGCACCGCGGGCTGCGGCTACGTGCTGCGCTCCGATGGGGATACCGAAGGCAATTACGACCAGTACGTGGCCCTCTTCATTCGCGGCGGCTCCGGCGAGTTGTTCTTCGCCATCATGCAGGATGGGGAGGTACTGCGCAACGAGATCACGAATATCAACGCCAACGCCCACGACCCGGCTTTCGAGTGGCAAAACGACACCACAAACCGCTTCACCGTCGTGGGCCGCGGCAACACTTTTTCCTTTTACAGCAACGGCTCATACCTGGGCGACGTCACCCCCTCGGTAGCCTACGAGCGCGGCTTCATCGCCTTCGTGGGCCTCAACGAGTCGGGCACGACGATGTGCCGGTATGATGATGCGTGGTTGTGGTTGATCGAGTAGTTGCAGGTTTACAGATTTGAAGGTTGCATGTTCGTCGGTTTAACGTGCAACTTGCCAACCAGCCAACTTGCAACCTGTCAACCCGTTACAAATTCGGAGGCATAATGTCACAAAATACCTGGATTGGTAAAAAGATAGGCGGCCGGTACGAGATATTAGAGCTGTTGGGCCAGGGCGGGATGTCGGCCGTCTATAAGGCGATGGACCAGAACTTGAAGCGCGTGGTGGCGGTAAAGCTGATCCACCCGCACCTATCGGACGACCCCGAGTTCGTGCGGCGCTTTGAGGAAGAGGCCAAGGCCGTGGCCCAGTTGCGGCACCCCAACATCGTGCAGATTTTCGACTTCGACCACGACGGGGACGTGTACTACATCGTCTTCGAATTTGTGCCCGGCGAGACGTTGCAAGACAGGTTGAAGCGACTGCACGAGGCCGAGCGGCGCATGGACGTGGATCTGCTGCTGCGCATCACCGGCAGCCTCACGGACGCCCTGAACTACGCCCACAGCCGCGGCCTGGTCCACCGCGATGTGAAGCCGGCAAACGTCATGCTCAACGTGAGCAACGAACCGGTGCTGATGGATTTCGGCATCGTCAAAATCGTGGGCGGCACGCAGCACACGGCAACCGGCGCGGTGATGGGCACGGCGCGCTACATGTCGCCGGAGCAGATCCGGGGCGAGCGCGTAGACGAGCGCACCGACCTCTACTCTCTGGGCGTGATGCTTTTCGAAATGGCCGGCGGGCGCGCCCCGTTCGAGGCGGACTCGGCGATGACGGTGATGATGATGCACGTCAACGACCCCGTGCCTGATTTACGCCAGTTGCGCCCCGAGGTACCGGCCGATCTGGTCAGCCTGATTAACCGCACCCTGGCCAAGAACCCGGACGAGCGCTTTGCTACCGCGGGCGCCCTGGCGGAGGCGCTGAAGGGAATCGATCCCCACGCCTCGCCCGCTGCGGCCGATACCACGCCGTCTCCAACGGCGTCTGATCCGACCATCGTGGAGCCGCCGGTGAGCGCGCCGCGCGACCCCGTACAGAAGCCGGTCACCTCGCCGCCATCCACAGGTCCCACCCCGGCGGCGCAACCGTACGGCGTGGGCGCAGCACCGCCGCCGGCAGACACGGGCACGGGCCCCACGCCCGGCGGCCCCGCGCCCACCGACCGCAGGCGGCTGGCGGCCATTGGCGCCGTGGGCCTGCTGGGCGTGCTGCTGCTCGTCTGCGTGGTCGGCGGCGGCATTTTGCTCAGCCAGGGCCTGCTGGGCGGCGGCGACGACGAGGGCACACCCGTAGCCGGCATTGGCGAGACGCCCCCCGGCGATAACGGCGAGGGGAACGATGGCGACGACGCCGGGGATAACGGCGACGTCATTCTGACCTCAGACGACGCAGACGAAGAGACGCCAACCTCCACGCCGACGCCCTCTCCCACAGTGGAACCGACGGCCACCAATACGCCGCCTCCCACCAACACCAGCGAACCGACGGAGACGCCGGCCCCCACCCTGACGCCAACGCCCACCGTGCCGCCCGGCCCCTACTCGCAAATCAACAACATCACCATCGAGGGCGGCCACTACATCGTGGAATACGAAACGTTCGAATTTACGGAAACGCTGCCCGGCACGCACGTGCACTTCTTCTTTGACACCGTGCCGCCGGACCAGGCAGGCGTCCCCGGCTCCGGCCCCTGGATTCTGTATGGCGGTCCCCGCCCCTTCCGCGGCTACACCGTCGCCGACCGCCCCGCCGCTGCCGAGCAGATGTGCATCCTGGTGGCCAACGCCGACCATAGTGTGGAGGCCAACAGCGGCAATTGCCACCCGCTACCGGACCCGGATTCGTAGGGGGCAGATTACGCTCAGGGCTCTTCGCCGGAAACCAATCCCGCGCGCACCGCGTACAGTGCGGCCTGGGTGCGGCTGAGGACGCCCAGCTTGCCCAGAATATTGCTGACGTGCGTTTTCACCGTCTTTTCGCCGATGCTCAGCTCGCGCGCAATCTGCTTGTTGGCCAGGCCGTGCGCCAGCAGTTGCAGGACCTCAATTTCACGTGGGGTGAGCTGCTCAGGGCTGTCCGGCGGGCGCACCTCGCGCATCAGGCGTGCGGCGGCTTGCGGCGATAGCTGCACCTGCCCCGCCGCGGCGGCCTTGATCGCCCGGCACAGCTCATCCGCTTCCGTGTCTTTCAACAGATAGCCGATGGCCCCGGCGCGAATGGCTGCAAACACCTTCTCATCTTCCAGCACGCTGGTCAGCGCGATCACTTCCGTGTCCGGATACTGGCGGCGGATGGCCGTGGTCGCCGTAATGCCGTCCATCTCCGGCATCAGCAGATCCATGAGCACCACGTCAGGCTCCAACTCGCCCGCCAGGCGCAGCGCCTCCACCCCGTTCGCCGCTTCGCCCACCACGTCCAGCTCCGGATCGAGCGCCAGGAACATGCGCAGACCCTGTCGCACCACGCTGTGGTCGTCTACGAGCAATATCTTAATGGCCATAATCCCTTCGCTCCGCTAAAAAACGACAATGGGGGTCATGCTGAGTGAAACGAAGCATCTCGTAGCACCGAGGAGATTCTTCACCCGGCTCAGAATGACACTGGCGCCATTCACCTGACACCCTGACCAGCATCCTTCTCCGCCGAAAGGCGGAAGGGCGGTTACGCCTTTCGCCTGATCCGGCGCAGGGTCCGCCGGCATTATGATATGCTATGATATAAGGAGTAAAGTGCGCTGCGGCGGAGGCGACTTTGGATGCCGTAGTCTACCATTTGTCAGAGGAAACTACCACATTTCCGTTCGCGGGAGCATACCTGACCGCTATGGCGGAGGAGGGCAAAAAATGAGCATTAAGAAGCTTGTATTCCTGATTGTAGCAACTGTTCTGCTGGGGACTTTGCTGGCGTTGACGCCGGGCAGCGCCAGCGCGGCGGAGCACGTGTGGCGAGGGGAGTATTACAATAACCGCTCGTTGGCCGGGCTTCCCGTGTTGCTGCGCCATGACAACAGCATTGACTTTAACTGGGGCGACGGCTCGCCCGCTGCGGGCGTGGTAGCCAACGATAACTTCTCGGTGCGCTGGACGCGAGACGTATCCTTCAACGCGGGCCGTTATCGTTTTACGACGCGCACGGACGATGGGGTACGACTGTGGGTCAACAACCAGTTGATCATCGACCAGTGGAAAGACCAGGAAGCAACCAGCCACAGCGCGGAAATCACCCTGCCGGCCGGCTCGATTCCGATCCGTATGGAGTACTATGACCGAACCGGCGGCGCGGTGGCGCGCCTGTCGTGGACGCAGGTGCAGGGCGCGACGACCCAGACCTGGCGCGGCGAGTATTTCAACAACACCAGCCTCTCCGGCAGCCCCGCCGTGGTGCGCGATGACAGCAGCATCAACTTCAACTGGGGACGCAGCGGGCCGGTGTTGGGCGTGCGCCGGGACGACTTCTCGGTGCGCTGGACGCGAACGGTGAACATGCAGCCGGGTCGCTACCGCTTCACCACGCGCACGGACGACGGCGTCAGGCTGTGGGTCAACAACCAGCTGATCATCGACCGCTGGGTGGTGCAGCCCCTGCGCTCGCACAGCGTGGAGGTGACTCTGCCGGGCGGCGCGACGCCCATTCGCATGGAGTACTTCGAACGGAGCGGCCTGGCAGAAGCGCACCTGAGCTGGGGCCTGCTGTCGGGCGCTACACCCGGCGTCCCCAGTCCGGGCACGGCGGTGATGAACGGCGCTTATTTCCTGAACGTGCGCAGCGGGCCGGGCCTCAACCATCGCGCCATTGCCACCGTGGAGCGCGGGGCGGTGCTCAACTTGCTAGGCTACCGCAACGCCGCCGGCAACTGGATCATGGTCTCCCTGCCCAACGGCACGCAGGGCTGGGTACACGCGGGCTATGTGCAGACGAGCGTACCCGTGAGCAGCATGACTGTGTGGACGCAAGACGGCGGCACGGTGGACCGCCCCGGTCAGGTGACAGCCACGGTGAACACGGG
>DATHSI010000113.1:0-9083 GCA_035464315.1 Candidatus Sulfomarinibacteraceae bacterium
GCGCGCCCGCCGGGGTGGCAGTGGTACGTGGACGACTGGCGTGGGCGGGACAAGGGGAACAGCCGCGGCCGCGCGAGGTGGTGTCCAACATCAGCCGCGAGCGGGTACGCGCCGGGCGCTGACAGGGCGGCCGAAGCGGCGCCGCCACGCCGGCCGATGGCGGCAAGCCCGCGCCCGGATCGCAAGCGGACGTAGGATTGGGCCCGGCACAGATTGCGTTTCGCGATTTCATGAGGCAGGAGCAGTTGAAGCAAGAGCGGTTGATGAAACAGGAGGTTTCAGCCCATGGCGCCCACAGTGGGTGACGGCCTGATTGATGACGTGCTAAGGTATCTGACGGACGCTTACCCCAACGTGCAGGTGCGCCCGGCGACGCTGCGCATCATGAAGGAGGCGCTTGAGGAGGAACCGGGCCGGTTGCTGATGGAGGCTGCGAAGCGCCATGTGTGGGAGTCGCGCTGGTTTCCGTCTGTGGCGGAGTTGCGCGAGCAGTTGGCGGCGGTGCGCGAACGGCGCGAGGCGCTGGCGGATGTGCTGCGGCACGAACGGCTGGCGCGCTACCGGCAGGTTGTGGCGGAACGCCCTTTCCCACCGCCGCGCGACCCGCGCTGCCTACATCTGCGCATTTACTACACGGATGAGGAGCTGTATGAGATGGAGGTGGCCCGGGGCACGATGCTGCCGCCGGATGAGATGGCCGTCCGCGATGAGAAGCTGGGCCGCGTCGCGGACCGCCTGCGACGGGAACTGAAGGCGCGACTGGGCAGAGAGAGGGAACTTCACCGCTCGCCTGTCCGACAAATCCTCTATCACAGAGGTTTATCACATATTCATTAACATACAAGAGGGGGAGGAAGGCGAGCAGTTGTGCTGGAGCCACGCCTATCCCCAGGAGCATCCCCGTTTGCGGCAGGGGTATTACGCGGGCCTGGCTGTCTTCGGGCCGGAGGGGCAGGAGGGGAAAGAAGTGACAAGGAGGGCGTGGAGGAGGTGCGGAGGGCCACGGAGAGATAGAGATTTTCCGTGGTCCTCGTTTCATCTCCGTGGTTCCCCGTGTCACTTAGTTTGGTCTTACGCGTGGGGCTGGGCTTACTTTGGTTAGTGTGTGAATTATGACTTTCGTCGGTCCCCAAAACCCCGCCATTGACCGCTGCATTTGCCGGGGATCTCCTTAATAATGGAGGCTGGACTTATTCTGTGTGTAGCCTGTTGAGGAGAATTCATGCTTTCGGGAGAAGGGTTTTTGGGAACCGGCGCGCCGTTTGGCGCGGATCTGGCCCTGGTGGCGGAGATTGTGCTGTTTCTTTTGCTGATCGTGGGCATTGTGGCCCAGCGGCGGGGGCGGTTCCGGTTGCACGATTGGATCCAGACGCCGGTGGTCTTGCTGAACCTGGCCCTGATCGTGGCCATCATGATTACCTCTTTCCGGCAGCAACAGGTGGCGAGCACGCTGCCCACCCGGCCCACAGACCCTTACTACCTGGTGGTGGGCATCCACGCCGTGCTGGGGCTGGCGGCGATGGGGCTGGCCATCTACTGTTTGCTGGCGGGGCACAAGATTCTGCCGCGCAAGATCGGCCGGCTGCGCTACTGGATGTGGGGCACGTTCGGCGTGTGGACGCTGGCGGTGCTCGCCGGGGTGGCGACGTATGGCGTGTGGTATCTGGCCCCGTCGCCGGCGGCGGCCACTGCCGGGATAGAGGCCGAGGAGCAAGCGGAGGTGGGTGCGCCTGAAGCGGTTGCGGGCGATGGTCCGCAGGCGCGGCAGATCGTGATGCAGAATTTCGAGTTCGCGCCGCGGGAAGTGACCGTCGTCACCGGCACGGAGGTGACCTGGGTCAACCAGGACGGCGCGCCGCACAATGTGACGGTCGTTGAGGGGGCAGAAGCCAGCGACAATTTCTTCCAGGGCGAGAGCTACGCCATTACGTTCAACGAACCGGGCACGTACACCGTGTACTGCACGCTGCACGGCAATCCCGGCAGCGGCATGACGTCCATTGTGCGCGTGGTCGCCGCGGACGACGCGGAGGCGGTGGCGGCGGCGGAGGCCACGGCGGCGGCCGAACCCACGCCGGCGCCGCCGCCCACGGCCACGCCGGCGCCCACGGTGCCCCCGGCCCCCGCCGACCTGGTAGACGCGCCGCAGCCGGAGCAGATTGCGGTGGGCATCGTCAGTTTCTTTGACCATGAGGCTGCCAGCGACGCGGTCAACGTGACCCTGACCCAGCTGGCAGCCCCCGCGTCCAACCACAACTGGCAGGCGTGGCTGACGGACAGCGAAGGGGGCCAGCGGCTGGACCTGGGCCTGATTGAACCGGACGAGAGCGGCCGGCTCATTTTCCAGTACGTCGATCCCCAGCAGCGCAACCTGCTGGGGCAGTACGACGGTTTCCAGATCAGCGAGGAGCCGCAGTTTGACGACGACCCCGCGCCGGGTCCCATCCTGTACCGGGGGCAGACGCCGGCGCAGCCGCTGGAGGCGATCCGGCGCATTGTGGTCAGCGCGCCGCACACCCCGGAGCAGAAGCCGTTCGCCCTGGGCGCCTGGCGGCAGACGGAAGAGCTGCAGCGCCACGTGGCGTATGTGCAGGAGGCTTACGAGCTGTTGAGCATCGCCGACGCCCAGCGCCACGCGGAGCACATTGTCAACATTCTGGAGGGGGAACAGGGTGAGTTTTTCGGCGACGGCGACGGCGCGCACGGCATCCAGAATCCGGGCGACGGCTTTGGCGTCATTCCCTATGTGCAGGCGATGCGCGCCTCGGCGGTGGGCGCCGGCGGCAGTGAGAGCGCCACGCGGGCCATCAGCACGCACGCGGAGCACGTGATCCTGGCCAGCGACAATGCGCTGGCGTGGGCCACGACGGTGCGCGAGGCGGCGCTGCAAATCCTGGACAGCCAGAGTGTGGGCGACATCGGCCCGCAGGTGGAGACGTTGGCGCGCTATAGCCAGTTGTTGCTCGACGGCGAAGACGAGAACGGCGACGGGGTGATCGCGCCTGATGAGGGGGGCATTTTTACTGCTTACCAACACGCGCAATATATGGGCGCCATTGGCGTCCTGACGGACGGTTCTCCGTGACAAAAGCGGGCCTCAGACGACTGTTCTAGTGAGGCCACCTTTTCCACGGCCAATGTGAAAGAACCGATATGCGAAAGGAGATTGTATGACTTTGAGAAGAACTTTGTTTATCCTCTTACTCACACTGATGCTGGCGCTCGCGGCCTGTGGCGGCCAGGAGGTGCCGGCGGAAGCGCCCACGGAAGCGCCTGTGGCTGAGGAGCCGGCGGCGGAAGAGCCGGAGGAAGAAGCGACGGAAGCGCCACCGCCCACGGAAGCGCCCACCGAAGTTCCGACAGAAGAGCCGGAGGAGGAACCGACGGCCGAGCCGGTGGATGAAGAGCCGGCGCGGGAACGGGTAGGCCTGTTGCGTTTCCGCGACGATGGAGACGTGCGCAGCGGCGCTTTCGAATTGCTCCTGGACGGCATTGAGTCGCCGCCGGAGGGCAGCCACTACGAGCTGTGGCTCCTGGACGAAAGCTTCAATGCTCTGAACCTGGGCGCTATCGACGTTGAGGGCAGCGGGACCTACGCCGGCGCCGTGGACACCAACCTGCTGGGCAATTACAGCAGCGCCATCATCAGCGTGGAGCCGGATGGGGTGGACAGCGGCGAGATCGGCCCCATTGTCTATGAGGGCGTGGTACCTGCGGAGTCTCTGCTGCACGTGCGCCACGTTAATTTCCAGTTCCCGCAGAACCCCGACGAGATTGGTTTCCTCATCGGCGCGCAGGAACAGGCGGCGCTGGCGCAGGAGCACGCCGGTTTTCTGCAAGAATCGCTGGCGGAGGATGACCTGGCGGAGGCCCAGCGCCACGCGGAGCACGTGGTGAACATCCTGGACGGCGAGAACGGCGACGTGTTTGGCGACCTGGACGGCGACGGCGTGGCGCAGAATCCCGGCGACGGCTTCGGCGTGCGGCTCTATCTGAACGGGGCCAAACAGCACGCGCAGTTCGCCGCGGAGGCGGAGGGCGCGACCGACGAAGTGCAGCTGCACGCGGAGCACGTGGTCATCAGCAGCGACAATGCCCTCTCCTGGCTGGAAGCGTCCATCGAGCAGGCTGTGCGCGTCATTTCCGCCGACTCTGCGGCGGAGGCGCAGCCGGTGGCCGACCAGTTGAGCGAGCTACTGGGGACGATGGTGCAGGGCGAGGACATTGACGGGGACGGCGCCATTGCGCCTATCCCCGGCGAGGGCGGCATCGACACCGCGTACGAGCACGCCTTTAACGCGGGCGCCTTCGAATTCTTCGCCGCCGGCGCTCAGCCGCCGACCGTCTCGGAAGAGGCCGCACCGGCCGAAGAGTCTGATGAGGATGCGGACGACGCCGACGAGGGTGAGGCGCCGGACGCGGTCGTGGTGGATATGGTTGACTTCGACTATGAGCCGGGCGACCTGACGATCCCTGCGGGGACGACTGTCACTTTCGTGAACCAGGACCAGGTGGATCACTCGGCCACGCTGGGCGACGGCAGCCAGGACACGGGCCTCTACGGTCCGGGCGAGGAAGCGTCGCTGACCTTTGACACACCGGGTGAATACATCGTCTATTGCACGCTGCACGGCACTGCCGACGGCGGCGGCATGGCCATGACAGTGACTGTTACCGAGTGATGTAACGTTTAGCGGGGGGCGCGGCTCCCGGCCCACGCGCCGGGAGCCGGATCCCCCGCCGGCAAGTTTCGTTAGGAGCGAGCGATGAACGGCCCTCTGAGACTGGCGTGTGTTCTGGCCCATCCTGACGACGAGACGTTGAATGCGGGTGGCATTCTGGCCCGTTACGCGGCCGAGGGCGTGGAAACGTATGTGATCACGGCCACGCGGGGGGAAGGCGCGTGGCCTGGCGATGCGGAGGCCTATCCCGGGCAGCGGGCGCTGGCGCGCCTGCGCGAGCAGGAGTTGCGCGAGGCGGCGCGGGTGCTGGGCCTGCAGGACGTGGTTTTGCTCAATTATGCGCACGGGGAGCTGGACCAGGCGTCTCCGGCGGGAGCCATCGGCCAGATCGTGGGCCATTTGCGACGCATGCGGCCCCAGGTGGTGGTGACGTTCGATCCCTACGGTTCCTACGGCCATCCCGACCACGTGGCCATCTGCCAGTTCACCACCGCTGCGGTGGTCGCCGCGGCCAACCCGGCCTATGCCAGCAGCAACGGCTGGCCCTCACACCAGGTTTCCAAACTGTACTACATGGCCAATACGCCGCCGCTGGTGGACCTGTACCGCGCCGCTGTGGGCGCGGGCAACGACGAGCGGCAAGCGGTGGCCTGGCCCGCCTGGTCGGTCACCACGCGGGTGGATACCTCGGCTCACTGGCAGGCGGTGTGGCAGGCGCTGGCCTGTCACCGCTCGCAGTTGCAGGCTTATGAAGCGCTGCGGGACGCGCCGGAGGGGCAGCGCCGCCTGTGGAGCGCGCCGACCTTCTACCGCGTGTTCAGCCTGGTCAACGGTGGGCGCAAGCTGGAAACGGATCTGTTCGACGGTTTGCGGTAGGGGGCGGCCGGCCGATTTTTGAACGCCCATACGGGTCATCCTTCTCCAGGAGCGCCTCCCCTATCTACGCTACCTCAGCCGGTATCTCTTCTCGCCAGCAATCCTCTTGTAGTGACATTTGGTTTCTTTCCTGCCTGCTGCTACTCTTTTTTTGTTCCCTCTTATCATTCTGCAGCAACCAAGTTTTTCAACCGAATCTTTTAACCGGCAGCGACCACCGGCGCGAATTTTTGAATCACCCCGTCGACACCACCATTAAATTCCATTACACTATTTACACCATGAATAAACAACTCCCCGCCGGCGCCACCTTCCTCATCGACTTCAACCTGCACAACGTCCCCGCCGCCCAGGGCCTGGAAGTGCCGCCCGCCGCCCAGGCCGCCATCTTCGGGGCCGACGCCGCCACCGTCGCCACCTATCGCCAGGCCGTCCAGACCCAGGTGCAGGCCGTCGCCCAGCGGCTTCTGGCGCAAGAGGAAATGCACGCCGCGTTCGACGCCTGGCCCCTGGCCCCCGGCGACACCGTCCTCTTTCTGGGCGACTCCATCACCACCTACCTCTACAGCTACGCCCGCCTCCTGCAGAGCATGATCGCCGCGCACCACGAAGGAAAGGACATCACCGTCATCAACGGCGCCCAGTCCGGTTACACCTCCACCCACGGCCTGGAAGAAACCTTCACCCAACACCTGCCTCGCCGCCCGCAGTGGGTCTTCATCAAGTACGGCGTCAACGACTGCAAGCAGTTCGGCGACCCCCAGGCCAAAACCCTCGTCTCCGCCGCGGAGTACGAGGCCAACCTGTGCGCCATGGTCGATGCCTTCCAGGCCCAGGACGCCCGCGTCATCCTGCTGACCCCCACGCCCGTGGTCCCCGCCGTCCTCGCCGAAAATCCCGATCTTCAGGCCATGCAGCTAAGCTGGGACAACGCCAACTTGCAGGCCTTCGCCGCCATCGCGCGCACCCTCGCCGCCGAACACCACATCCCCTCCGTCGACCTCATGGCTGCGTTCACCCCCACCCCCGACCCCGCTCTCTACCTCGACGGCCTGCACCCCAGCCCTGACGGCCAACAACTCATCCTCAAAGCCGTCCTCCAGGCCCTGGGCCAGACCGCCGACCACTGACCGCCGGAGGCGCCTATCCGCGACCAGAAATCCGATTTTTTTGAAAAATCGGATTTCTCACATCCCTGAACCCTCACCCCACCACCACCAACTCCAGCCCCATCAACCGCGCCAGCTTCCGGATGCGCCCCACCTGATGTCCCACGCCCAGCGCGCAATGGTGCGTCGGCCCTTCTTGCGACCAGCGGTTCATGAATTCCGCCGGGTCCAGGCCAAAGCGCAGGCGCGAATTGGTGTTGCCGATCTCCAGCCGCGGGCCGGGCAGCGACTCGCCCTCCGCCGCCAGCATCTTCAGCCGCCCGTCCGCCGTCTGCGTCATGCCCAGAATCGTCACCGGCCCCGTCTTCACGTTAAACTCCACCGACAGGCCGTAGCCCCGCTTGCCGTGGAACAGGCCCAGGCCGCGCAGCAGCGGCTTCTGGTCGCTGATCGCCACGTGCCCCGGCCCATCGTGGCCCATCAGCACAAATTCATCCACAAAATCCATGGCGTAGAACTCCGTGTAAGAGCCGCCCGCGCCCAGTCGATCCATAATCAACATTGCCATACACGTCTTCAGGTCCCCCTCGCCCGACGCCGGCACGCCGCGCGCCGTCAGCAGCGAGTTGCCCACGATCAGGTTGGCGCCCAACTCCTCGTTGGCGTTGCCGTCCAGCCCGCGGTAGTAGTAAGTCAGCCCGTTCAGATCGAAATCGGACACCAGCCGGTCCAGGCCCACCGCCACCCGCGCGGACCACTGCAGCGCCTCGTCCGTCACCGGCATCGAAATCTTGTCCCGACCCGGATCGGCGATGGTAAACGTCTCTTCAATCTCCGCCACCTTGGCCGTGATCTCCTCCTCCGTCGCCGCCTGCACGCGCTCGTGCAGGTCATCAATCTCCAGCACCTCCACGTGCGTGCCCAGCTGCGCGTGGTGCATGGTAAAATCGGAGTACATATCCAGCATGCCCGGATAGGTGTGGCCCAGGAACCCGATGCGGCTGTAATTGAGCTGGCGCATGACGGTCGCCGCCTGCACCCACTGCTCAACCTCCTCCCAGGCGCGCGTGTGATAGCGCCCCGCACCGCCGTCGGCCGGATAAAGCAGGCCCGACACCACGTTGAAAGCCACGTTGCTGCGCGTGAAGGCATTCGAAATCTCCGGCACGCAGCAGGCGCTGCAATGGGCCAGCCACTCCCCCGTGTCCGTGTTGGGGTAATCCAGCGCCGGCGACGGTTGCAGGTTCAGCACCAGCACCGGCGCCCGCCGCCGCTGCACCGCGGGCAGCACCTGCGAGGACGTGGCATACGTGCCCACGTAACAGATCATGAGGTCCACGTTCTCCCGCGCGAAAAGGTCGCCCGCTTCCTTCGCCGCCGGCGCCGTGTCCACCAGCCCCGCCGACACCACCTGCGCGCCCATCTCCTGCAGCCGCGCTTCCACGTCCTGCTGGTACCCCTCCAGCCGCTCCTTCAGCCCCTCGAACTGCGGCCAATAAGCCGCCAGCCCGATGCCAAAAACGCCTACTCTTGCCTTTCCCCCGTCATTCTGTGCCATATGTCTGCCTCCTCCTGGTCACGGTTGCGTTTCACTGCTGCTCCGTAGTTCTCTTCAGCCCCTTTCAGGCCGCCCCTCGTCGGGCCGTTCTCCGTGGCCCTCTGTGAAACGTTTGTTCTGTCCAATTGACTTGAAACACCCCGCCTGCTACTCATTTTCCGGATAAAACAAATCAATGTTATCAGCGTTGATAAAGACGTGTTCAATGTAATCGGCCGGCGGCACCGGCTCGCCGCGCAAAATCTTCAGCGCCATCTCCACCAGCGCCTCCCCATACTGTTCCGGCATAAAAGACGTGGAGCCGATGATGCGCGAGTTGCGCCGCCGGATCTCCGGGCGCAGGCTGCTGTCCGCCCCCTGGCCCACAATGGCCACATGCTCCTCGCGCCCCAGGCTGCGCGCCGCGTCCAGCGCGCCCAGCGCGTTGTCGTCGTTGAAACAGAGCACGGCAATACAGTGCTGCTCCGGCCATTGCGCCAGCACCGCGCGCGTCCGTTCCTCGCTTATGTGGCGCGTGTTGCCCCCGTCCAGGTATTTGAACAGCGCCTCGGGCAGCTCGCCCAACACCTCCTGGAATCCGTCTATCTGCCCCTGAATGCGCGCCGCCGGCTGCGCGCCCGCGCGCGGCTCCTCCAGCACGATCATGCGGTCCACCTCGCCATCCCAATGGTCGTCGACCCACTTGCCCAGCGCCACGCCCGCCGCGTGCCCCGTGCGATAGTTGTCCGCACCGAAGAAGCTGGCGCCCACCATGGGAATATCCACGGCGATCACCGGGATCTCCGCCTGGCGAAATTTAGCCATCAGCCGGTTGCCCACTCCCTCGTCGATCTGATACTCAATGGCCAGGTCGATCCC